>CAMDSO010000008.1 GCA_945906935.1 Bordetella parapertussis
CGCGTGCTTGACACAAATCAGCATGCGCAAATTTGCGCAGTGACGAAACATCATCAATTTCTGGGATACCCCGACGTCGCCATTGCGTGAGTTCGTGTCTGCGCTCAACTGGTAGGTGAAATACGGCGCAAACCATCCCGCGCCTTCCCTCGAGAAATGCCTCAAGCATGCGAAGAACGACCTTCGCACAAACAGAGAATAGAGACGAATTTAAGGGTGCTGCAGGGTGAAAATGCACCGACCGGTGTCCACCCTGAATTCGCAGCGCCGGAAAAAGCCCCGTAAATTCGGGGATTAGGCGGCACAGGAACAAGGCCAGAGCACGTCTGGCCTTGAGATGGTGGTGGAGATGAGGAGGATCGAACTCCTGACCTCCGCATTGCGAACGCGGCGCTCTCCCAGCTGAGCTACATCCCCACGATAAGTATTTATTTTATCAGCAAATCATGTTTGCTGGAAAGCGCACGGGGGCGCAGAAAATGCTCTTCCGTATAATGAGGCCTCTTACGCTCGGAAGGTCGCCGCTATGCAATCCGCACCGCAAATTACTCCGCCCTACGGTTTTCAGGAAGTCATCCCGCTAAACAAAACGCACCGCGTGCTATTACCCAAAGGCACATTGCTACCGATGCCTTTCCGCGCGATGAACCCGATGCCGGTGACATTTACCGAGTTCCCCTTGGCAAGCCGCGACTATCCGCTGGTTTTCATCAGTGGCGACGACGGCAAGAGCTTTACGCCGATGCTGGTGACAGGGCTGGGTGCAGGACAAAATCTTTTCAATATGCCGGACAACGCCTGGGATCGCAGCGCTTACCTGCCAGGGTATGTACGCCGTTATCCGTTTTGCATGACCCGCGTCATGGTCGATGGCAACGAAGTACCCGAACGCGTGGCCTGCGTCGAAAAACGCGCCATCAACGACCGCGGCGATTCGCTATTCGATGAGCAGGGTGTTGCCACCGCCGAGTGGGAACAGCGACAGAAGTTGTTGTTTGAATATGAGGCCGATCTGGCGCGTACTGAAGACATGTGCGTCCTGCTCTTGCAACTCGGCTTGCTCGAACCGTTCACCATGCAGGCCACGCCTGATCAGGGCGAGCCGATCCACCTGACCGGCATGTTCCGTGTCGCTGAAAACAAGCTGGGCGGGCTCGACGGCGCCGTGCTGAAGGATCTGGCACAAAAAGGCATCCTCGGCCGTATCTACGCCCACCTTATGTCGCTGGATAATTTTCAGCGCCTGCTCGTGCGCAATGACATCCATAGCCAGAACGCCGCGGCAAAAACCAACACCACCGATTAGCCGCGCCGGCGCACCACCGCAAACAGCACCAGACCGCCGGCTATCATCGGCACCGATAGCCACTGCCCCATGCTGAGACCGAAGGCGAGCAGGCCGAGAAAACTGTCCGGTTCACGCGTGAACTCAACACAAAAGCGAAACGTGCCATAGCCAAGCAGGAAAGCGGCCGCCGTTGACCCGCGCGGCAACGCCCGCCCCGAATACCACCAGAGCAATACAAACAGCAGCACGCCTTCAAGGGCAAATTCGTAGAGCTGCGACGGATGACGCGCCACGCGATCCACCTGCGGAAACACCATCGCCCACGGCAGGTCGCTGGCGCGGCCCCACAACTCACCATTGATGAAATTGCCCAGCCGCCCACTGGCAAGACCCAGCGGCACCAGCGGCGCGATGAAATCAACGGTCGCCAGTACGCTGTGACGATGCTTGCGCGCATACCAAACCATGGCGATCACGACGCCGAGAAATCCGCCGTGGAAGGACATGCCGCCCTCCCACACGTAAAAAATGCGCCACGGTTCGGCAAGGTATTCGCTGAACTTATAGAACAAAACATAACCAAAACGGCCGCCGAGGATGGTGCCGAGGATGCCGTAGAACAGCGCGTCATCCAGATCAGCATCACTCCACACCGACTGCGGCCGGGTGCGGATCGCATAGCGGCCGACTAACCAGATCAAACCAAAACCGATTAGATAGGTCAGCCCGTACCAGCGCACAGACAGCGGCCCCAGATGCAGCGCGACCGGATCGAATTGCGGGTGTAGCAGCACGAAGAGCGCCTAAAGATTGGGTTAGAATCCGTGATTATAAGGAAGCCATGACGCGGCGTTGCGCCTAATCACACGGTCTTCCAAGACACACCGATTTACAGGCGACAAGCCGGGAATCAAAGAGCCGCTCTTGATATTCCCGCTTGTTCAGTTCTTCGACCCGCATTCACTCAAAACCGGACCATCATGGCACTCAATCGACGCAGTCATCTCATCACCCAGGGCGTGGCCCGTTCACCCAACCGCGCGATGTTGCGCGCAGTCGGTTTCGGCGACGGCGATTTTGTAAAACCAATCGTCGGCGTCGCCAACGGTCACTCCAACATGAACCCCTGCAACGCCGGCATCCAACCGCTGGTGGATCGCGCGATGGCCGCACTGCGCAAAGAAGGCGCGATGCCGCAGGTGTTCGGCGTCCCCACCATCACCGATGGGATCGGCATGGGCACCGAGGCGATGAAATATTCGCTGGTCTCGCGCGAAGTGATTGCCGATGCGATCGAGACCTCGGTTAACGGTCAGGCGATGGACGGCGTGCTGGTCTGCGGCGGCTGCGACAAAAACATGCCCGCCGGCATGATGGCCATGGCACGCATCAATGTGCCGGGCATCTACGTTTACGCCGGCACCATCAAGCCGGGCCGCTGGAAGGGGCAGGATCTCACCGTGGTCAGCGTGTTTGAAGCGGTCGGTTCGTTCAGCGCCGGCAAGATGAAGGAAGAAGATTTCATCGGCATCGAAAAAAATGCCTGCCCGTCGGTCGGTGCCTGCGGCGGCATGTATACCGCCAACACCATGTCGTCGTCGTTTGAAGCGCTCGGCATGAGCCTCTTGGGCTCATCGCAGATGGCTTCGCCCGACCCGGAAAAAGCCGACTCGGCGGCCGCGTCCGCCACCGTGCTGGTCAATGCGATCAAACTCAATCTGCGGCCGCGCGACATCATCACGCGCAAATCGATTGAAAACGCGGTCGCCCTCATTATGGCCACCGGTGGCTCGACCAACGCCGTGCTGCACTTTCTGGCGATTGCGCATGCCGCCGACGTGAAATGGACCATCGACGACTTCGAACGTATGCGCCGCAAAGTGCCGGTGTTGTGCGATCTCAAACCTTCAGGCAAATATGTGGCGGTTGATTTCCACCGCGCCGGCGGCGTGCCGCAGGTGCTGAAAATGCTGCTCGCCCACGGCCTGCTGCACGGCGATTGCATGACCATCACCGGCCGCACCATGGCGCAGGAGCTGGCGAAAATCCCGGCCGCACCGCGCAAGGATCAGGATGTCATCCGGCCGTGGAACAACCCGCTCTACGCACAAGGCCATCTGGCGATCCTCAAAGGCAACCTCGCGCCCGAAGGCTGCGTCGCCAAAATCACCGGTCTGAAATCACCAAAGATCACCGGCCCGGCCCGCGTCTTTGATTCCGAACCAGCGGTCATGAAAGCCATCATGGCGCGCAAGATCAAACCCGGCGACGTCCTGGTGATCCGCTACGAGGGCCCGAAAGGCGGCCCGGGCATGCAGGAAATGTTGGCGCCCACTGCGGCGCTAGTCGGTCAAGGGCTTGGCGAGTCGGTCGGCCTGATCACTGATGGTCGTTTCTCCGGCGGCACCTGGGGCATGGTCGTCGGCCACGTCGCACCGGAAGCCTACGAGGGTGGCACCATCGCGCTGGTGAAAGAAGGCGACTCGATTACCATCGACGCGGACAAGCGTCTGATCCAGGTAAACGTCAGCGCCCGCGAGCTCGCTACGCGGCGCAAAAAGTGGAAACAACCGAAGCCGCGTTACACCCGCGGACTGCTCGCCAAATATGTGAAACTCGTTTCGAGCGCCAGCAAGGGCGCGGTCACCGACTAGCCCCGGCAAGCCAGGCCGCCCGATGCCCTCCCTGGTCAGCGCGACCTGGTCCGCCTGGCGCGCGGCAAACCTGCCGCCGCCGGGTACATTTGGGGAACGCGATTTCGCCTCCGCCATCGTCAAACTCGGCGTACGCGTGCCACGTTCGGCGCGCACCGCCGGTTCGCTGGGTGCGGAGCGCGAAGGCACCGGCGTCGTCATCGATGATCAGGGCCTGATACTGACCATCGGTTACCTCTTGCTCGAAGCCGACTCGGTGTTGCTGGTGGCCAGCGACGGCCGTGTCATGCCGGCCGCCGTGGTCGGCATCGATCACGCCAGCGGCTTCGGCTTGCTGCGTGCCCGCCAGCCGTTGGGCGGCATGGCGCTTGAAATTGGCAATGCCACCGCCGCGCGTGAACTCACCACCGCGATGGTAGCGACCCATCCGGGCGCCGGCGGCCTCTCGGGGGTCAGCATCGTGTCACGCCGCCACTTTACCGGCTGGTGGGAATACGCCCTCGATGACGCGCTCTTTACCGCCCCTGCACGCGACCAGCACAGCGGCGCGGCGTTGCTCAACGCCGATGGAAAGTTGATCGGCATCGGCTCACTCTGGGTGGGTGACGCCATCAACGGCCGGGCGGCGTTTCCAGGCAACATGTTCGTCCCCACCGACAGCCTGCCGGCGATCCTGCCTGATCTGCTGGCGCACGGCCGGCGCACGGGTGCGGCGCGTCCGTGGCTGGGCGTCTACTCGGAAGAAGTGCGCGGCTACGTGCTGGTGACCGAAGTGTTGCGCGGCGCGCCCGCCGATCTCGGCGGACTCAAACGGGGTGACGTCATCCTCGCCATCAACGGCGACGCCATCGGCAAGCAAGCGGAATTCTACGCAACACTCTGGAACGGCAGCCGTGCCGGCGATGAAATCACACTGCAAATCTGGCGCGACAAAGTCGTCTACGAACTGACCATACGCTCGATCGACCGCATGGATTATCTGCGCCCTTGGTCGACCTCGACGCATTAGGATATCCCCGCATAACCAGCCGCGTGGTGGATTCACTGTTCACGGGTGTGCGTAGTCAGCATGAAACGTCCTCTGACATCCTGTCCTCCGCGGCGCACCAGCCGCACGAGCTAACCCCCACCGTCAACGCGGTTGAAATGTTTGGCGCGCACAGCGATGATCAAGCGCTGCCATCCGGTAGCGCCACTCCGCTGACCGCTAGCCCCCGCCCACATGCCCAACCGCCTTGCCGCTGAAACCAGCCCGTATCTGCAACAACACGCCGACAACCCGGTGGACTGGTACCCCTGGGGCGCCGAGGCGCTGAAGCAGGCGCACCTGCAGGACAAGCCGATTCTGCTCTCGATTGGCTATTCGGCCTGCCATTGGTGCCACGTCATGGCGCACGAATCGTTCGAGGATGTCGGGGTGGCCGCGCTGATGAACGAGTTGTTCATCAACATCAAGGTCGACCGCGAAGAGCGCCCGGATCTCGATCAGATTTATCAAAGCACGCACGCCATGCTGACCAAACGCAACGGCGGCTGGCCTCTGACGATGTTTTTGCTGCCCGATCAAACGCCGTATTTTGGCGGCACTTATTTTCCGAAAACGGCGCGCTACGGCATGCCCAGCTTTGCCGACCTGCTGCCGCAAATCGCCAGCGCCTATCATCATCAGAAAACAGCGATTGCCGAACAAAGCGCATCGCTTAGAGCGGCCCTTGCGCGGACGCTGCCGCCGCCGCCAACCGCAACCGCCCTGACTCCGGCCGCCTTCGATAGCGCACTGCTTGAGCTCAAAGACAGCTTCGACGAGGTCGAAGGCGGCCTCGGCAAAGCGCCGAAATTCCCGCATCCGGCCGAACTCGACCTATGCCTGCGCGGTGGTGTTGCACAGCGCGACGACTACGCATTGCAGATGGTCAAATTAACGCTGACAAAAATGGCCGAGGGCGGCATCCATGATCAGATCGGCGGCGGCTTCTGCCGCTATAGCGTCGACCAAACGTGGACCATTCCGCATTTCGAAAAGATGCTCTACGACAACGGCCCACTGTTGCGCCTCTACAGCGAGCAGTGGCTGCTCGATCCACAGCCGCTGTTTGCGCGGACGGTTGCCGATACCGCGGCCTGGGTGATGCGCGAAATGCAAGCGCCCGAAGGCGGTTATTACTCATCACTCGACGCCGACTCCGAACACGCTGAAGGCCGCTATTACGTGTGGACGCCGGAGGAAGTGCGCGCGACCGTCAGCGCCGCAGAGTACGACCTTATCGCCCCACACTATGGCCTCGATCAGCGCCCCAACTTCGAACATGAATACTGGCACCTGCGCGTCAGCCAACAACTCGCCGACAGCGCGCAGAACCTGCAGCAACTCGACGCAGCACGCAAAAAATTATTCACGCGGCGCGAACAGCGAGTGCGCCCGGGGCGCGATGAAAAAATACTGGTCAGCTGGAATGCGCTGATGATCGGCGGCATGGCGCGTGCCGCGCGTGCTTTCAACCAGCCGTCGTGGTTGCAATCGGCACGCCGTGCGGCGGATTTTGTGCGCCTCGCGCTGTGGCAAAACGGCCGGCTGCTGGCGACCTGCAAGGACGGTCACGCGCACCTGAACGCTTATCTCGACGATTACGCCTTTTTGCTCGACGCGCTGATCGAACTCATGCAGCATGAGCTGCGCAGCGCCGACATCAGCTGGGCGCGCGAACTGGCCACGGTGTTGATCGAACAGTTCGAAGACCGCGTAAACGGCGGCTTCTTTTTCGTCAGCCATGATCACGAGCAACTGATCCAGCGCAGCAAAAGTGGCCTCGACCATGCCACGCCCTCGGGCAACGGCATCGCCGCCCTGGCGCTGAACCGACTCGGCCATCTGCTCGGCGAACCGCAGTGGTGCGCAGCCGCCGCGCGCACACTCAAAGCGTTCAAACCAGCGATGGAGCGACAACCCGGCGCGCATGCCAGCCTGTGTGTCGCGCTCGATGAACAACTCGAACCACCCGTCGTCGTTGTGTTGCGCGGAGTCGATGCGCCCGCCTGGCAGGTCCGGCTCGCCGCGCATTATCTGCCCAGAACTCTCGTCATCTGCGTTCCACCAAGCCTCGTTTCGCCACCGGCAACACTCAACAAAGCGGCCGCGCACAACGGCGTCAACGCCTGGGTGTGCCGGGGTGTTGAGTGTCTGCCCGCCATCACCGGACTTGATCAACTCCTCACTACCCTTACAGCCGCACGGCGGTGAATGGAAGGCGATTAGCGAATTTGCTATGATGCCGCCAGTTTGGAATTGCCACGGTCGGGTGCACGTGAGCTGCGCCGCCCACATCGTCAACGCTTCATTCAAGGAGATCCCATGAAAGCTTTTTACGTTGCTGTCATCGGCGCCACCAGCCTGCTGGCAGTCGCCAGCGTCAATGCAGCTACCCCCGAGGAAAACTACAAGGCGAGCTGCTCGGCGTGCCATGACGCCGGTGTTGCCGGTGCGCCGAAGATGGGTGACAAGGCCGCTTGGGCACCGCGTATCAAAAACGGTAAAGAGGCGCTCTACAAGGTTGGAATTTCGGGTAAACCAGGTACCGCAATGATGGCCAAAGGCGGCGCGGCGAGCCTCCCCGACGCCGACGTCAAGGCGATTGTCGATTTGATGATAGCTAAAGCCAAATAATCAGCAACCATGCATTCAAGGGCGCAGTTTCGGCTGCGCCCTTTTTGTTTGCCCCAGCGGCAAGCCGCTGCAGTAGCGCCAAATTGACAAGCCGTAGGCGCCTACGGATAATGATTTATCTTGTCGCAACAAACATTTAACGAGGTGTCGTCACAATGAATAAAGTGCGGACTGTTGCCCTGAGCGGCGCTGTATTGTTGGCCTTGTATGGTTGCGGCAAGAGCGACGCCCCCCCCGCCCCCAAAGCAGCAGCGGCGGAAGAAACCATCATCAAAATCGGTCACGCTGCACCACTGACCGGTGGCATCGCCCATCTGGGCAAGGATAACGAAAACGGCGCGCGCCTCGCCATTGATGAAGCCAACGCACGCAACCTCAGCATCGACGGCAAGAAAGTAAAGTTTGAATTGCTTGCCGAGGACGACGAGGAAAAACCGGACCGCGGTCCGATCATTGCGCAAAAATTTATTGACGCCAAAGTCGCCGGCGTCGTCGGTCATTTGAATTCGGGCGTCTCCATCCCCGCCTCAACCGTCTATGCACAAGCCGGCATGCCGATGGTGACCGGTTCCTCAACCAACCCAAAACTGACCGAGCAGGGTTTGAAAACCGTATTCCGCACGGTCGGTCGCGATGATCAGCAGGGTCCTGCGATCGCCAGTTATCTGGCCAGCGAATACAAACCGAAACTGGTGGCGGTAATCGATGACGCCACCGCCTATGGCGAAGGTCTTGGTAACGAAGTTGAAAAGACCCTGAGTGCTGCCGGCATCAAGGTTCTGCCGCGGGAAAAAGGCAGCAAAGACACGCGCGACTGGAAAGCGGTGCTGACCAAAATCAAAGGCAAGAAGCCGGACGTCGTGTTCTACGGCGGCATGGATGCCACCGCCGGCCCGCTGCTCAAACAGGGCCGCGAACTCGGCATCAAGGTGGTGTTCGCGTTCGGCGACGGCGCCTGCACCAACACCATGAAAGATCTGGCTGGCGACGCCGCCGAAGGTTTTGTCTGTTCGCAGGCCGGCATTCCGGTGCAAGCGGCGAGCACGAAGTTTCTCGGTGACTACAAGGCGAAATTCAACGCCGAGCCGATTCAGTATTCGCCCTTCACCTACGACAGCACCCAACTGCTGATCGCGGCCATGCAAAAAGCCAATTCGAGCGACCCGGCAAAATATCTGCCCGAGCTGGCGAAAATCAGCCACGACGGCGCCACCGGCAAGATCGAATTCGACGAAAAGGGCGATCGCAAGAATGCCGAAATAACCATCTTCATGATGAAAAGCGGCAAGATCGAACCGCTCGCCATCATCAAAGGCGGCGCCTCGGTGAAATACCAAGACTACGTGAAGGCGGCGGTACCCGCGCCCGCCGCCACGGATAAAAAATAGTGCTCGGAGCGCAGCCGATCAAACAAGAACGGCACCTGCGGGTGCCGTTTTTTTGTGGCAACGGCTAAGCACACCGCATGGATATTTTTCTGCAGCAGATCATCAACGGCCTTACGCTGGGCAGCGTCTATGCGATCGTCGCCCTCGGCTATACGATGGTCTACGGCATCATCCAGCTGATTAATTTCGCGCATGGCGAGGTCGTCATGATCGGCGCGATGGTGGCCTTCTCGGTGATCGGCTGGCTGACAGCCAACACTACCCTGCCGCCGCTGCTGATCGTGCTGATCGGCACGCTGGCGGCGATCCCGGTGTGTGTCGGTGTCGGCTACGCACTGGAAATATTCGCCTATCGGCGGCTGCGCAATGCGCCACGTCTCGCGCCCTTGATCACCGCGATCGGCGCTTCCATCGTATTGCAGCAACTTGCGATGATGATCTGGAGCCGCAATCCGCTGGGTTTCCCACAAATCATCCCGAACACAGTGTTCCACGTTGGCGGTGCAACCATCACGCTGGTGCAAATCGCCATCATTGCTATCTCGATTGCCCTGATGATCGCGCTGACCCTGGTCGTTTATCGCACGCGCCTCGGCGTGGCGATGCGCGCCACCTCGCAGAATGCACAAATCGCCGGCCTGATGGGTGTGAATGTGAACCAGATCATCGCCATCACTTTCATGATCGGTGCGGCGCTAGCGGCGGTGGCCGGCGTGATGGTCGGCACTTACTATGGTATCGCCCACTACACGATGGGTTCGCTGCTCGGCCTGAAAGCCTTTTGCGCCGCGGTGCTGGGCGGCATCGGTAATCTGGCCGGCGCCATGCTCGGCGGCATGCTCCTCGGCATCGTTGAAGCGCTGGGTGCCGGTTATATCGGTGACTTCACCAACAACGTGTTCGGCAGCAATTATCAGGATGTCTTCGCATTTCTCGTCTTGATTGGCGTGCTGGTGTTCCGCCCCTCGGGTCTGCTCGGCGAACGCGTCGGCGATCGCGCCTGATGAACGGCGGCCCATCATGAATCTCGCGCAACGTCTCAAATCCAATCCTGCCGCCGTCTGGGGTGGTATTGCACTGGTGGCCTGCGCGCTGCTGGCGCTGCCCTTCGTGCTGGCCATGGCCGGCACGACGTGGGTGCGCGTGACCAATCTGGCGATCCTCTTCACCCTGCTCGCCCTCGGCTTGAATATCGTGGTTGGGTTCGCCGGCTTGCTCGATCTGGGCTACATCGCTTTCTACGGCGTCGGCGCGTATGTCTATGCGCTGCTCGCGTCGCCGCAATTCAATCTGCATCTGCCGTTCTGGATCATTCTGCCAATCGGCGCGCTGGCCGCCTGCGTATTTGGCGTGCTGCTCGGCGCGCCGACGCTCAAGCTGCGCGGCGATTATCTGGCCATCGTCACACTCGGCTTCGGCGAAATCGTGCGCATCTTTTTTAATAACCTGTCACAACCGGTGAACATCACCAACGGCCCACAGGGCATTTCTCGCATTGATCCGTTCAGTATCGGTTCGTTCAGTTTCAGCCAGAATGAAGTGATCCTCGGCCTGCAGTTCAGTGGCCCGATCAAATATTATTACCTGCTGCTGCTGGTGCTGATCGCGGTGATCGTCATCAATCTGCGACTCGAAGACTCGCGCATCGGCCGCGCCTGGCAGGCGATCCGCGAAGACGAAGTCGCCGCCCAGGCGATGGGCATCAATACCACGCGCATCAAACTGCTGGCCTTTGCCATGGGCGCCTCGTTCGGCGGTGTGGCCGGCGGCATATTCGCCGCCATGCAGGGCTTTATCAGCCCGGAGAGCTTCGTAATGGTCGAATCAGTGATGGTGCTGGCGATGGTGGTCCTGGGCGGCATGGGCAATATCTGGGGCGTGATCGTCGGCGCCTTGCTGCTGTCGTTTGTACCCGAGTTGCTGCGCCACACCGTCGACCCGCTGCAGCGTTCGCTGTTTGGCCACCTGATCGTTGAACCGGAAGTAGTACGCATGCTGCTATTCGGTCTGGCGCTGATGTTGATGATGTTGTTCCGACCGGCCGGCTTGTGGCCATCGCGCGTGCGCCGGCGGGAGCTGGCGAAAAAATGAGTACGCTGCTGGAGGCCGTCAATATCGGCAAACGTTTCGGCGGCATTGAGGCGCTGTCGTCGATTTCTCTGACCATACAGCGTGGTGAGATTTACGGCCTGATCGGCCCCAACGGCGCCGGCAAGACCACTTTTTTCAATGTGCTGACCGGCGTCTATCGCGCCGACAGTGGTGGCTTTAATTTCAATGGCACCGTGCTCAATATCAGCGCCCCGCATGAGGTAGCGGCATCCGGCATCGCACGCACGTTTCAAAACATCCGCCTGTTCGCCAACATGAGCGCGCTTGAGAATGTCATGGTCGGCCGCCATGTGCGCACCCGCGCCGGTATCTTCGGCGCGATTCTGCGTGATGCGCGCACCCGCGCCGAAGAGCGCGCCATACATGAGCGCGCCCGCACGCTGCTTGAATATGTCGGCCTCTCCGGACGCGGCGACGAACTCGCGCGCAGCCTGCCCTACGGTGATCAGCGCCGCCTTGAAATCGCTCGCGCGCTGGCCACCGATCCGCATCTACTCGCCCTCGATGAGCCGGCCGCCGGCATGAACGCCACCGAAACCGCCACACTGCGCCGCTTGCTCGAGCGCATCCGCGATGACGGCACGACCATCCTGCTGATCGAACACGACATGAAACTGGTAATGGGTCTGTGCGACCGCATCGCCGTGCTCGATTACGGCCGCAAAATTGCCGAAGGGGCGCCCACCGCCGTGCGCAAAGACGCGAAAGTGATCGAAGCCTATCTCGGAGGCGAACTTGCTTGAGGTGAGCGGACTGCGCGTCTCTTATGGCGGCATCAATGCCGTCAAGGGCGTTGATTTCACGGTGCGTGCCGGCGAAATGGTGACGCTCATCGGCACCAACGGCGCCGGCAAGACGACGACCCTGAAAGCCCTCACCGGACTGTTGCGCCCATCCGCTGGCAGCGTCCGTTACAATGGTGAAGATATTACTGCAGTGCCTATACATCAGCGCGTCGGCATGGGGCTCGCGCTGGTGCCTGAAGGCCGCGGTATCTTTGCGCGGCTGAGTGTCGAAGAAAATCTCGATATGGGTGCCTACAGCCGGAAGGGGCCGGCAGAAATCCGTAACGACCGCGATCATGTCTATGCGTTATTTCCACGCCTAGCGGAACGTCGCCATCAAACCGGCGGCACCCTGTCCGGGGGCGAACAGCAAATGCTGGCGATCGGGCGCGCGATGATGAGCCGCCCGCGACTGCTGCTGCTGGACGAACCGAGTATGGGGCTCGCGCCGCTGATGGTGCAGAAAATTTTTGCGACGATCCGCACGATCGCCGCCGAAGGCGTCACGGTCTTGCTGGTTGAACAAAATGCCAGACTGGCACTCGAAGTCTGTCAAAGGGGTTATGTCATGGAAAGCGGAGAAATCACCTTGCATGATGAGTCACCGGCATTGCTGGCCAACCCGCAGGTACGACGCGCCTACCTTGGCGAGGACGCATGAAACTATCCGCAACCTTGCAGAACATACTGCTTGCCGCAGGCGCGACGATCATGGTCGCTGCGCTGTTTTTTCTGTACGAAAAAACCGCGGCGGTGGACCTGCGCGAGCGCAACGAGGTGCTTGCCACTTTGCGCGAGTTAAAAGACATCGATGTCCGCTGGGATATCGATGTCTCACGCACGCGCTTCGAGTTTGATCATGCCGGCAACACGCGGATCGACCGCGCACCGGCGGCACGTAAAGCGCTGCAAAGCCTGCAAACCGCAGGCCAGTCGATGGGAAGCCCGGCACTCAACGCAGCACTACCGGATCTGCTGCAAGCGATCCAACAAAAGACCGCGCTGGTCGGTCAATTTACCGCCGCCAGTAGCGCCGCGCAGGCGGGGCTCGACGGCTTGCTGCGCAACAGCAGCGAACTCACAACGCAGCCGGGCGCCGCAAAAACCCGCGGCCCTAACCTTGACGCTATCGTAAAACGGCTCGGCGGTAGCGCACCGCAGTTCTACCAGCGCGGCGGCGATACGGAGCAGCAAGCGCTGCTAACCACGCTGGCTGATCTGCAAACGGCGGCACAAAGCCTCGGCGAAAGTCAGCGCATGAAAGCGGAGCAGGCTTACAACGCCGGTATGCTGCTGCTGAAGAACAAGCCCGACGCGCTTGCACTGGCCGCCCAAGTCGCACGTCTGAGCGCCGGACCGCGGCTGGATGCGCTGACCTTTGCCTTCAACCACGAAGTCGAAGATGTCCTGCAGGAAAAAGAACGTTTTCGCGTCTACCTGATCGCCTATGCCACGGCACTGCTGATTCTGCTCGGTTACCTTGGCGGCAATCTGCGCGCCGCCAACCTGAGCCTCGAGCAGCGCGTGGAGGAACGCACGCGGGAACTGTCGACTGCCCTCACCCACCTCAAGGAATCCGAGGCACAACTGATCCAGTCGGAAAAAATGTCCTCGCTGGGCCAGATGGTGGCCGGCGTGGCGCATGAGATCAACACACCGCTGGCCTATGTCAAAAACAGCCTCGGTGCGGTGGCGGCAAAACTGCCGGCGATCAACGACACCGTCAATCATGGCAAAAAACTGCTGACTCTTTTGCAGGCCGGCAACAATGCCAATGCGCAGGAGCTGGCGCGTGAATTCACCAAACTCTCGGCGCTGATTAATGAACTCCAGCAGCGCAAGGTAATGGAAGAACTCGCCAGTCTTGTCAATGACGGTCTGTTCGGCAGTGGCCAAATGACGGAGATTGTCAGCAACCTTAAAGACTTCAGCCGGCTCGATCGCAGCAAAGTCACCGCCTACAATCTGAACGACGGCATGGCCAGTACCCTGTTGCTAGCCAAACATCTTTTGAAATCGGTTGAGATCGAACGCAAGCTGGGCAATATTCCCACCGTGATCTGTTCGCCTTCGCAAATCAATCAGGTGTTCCTGAATCTGGTCACCAATGCGGCGCAGGCCATGGAAGGTGCACAGGGCACCATCACCCTGAGTTCGCACGCCGAAGACGGGGGCGTGGTGGTCGAGGTGGCTGACAGCGGCAAGGGCATCGCACCAGAAAATCTGCCAAAGATTTTTGATCCGTTCTTCAGCACCAAGGAAATCGGCAAGGGCACCGGCCTCGGACTCTCGATCTCCTACAAGATCGTGCAACAACATGGCGGCCGTATCAGCGTTGAATCCACCATTGGCACGGGCACCACCTTCAGGGTCTGGCTGCCGTTGCAGCCGCCCACCGAACACACGCTCGAGACGTGATTCATTTCAGGCCCGCATAGAAAACACATACCCCGTGACCGCCATACCCGAAAAAATCGGCAAGTACGAAATCCAGAGCATCCTCGGCCGGGGCGGTATGGGCGTGGTTTACAAAGGCTATGACCGTGCGATTGCACGCGGCGTCGCCATCAAAGCGATCGGCAAAGGCAGTCTCGACGAATACGCGCTCAAACATGTGGTGGCACGCTTTCGCCACGAAGCGCAGGCCGTCGGTCGTCTCGTGCACCCACGCATCGTGCAGATTTACGACTACGGCGAGGATGATGAAGTTGCCTATATCGTGATGGAGCTGGTCAACGGCAAACCGTTGTCGGATCACATCCTGCGCGAAAACGGCTACGAAATAAGCGAGGTGGGTGAAATCATCGGGCAGCTGCTCGACGGCGTCGGCCATGCGCATGCAGCGCGCGTGGTTCACCGCGACATCAAGCCGGCCAACATCCTGGTCAACAGCGACGGCCGCATCAAGCTCTCTGACTTCGGCATTGCGCGTATCGAATCATCGAATCTGACCCAGGTCGGCGACATGCTGGGCACGCCACACTATATGGCGCCGGAACAATTTCTCGGCGCTGAAATCGGCCTTGAAGCCGATCTCTACTCCGTTGGCGTGATCGCCTACGAATTGTTAACTGGTCGCAAACCGTTCACCGGCAACACCGCTGAAGTTATGCAGGCGGCACTGAACGAAGAGCCGGCCCTGCCGTCGAGACTGCGAACGGCAATATCACCGCAGCTCGACCAGGTGTTGCTCAAAGCGATGGCGAAGAAAGCCTCCAACCGCTACCGCAGCGCCGGGGAATTTGCGGCGGCATTCAGTGCTGTTATCGAAGCCGCGCGAGAGCCGATCGTCCCCGGGGTCCCCGACGCAACGGCCCTGCTCGGCGCGGCGCGGATGATTGCCGCCACCTCGTCGATCGATCCGACACTGGCGCCCGGCAACGATGACATGCGAGACGCCACCGGCGACAGCGCCATCAGCCTCGATACCGGCGTCAAAAAAGGCCGGCTGCTGGTGATCGATGATGAAGAACGTATACTCTCGGCCTTAAAGTCGCTATTCCGTGATCGTTACCACGTATTTGCCACCACCGATGGCAACAAGGCGCTCGACTTTTTGCGCCGCTACCAGATGCACGTCATCATCTCCGACCAGCGCATGCAAGTCATGACCGGCGTCGAACTGTTACGCCGCTCGCGCGAGATTTCACCACACAGCGTACGCATCCTGCTGACCGGCTATTCCGACCTGGCGTCGATCGTCGGCTCGATCAATGACGGCGAAATCTACCGCTTCATTAGTAAACCCTGGGACAGCGCGGAGTTACGTAAAACGGTCGCCGAGGGTGTGACTATCGCCCTTGAGCTTGCCAATACCAAGACGGCGAGCGCGGAGTTGCCCGGGCAGATGGAAGCCGGCGTGCTGGTGATCGACAAGGGTTACGATCTGCAGCGCGTCGCCCGCGAACTTGTCGGCAGCCGCTGCCCGGTGTTCTACGCGCCTGATCTCGAAGCGGCGCTACCGGTCATGCTGAAACATGAAATCGCCGTCGTCATCGCTGACGTCGAAGCCGGCCAGGAACAGATCATGACGATGCTTAAAATTCTTAAGCAGGAAAATCCTCAGATACTGACCATCGTCGTTACGGGCGCATCCGATTCAGAACTGGTCATCGAGTTGATCAATCAGGCGCAGATTTTTCGCTTTCTCAACAAACCGGTCAGCGTGCGCCTGCTCAAAGGCCACGTCGAAGCCGCGCTGCAACGTTACCTCGCCTTCAGACAAACCCCGCAACTACTCGACGCCCACCGCGTGCAGGAGGCTGACGGTCTAAGAACCTCTTCCCTCGGACAACGCATCCTTGCCGGCATCGAGAATTTGCGCGGCCGGTGGTTCGGAAATAAATAGCCAAACAGCCTGTTAGCGGTGGTTACGCGCCTCTTCTTGAAGGGCGGCGACCACATCAACGGCAGGTGGCAAGCCCTCGACCGCCGCGCGAAGAACCGGCCGCCGCGCGTCAAAAGCAAAAGCCTGCGCCGAAAGATAGCTGCCACTGCCGGCGCTACGCACGATAACAACGATCTCGGCGACGCGATCGCCGTCAATATCAGCCAGCAACAGACGCTCGAGCGTGCCGTCACACGGCCGCACCAGGCCCGCCCGAAAAAACGTTGTTTCATCACCGGCCGCCGCGGCATCGTATAAGCGCACGCTAAAACTGCCGCTGGAGCGGGCTTCTTAATCGCCTTCGGCTACCACCACCGTCTGTGCGGACGCCAGGGTTAGGCGGCCGACAAACCGCTCTAGCTGTCCAGCCCGCGCGGCGCCTGCCAGCAGCAAAACGACAAGCAGGAAAAACCGATCGGCTTTCAAGACTGCCCCATTAACTACGCGCCATGCATGGCGTGGCGAAGCTACAAACAGCCGCAGCAGTCGCATGATCGATACGGCTAGCCAAGGAAAAACAAGGGAAACTAAGCGAAACTAAGCGGTAGCGTCCAGCCAATCACGGCCGGTCAGATAATCGGTCAACAGCTTCGCTTCTTCGCTACCCGCCGCCGGCACTTGGTCATAACGCCATTTGACGATAGGCGGCAACGACATAAGAATCGATTCTGTGCGGCCACCCGATTGCAGACCAAACAAAGTGCCGCGGTCCCACACCAGATTGAATTCAACGTAACGCCCGCGCCGGCAGGCCTGCCATTCGCGCTCGCGTTCACCATATGGCATGTCCTTGCGGCGCTCGACGATCGGCAGATAGGCGTCGAGAAAACGACTACCGACACTTTGCTGCAGACGAAAGCAGTGCATGAAATCAGGTTCGGAGAGATCGTCGAAAAAAATCCCGCCGATCCCGCGCGGCTCCTTGCGATGTTTGAGATAAAAATACTCATCGCACCATTTTTTATAACGCGCGTAGCGATCGCTACCAAACGAAACCAGCGCATCGCGGCAAACGCTATGAAAGTGAACCGCGTCACGTTCAAACCCGTAATACGGCGTGAGATCCATGCCGCCGCCGAACCACCATACAGGCTTGGCATCGGGCCCCTCGGCGTCACCGGGCTTGGCAACGAAGAAACGCACGTTCATGTGCGTGGTTGGCACATACGGGTTGCGCGGATGCATCACCAAAGAAATGCCGATCGCCTCCCACGGCCGGCCGGCGAGATGCGGCCGCGCCGCGGTGGCCGATGGCGGCAGCTGATTTCCGGTGACAAATGACAGATTAACGCCACCGCGCTCGAAGAGATTGCCGTCTTCGAGTACACAACTGGTGCCACCACCGCCCTCGGGCCGCTCCCACGTATCCGTGCGAAACGCCTTACCGTCGAGAGCCGACAGGCGACCGACAATACGCGCCTGCAAGGCGGTCAGATATTTGCGAACCGCTGGTATATCAAGGGCGAGATTTTGCGGTCGCATGCGGTTTATTCCTGCTGGTACGGTTAGCAACTACCGCGAAAACTGTCGTGTCCGCGGATGTAATCGTTATTAGATTGATCTGGATTACGATTAATAAGCGGACGCGCATAAAGCGGATTCGCGAGACTGCGCACCTCATGCTCGACGGTATACAAGACGCGGCCGTCGGCCGGATCAATAAGGTCGCGAAAGCGGTATTGGTGGGCGTTGGTCTCTTCAGTCACCAGGCCACGCGCCAATAACGCCGCGTGCGGGCCGGAGAAATCAGCGATATAGATCTGGATGTGGTGATTATCGTAGTCCGGTAGTGGGGCTACCGTCTCGCGAAAATAAAATCGCTGCTCGGGGCCGGCGCAAACGTTCGCTACCGCAGTAGCGCCCTCTGCATCGAGCGTCGCGGGGGCGCCAATGAACTGCCGGTAGAACGCGGCAATGCCGGCGGCGCTGCCCTGCGGCACATCGAATTCGACGTAGGGCATGCCGAGCTCCATGGTGCCAAACTTTGGCGACGGCGAATGGCAGCGAAAGCGATTACCCCAAGGACAGGTCACCTCGACACGCTCGGCGTTGGCGTTAAAACCAAAACAGGTTGCCGCGAGCAATGGCGCAACCTTTTCGAGGCGCCGCTGAAGTTTTTGCAAATCCGGCACGACGATCCCGATGGTACCGCGCAAACGCTGCGTACCGCGGCTCGGCAAATGACACTGGCTACGGCCGATGTTGACCCACATGTTTTCGAGACCGGTAAACATATACGGGTCGCGCGTAAAACCAAGCCCGGCAATATAAAACGCGGTTGCCAGCTGCTGGTCTGGCACCGCAAGATTAACGTGTTCGAGTGCGATGATATTGCCGACGTCAGCCTGCCGGCGCTCGTATATAGTCATGCCGCCTCCCCTGTCGCTGTTACAAAAATCCTGCCCGGAAAATCAGGCGCGTCGTGCCGTAATCGCACGGTATCCGATGTCGTGCCGCATCTGCATACCGTCGAAACGGATCTGCTCGGCGACCTCGTAGGCGCGACCCTGCGCAGTTTTTACGCTGTGGCCCAAGGCCGTCACACACAGCACGCGCCCGCCGGTGGCGACGACCTGCTTGCCATTGAACGCGGTACCGGAATGAAAAACATGCGCATCATCACCGGTGCTGCGCCGCAGTTCCTCAAGCCCACTGATGACGTCGCCCTTGCGCGGACGATCGGGATAACCATGCGCTGCAATCACCACACCCAGTGCGGGCCGCGGGTCCCATTCAACTTCGATCTTGTCGAGATGACCGGCCACGGCATGTTCGAGCAGCCCGGGCAGATCGCTTTTCAGACGCATGATAATCGGCTGTGTTTCAGGGTCGCCCATGCGGCAGTTGAACTCCACCACATTGACCGCGCCATCCTTGCCGATCATCAGGCCGGCGTAGAGGAAGCCGGTAAACGGCGCACCTTCGCGCTCCATGCCGGCGATCGTCGGCTGTATCACTTCGCGCATCACACGCGCATGCACCGCCGGCGTCACCACCGGGGCCGGCGAATACGCCCCCATGCCACCGGTGTTCGGTCCGATGTCGCCGTCCTTGAGCCGTTTATGATCCTGACTGGTGGCCAGCGCCAGGGTGTGGCGACCGTCCGACATGACGATGAAACTGGCTTCCTCGCCGTCGAGGAAATCTTCGATGACTACGCGCGCACCGGCCGCCCCCATCTTGTTGCCGACCAGCATCATGTCAATGGCGTCGTGTGCTTCCTTGAGATCGGCGGCAACCACCACGCCCTTGCCGGCGGCGAGTCCGTCGGCTTTGATGACGATCGGCGCGCCACGTTTTTCCACATAGTCATGCGCAGCCTGCGCTTCGGTAAACGTCTGATGCGCGGCGGTCGGGATCTTGTTGCGCGCCATGAACTGCTTGGCGAAATCCTTGGAGCTCTCCAGCTGTGCGGCGGCACGGGTAGGGCCGAATATTTTGAGACCGGCGGCGTTGAAGTCGTCAACGATGCCGGCGGCCAGCGGCGCTTCAGGCCCAACCACCGTCAGTGCGATTTGCTCACGACGCACGAACCCGATCAGCTCGGCGTGCGCGGTAATGTTGACGTTCTCAAGCCCCTCTTCGAGGGCGGTGCCAGCGTTGCCCGGCGCGACATACACTTTCGACACACGCGGCGAGTGCGTGAGCTTCCAAGCGAGCGCATGTTCGCGTCCTCCGGAACCAATGACCAGCAGTTTCATTCTGTGCTCCGTATCGAACGCACCCGCAGGCAGCGTTTAATGGCGAAAATGACGGTGCGACGTCAATACCATGGCAATGCCGCGTTCATCCGCAGCGGCGATCACCTCGCCATCGCGCAAGCTGCCGCCGGGCTGGATGACCGCCACCGCACCGGCGTCGGCAACGATGTCAAGACCATCGCGAAAGGGAAAGAAGGCATCCGAGGCCACCACCGAACCAGCCAGCGTCAAACCGGCATTTTGCGCCTTGATCGAGGCAATGCGCGCGGAATCAACGCGGCTCATCTGGCCAGCCCCAACGCCGCGGGTTTGGCCGTTGGCGCAAAACACGATGGCGTTGGATTTAACGAACTTGGCCACCCGCCAGGCAAACAGCAAATCTTCGCGTTGCTGCGGCGTCGGCTGCACACGGGTCACCACTTTCAAATCGGCGGCCGCCACATTGAAGTCATCCGGCGACTGCACCAGCATGCCGCCGCCAACGCGCTTGGTTTCAAGCCGGTTCGCACCCGCTGCCAGCGGCACCTCAAGCAGGCGCAGATTTTCTTTTTTCGCCAGCAGGGCTCGCGCCGCCGGCGCCACCGCCGGCGCGATCAAGACCTCGACAAACTGTCCGGACACCGCCTGCGCAGTCTCAACATCCAGCTCACGGTTAAAAGCAATGATGCCGCCGAAAGCAGAGGTCGGGTCGGTGGCAAAAGCAAGGCGGTAGGCTTCGAGCGTATTGCCGGCAACCGCCACACCACAGGGATTCGCATGTTTGATAATCACACAAGCGGCTTGCGTAAAGCTCTTCACGCATTCCCACGCCGCATCGGCGTCGGCGATGTTGTTATAAGAGAGCTCCTTGCCCTGCAACTGCATATAGCGCGCCAGACTGCCGGCGGCTGGTTCGAGGTCGCGATAAAACGCCGCATTCTGGTGCGGGTTTTCACCATAGCGCAGCGTTTGCGCCAGCTCGAAATTCAAATTCAGCCGCTGCGGAAAATCCGCGCGGCGGCCGTCGCTACCCAGCGCGGTCAGGTAATTGCTGATGGCGCCGTCGTAGGCGGCGGTATGCGAAAACGCTTTTTGCGCCAGCGCAAAGCGCATCGGCGCGCCGACTGCACCATTGCTACTTTGTATCTCATGCAAAATGGCGGCGTAATCGGCCGGATCGGTGACCACCGCCACATGGGCGTGATTCTTGGCGGCGCTTCTGACCATCGCGGGGCCGCCGATATCGATGTTCTCGATCGCCTCTTCAAGCGTGCAGCCTGCGCGCGCGATGGTTTGCGTAAATGGGTAGAGATTGACAACAACCAGATCGATCGTCTCAATGCCCGCCTGCCGGATCGCCTCGACATGGGCGGGCAGATCGCGCCGCGCCAGAATGCCGCCGTGTATCGTCGGATGCAGGGTCTTCACGCGACCATTGAGCATTTCAGGAAAGCCGGTGTGATCCGACACTTCGGTCACCGCAATGCCACTGTCGTGCAACAACTTCGCGGTGCCGCCAGTGGACAACATCTTGATGCCACGGCCGGCCAGCGCACGCGCAAATTCAACCACGCCAGTCTTGTCAGATACGCTTAACAGCGCGATTTTGATGACGGTCATATTCAGGTCGGCAATGAAAGGGCGGCGTGGGAAGGAAGCGGATTAAACAAGGCACGGCTTGAAGATGTAGTTCTAGCTCTTGATCCCGTGCGCCTTCATCTTCTTGCGCAAAGTGTTACGGTTGATGCCGAGCACCTCGGCCGCATGCGACTGGTTACCCTGCAGTTTGTGCAAGACCGATTCGAGCAGCGGCTTTTCGACGCTGTTGATCACCATGTCATAGACGCCACGGGCTTTCTCGCCATCGAGGTCCTTGAAATAAACATCGATCGCCTTGCGTACAAAGCGCGCCATTTCATTCTCGTTCACCATCACGCTGCCAGTTCCTCGACATAAGTTAAACGAGGACCGTGGCTGGCCAGCTCGCCGAAAAAAATATTCACCGCATCCATCTGTTCAGCGCAGGTCTGCAACTGGTTCATGGCATGCCGGAAAGATGCCGAGCCGGCAAGGCCCTTGGTGTACCAGGAAATATGTTTACGCGCGATGCGCACACCGGTGTGCTCGCCATAAAAGGCATAGAGGTCGTGCAAATGACCGATTAGCACACGGTGAATTTCGCCGACCTCCGGCGCCGGCAGGTGGGTGCCGGTTTTCAGATAATGCTCGATCTCACGAAAAATCCACGGCCGGCCCTGCGCCGCACGGCCGATCATCACCGCGTCGGCATTGGTGTAAGCGAGCACCTGCTGCGCTTTTTCGGGCGTGGTGATGTCGCCGTTGGCGATCACCGGAATCTTCACCGCGGCCTTGACCGCGGCAATCGTGTCGTATTCTGCGTCGCCGGAATAACCACAGGCGCGCGTGCGACCGTGCACCGCCAGCGACTGTATGCCGGCGCTTTCGGCTATGCGCGCGACACTGATCGCGTTGCGGTTACTGCGGTCCCAACCAGTGCGTATCTTCAGCGTGACCGGCACCTGCACCGCCCTCACCACGGCTTCGACAATGCGTTGCACCAGCGGCTCGTTCTGCAATAACGCGGAACCCGCCATCACATTGCAGATTTTTTTCGCCGGGCAACCCATATTGATATCGATGATCTGCGCGCCTTCATCAACGTTGTAGCGCGCGGCGTCGGCCATCATCTGCGGATCGGCGCCGGCGATCTGCACCGAGATCGGATCGACTTCACCTTCGTGATTGGCGCGACGGCGTGTTTTTTCAGACCCCCACAGCAGCGAATTGCTCGCCACCATTTCCGACACCGCCATGCCCGCCCCCATCAGCTTGCACAGCTGCCGGAACGGCCGGTCAGTGACGCCCGCCATCGGCGCAACCACCAGATTATTTTTTAATAGGTACGGGCCGATCTGCATTGTTCAACACGCCTGATGCGGACTCGTTGGTTTCGGGGAAAGGGCGTAATTGTAATCGCCACCCCGAGGCAAGAAAAGCGACTTGATGAAAATTTTTGCAGTTAGCCGCGCGCACCGAAAATCATGCGTCGCGCCACAAATTTGCGTGCGGCTGGCAGGCTTGCCAGCGCGGTCAGGCCGAGTCCACGCAGGGCAGCCAATTGCGGGATATCGTTAGAAAACAACCGGATCAGCGTATCGGTGAAGAAAATGGTGGCAGTACGATCGACGCGGCGTTTTGCGAAAAACGCATCGAGAAGGCGCTGGACACCCGCATCCGCCACGCCGTGCACGGCAATCAGGCGCGCCAGTTCATGGGCATCACGCAAACCCAGGTTAAATCCCTGTCCGGCAACCGGGTGCAGGGTTTGCGCGGCATTGCCGATCAACACACAGCGTGGTGTCCTCAAGCGTGCGGCCACCTTCAGCTGCAATGGAAAAACATTGCGCGCGCCACATAAACTGAACGCGCCGAGCGCCGGCCCGAAGGCCTCGCGCAATTGGGCACAGAACGCATGCTCATCGAGCGCCGCGAGGGCAGCGGCACGCTCGGGTGTGGCGGTCCACACCAGCGCCCAACCCCGCGCGTTAGGCAGCAGGGCCAGCGGCCCCTCGGCGGTAAAACGCTCGAAGGCGCGATGACGGTGCGGCTCTTCACTGGCGACCTCGCACACCAGCGCCGACTGCGCGTAATCGCGGCGCTCAACCGCCGCGAGCTCAAGTGCGCCGCCGCCATCGGCAACCACGACGAGCGCGCCGCACATCTCGCGCCGCACACCGCCCTGACTAACGGTGACGCGGGCCTCATGCGCATCGCCGCCGACCTCAAGCACAGCACAGCCGGCCTCGACGCGCACGCGACTCGCGGCCAGCGCCGCGCCCAACGCCCGCTGGAGGGCGCCATACTCGGCGACGTAACCGAGCGCAGGCACAGCGGCCTCGGCTGCGCTTAACACAACACGACCGAAGCCCCCGCGCTGCGTGACGTTGATTTCCATGATGGGTGTCGCTGGTGGCGACAGCGGCCAGACGCCCAAACGTTCGAGCAAAAGACGGCTGCCGTGCGAGAGTGCCAATGTGCGGGCATCATCATCACCACCGCCGGCGGGGCGCGCCTCCAGCAAAGTGACCGCGCCGCCGCGCCGTTCAAGACCCAGTGCGAGTGCCGTGCCGACCGGACCAGCGCCTACAACAAGAATGTCGCCGCGCTCATTCACACATCAACGCTTCAATCGCGGCAACCGATTTGGGTGTCGCCACGGTCAGCACTTCATAACCGTCCACCGTGACAAGCACATCGTCCTCGATGCGTATACCGATATTTTCGAAGTGCGCCGGCACGCCCTCGCCGGGGCGGATGTAGAACCCGGGCTCGGCGGTTAACACCATGCCGGGCTCGAGCAAGCGCCATTGGTTGTCGCATTTGTATTCGCCGGCATCATGTACATCAAGGCCCAGCCAGTGACCCGTGCGGTGCATGTAAAAACGCCGGTAATCGCCGTTTTCGAGCACCTTGTCGAGGCTGCCGCTGCACAGGCCGAAATCGATCATGCCCTGCGCCAGCACGCGCAGCGCGGCGTCATGCGGTTCGTTCCAACGCGCGCCGGGACGGGTCGCCGTGATCGCCGCCGCCTGCGCCGCGAGCACCACTTCATACACATCACGTTGCGCCGGCGTATAGCGCCCGCTCACCGGAAAAGTGCGCGTGATGTCGGCGGCATAACCGTTGAATTCGCAACCGGCATCGATCAACAACAAATCACCCTGACGCAGGGGCGCATCATTACTGACGTAGTGCAACACACAGGCGTTGGCACCGGCGGCGACGATCGAGGTATAGGCCGGCGCCTGCGCGCCGCCGCGGCGAAACTCATACAGCAGTTCGGCCTCCACCTCGTATTCATGGCCCGCAGTCCTCGCCGCGCGCATGGCGCGCACATGTGCGCGGCTCGAAATATCGGCGGCGCGGCGCATCGCCGCGAGTTCATGCTCATCCTTGACCACACGCATATCGTCGAGCCAGCGGTGCAGGTCGTGCACCGCCGAGGGGGCGGCAACACCGCTGCGCACCTGCGCACGCACCGCGTTGATCCAGCCCAGCACGCGTGTGTCCCAGGCTGCATCGGCGCCCAGATGGCAATACAAGGAGGGCTGGTCGGCCAGTAACTGCGGCATGCGCGCATCCAATTCCGTGATGCTGTAGCACTCATCGAAACCGAAAACCTCGCGCGCCGCATCAGGTCCAAAACGAAAGCCGTCCCAGGTTTCGCGCTCGAGATTCTTGTCGCGACAAAACAGGATGCTGCGCGGCGTGTCGCCGGCCAGCAAAACCATGACCGATTCGGGCTCGGGAAAACCGCTCAGGTAATAAAAGTAGCTGTCGTAACGATAGAGGTAGTATGCGTCGCGATTACGCAAACGCTCCGGCGCGGTCGGCAGTATCGCTGCGCCCGTTTGCATGGCGGCGGCCAGACGCGCCCTGCGCGGGGCGAAAACAGCGCGGAAATCGACGGGATTGGGAGTGGTTTTCATGCTGAGAATTATACGCGTCCGACACGTAAATCCCGATTCAGCTTGATCAAACGCTCGGCGGTGCCGACATCGCACCAACGTCCGCCAAAGTGCTCGCCGGTTACGTGACCAGCGGCGATTTGCTCACGCAACAGCGGTGCGAGCGGCAAGCGCGTGCCGGCGACGATCGCGGTAAACAAGGCGGGCCGGTAAACCGCCAGTCCGCTGAATGTCAGTAACGCCCCGTCGAGCGCGAGGCCATCGGCGTGCAAGGCGAAATCACCCTGCGGGTGATGCTCGGGGTTATCAACCAGCACCAGGTGCGCCCCGGCGTCACCCATACGGCCGGCGGCGGCAAGCAACCCGGCGTAGTCGTATTCGCTATAGACATCGGCATTCACTGCGATAAACGGCGCCGTGCCCAGCATCGGCAGCGCGGCGGCAATGCCGCCCGCGGTTTCCAGCGCGGTTTGCTCGCGCGAATAATCAATCGTCACGCCGTAGCGCGTGCCATCGCCGAGCGCCGCCTCAATCATCTCGCCCAGATGGGCGTGATTAATCACCACGCGCTCGCAGCCGATAGCGGCGAGCTTTTCGAGATGATGCACAATCAGCGGCTTGCCGCCGACTTCGATCAACGGCTTGGGTACTCGGTCGGTGAGCGGACGCAGGCGCTCGCCACGGCCAGCGGCGAGGATAATGGCCTTCAAAAGGTATAACCAACGCTGGCGCCGGCCTTGCCTTCGCTGGCATCAAGCAGCGCGAGCAACGGGGCGAGCGCGGTATAACGCGCTGCGACCGCACGTACATAGGTGATGAAACGCGGCGTGTCATCGAGATAGCCGCGTTTGCCATCGCGATAATGCAGGCGCGCGAAAATACCCAGCACCTTGAGGTGTCGCTGCAGACCCATCCATTCAAAATCACGATAAAACGCGCCAAAATCGGTATCGACCGGCAGGCCCGCGCGTTTGGCTTTTTCCCAATAGCGCACTGTCCAGTCGATCACGCGTTCCTCATCCCAACTGATGAATGCGTCCTTGAACAAGGAGGCGACGTCGTAGGTAATCGGGCCGTAGACGGCATCCTGAAAATCAAGCACGCCGGGGTTTGGCGTGCAAACCATCAGGTTGCGCGGCATGTAATCGCGATGCACATACACCGTGGGCTGCGCCAGATTGCTTTCAAGCAGCGCATCAAACACGCTGTCGAGCATGCGTCGCTGCGCGGCGCTCGGTGTCAAGCCGCGATGGCGCTGTAAATACCATTCCGGGAACAGCTCCAGCTCACGTCGCAGCAAAGCGCGATCATAAGGCGGCAAAACACCTGGCTTACTAGCCAGCTGCCAGCGGATGAGCGCATCGGTGGCATCGGCAAACAGACGGTCGGCGCCCGCCGCACCGTCGGCGTTAAGCGCCTGTAAATAACTGGTGGTGCCAAGATCCGACAGCAGTAAAAAACCGCGCTCGAAATCAGAGGCGATGATCTCCGGCACATGCAAGCCGGCGGCGGCGAGCAAACCGGCGATGCGCACGAAGGCGTGGCAGTCCTCATGAGCCGGCGGCGCGTCCATCGCGATCAGCGTGCGTTCACCGCACTGCAGCCTGAAATAACGGCGAAAACTGGCATCGGCCGACGCGGCTGCCAGCGTCAGCGGGCCACACTTCAGCTGCGCTTCGAGCCAGCCCTGCAACTGCAGTTTTCTCTCCACGTAATACATTGCCTAAATTGGAAATTTGTGCGATTTTATCATCCCCTCGCGCCCGGACCGATGATGCCCGCATTACGTTTACGATGGATGGCAGTACCGCTGCTGTTCGGCGCTGCTGCCGTCATGGCCGCCGACGGCCCGGCACTGGGTTCGAAGCCCGTCGACACGCCAGTGGGGCTGCGCCTGCAGTCATCACTGCTGCCGCTCCCGGTTCAAAACAGTGGCCCGCTACCGCTGTTCGTCGAAGCCAATGAGGTGCAGGGTCATCAAGACCGTGAACTCGAGGCCGAAGGCACCGTGCGCCTGCGCCGCCGCGGACAGGCGATTTACGCCGACTGGCTGCGTTACGACAAACCGGCAGACGAAGTCCGGGCGCGCGGCAACGTGCGCATCGAGCAAGGCGGAGACGTGCTCGAAGGCACTGAAATGCGCATGCGGCTTGAAAGCGGCAACGGCACGATCGAGAAATCGACCTTTGAAGTACAGGTCCAGGCAACACGCGGGCGCGGCGATGCCGATCGTATTGAAATCGAGGGCCGGCAGAAATACCGCACCTTCAACGTCAATTACACGGCTTGCGAGGTCGGTGAATCCGATTGGTTCCTGCGCGCGAGCGATCTGGAAATCGACAAAGACCGGCAGATCGGTACCGCTCATGGTGCGCGGGTCGACTTTCTCGGCGTGCCCATCCTCTATTCGCCCTATCTGACTTTTTCACTCGACCGTCAACGTAAGTCCGGGCTGTTGCACCCTACCTTCGGTAGCACGGGCAATTCAGGGACCGAGATTTCGGTTCCCTATTACTGGAACATTGCGCCCAATTACGACGCGACCCTGACGCCGCGCCTGATGTCCAAACGCGGCGAAATGCTCAATGCTGAATTTCGCAACCTCGGCGATCGCTCCAGCGGCGAACTGCGCTTCGAAGTTCTGCCCCACGACCACGTCAAAGCGGATAGCAACCGCTTTGCGCTGAATTTGCGGCAGGTTAAAAACTGGGACAACGGCTGGAACGCCAATCTCAACATCCAGAAGGTGTCGGATGACACCTATTTCACCGATCTGACCACACAAATCGCATCCACATCGCAATCGATACTGCCGCGTTCGGGTTTGGTCGGCAAAAGCGGTACTTGGTGGAATGACGGTACCTGGAACAGCACCGCGTCGGTACAGCGTTGGCAAACATTGCAAACCAACCCCGCCAGCCCCATCACCGCACCCTATAACCGCGCCCAGCTCACGCTTGCCGCTACCAAGCAAAATGCCGGCTATGCCGATTTGGAGCTGACTTCGAGTGCGGTTGATTTTACCCACCCCTCGCTGCAAAACGGCCGGCGTTACCTCGCTTATCCGAGCGCGTTGCTGCCCATGCAAAATTCTTTTGGCTATGTGACGCCAAAAATCGGCATGCACATGACGCATTATGATCTCGACGCCACAACCAGCACCCCTTCAAGCCAAAACCGCAGCCTGCCGATTTTTTCGACAGAAACCGGCATGGTTTTTGAGCGTAACGCCGCGTTTTTCGGCCAGAGCCTGCTGCAAACATTCGAACCCAAACTGTATTACCTCTACGTCCCAAGTCGGCCACAAAACCAGCTGCCGAATTTTGACAGCGCCACTCAGGACATCAGCTTTGCCACGCTGTTTTCTGAAAACCAGTTCAGCGGTTCGGATCGCATCAATGATGCCAACCAGCTGACCAGCGGCGTTACAACACGCCTGCTGCAGGAGAATAACGGTATCGAACGCCTGCGCCTCGGCTTGGCCCAACGCTACTACTACAAAACGCATGAGGTAACCCTGCCCAATGTTTCGCCACGAGGCAGCAACAGCTCGGACCTGCTGGCCGCAATCAGCAGCACGGTGGTCAAGAGCTGGAACGTCGACGCCGGCTGGCAATACACCACGAATATCGCGCAAACGCAGCGCTTTAACACCAGCGTGCGCTACCAGCCCGAGCCAGGCCAGGTGGTCAACATGGCTTATCGCTACACGAATGGCGCACTCGCTGCAGCCACCCAGCCCGCCGGCACTCCTGCAGCCTTGATCCCTTCGCTTAACACCTTGCGGCAGGTCGATCTTTCTACACAGTGGCCACTAACCGGGCGCTTGAATGCGGTAGCACGCTACAATTACTCGATTCAGGACAGCAAGGCCCTGGAAACACTGATGGGTTTGGAATACAACGGCGGTTGCTGGGCGTTGCGCGTCGTCGCACACAAATTCACGACGGCGGCGGCCACCCAAGTCAGCTCTGTTTTCGTGCAACTAGAGTTAAACGGATTGTCTAAAATCGGCTCTAATTCGCTGGATCTGCTGCGGCGAAATATCGGTGGTTATGCCCGCCCGGAAACACCCTTTGTGGCACCGGAACCGTATTATCCTACCCGCTAATTTTTACAACACACATGATTGGTCTCCCGGTGCGCACGATAAATTACGTAATCCTCCTGCTTGCGCTGACGTTACTTGGAAGCGTTACACACGCACAGGAACGCCAGGCGCGTCGCGTTGTGCTGCTGGACAGGATCGTCGCCGTCATCAATGACCAAGTCATTACGCGTCGCGATCTCGACGAACGGATGAAAACCGTCAGCCTGCAGATGCAGCGACAGGGTACGCCAATGCCACCGCAGGATGCGCTCGAAAAGCAGGTTCTCGAACGCTTGATTCAAACTCGCGTGCAGTTACAGTTCGCGCGCGATACAGGCCTGCGTATCGATGATGCAGCGCTCGACAGCGCGATCGCGCGGATCGCCTCGAACAACAAAGTCTCGACCCAGGAATTACGTACACTCGTCGAAAAAGACGGGATCAGCTTCAGCAAATACCGTGAGGACATTCGCGAGGAAATCGTATTGGTGCGCCTGCGCGAACGCGAGGTGGAAAACAAAATCCAGATCGCCGACAGCGAAATCGATAATTTTCTGAAAACCGTGCAGCAGCAAGACGGCCGCAGCGAGGAATTCAACCTCTCGCATATTCTGGTCCGCGTGCCCGATCAGGCAAGCCCGGAACAATTGCAAGACAGGCGCGCGCGTGCCGGGCGCGCACTCGAACAAATCAAAACCGGCACCGACTTCCGTCAAATTGCCGCCACTGTTTCGGATGCCGCCGATGCAGTCCAGGGCGGCCTCATGGGCTGGCGTGAGTTCATCCAACTGCCAACCCTCTTTGCCGACGCGGTCAAGAGCATGAAGCCCGGTGAAGTTAGCGGCGTGCTGCGCAGCGCGGCTGGATTTCATATCCTGCGGGTCAACGAGCGCCGCGGTCATGTCGAAGCGGCGATGGTGACGCAAACCCGCGCCCGTCACATTCTCATCAAGACCAGCGAACTGGTGTCTGAAAATGATGCCAAGGAACGCATCATTAAATTGCTCGAGCGCGTCGAGAATAAAGCTGATTTCGCTGAGATCGCACGCCTGCAATCCGAAGACACCAGCGCCTCGCGCGGCGGCGATCTCGGCTGGCTGTCGCCCGGCGACACCGTACCGGAATTTGAGAAAGCCCTGGACGCCTTAAAGCCCGGCGAAATCAGCGGTGCGATACGCTCGCCCTTCGGCTGGCATATCATCCAAGTAACAGAACGCCGCTCCCAGGACATGTCGCAACAACAGCAGCGGCTGCGTGCACGGCAGGCCTTGCGCGAACAAAAAGCCGAAGAAGCCTATTTGGAATGGACGCGCCAGCTGCGTGACAGTGCATTCGTCGAACTCCGGCTTGAAGAAAAATAAGTCTCCCGTGATCGCCATCACCGCCGGTGAGCCGGCGGGCATCGGCCCCGATTTGTGTGTGATGCTCGCGCGGCAGCCGCGCGCAGAACGCATTGTCGTCATTGCCAACGCACAACTGCTCGAAGCAAGGGCGCGTTGTCTGGGCCTGCCATGGCACGCCATCCCTTTCGACCCAACGGAAGGCTGGCCGCCGACCGCAAGTGCAGACGCCATCCCCGTATTCGACGTGCCGCTCGCCGCCCCCGTCACCCCGGGCCGCCTCGACCGGAACAATGCGCCTTATGTTCTGCGCACGCTGGCGATCGCTCTTGACGGCTGCCTCGACGGCCGCTTCGATGCCATCGTCACCGCCCCCGTGCACAAAGGCATCATCAACGATGCCGGCGTAGCGTTTACCGGCCACACTGAATTTTTTGCCGAGCGCACGCAGACACCGCGCGTGGTCATGATGCTGATCGGCGGCGGCATGCGCGTGGCGCTCGCCACCACCCATCTGGCAGTAAAAGACATCGCGGCACACATCACCCGTGACAGCCTAGAAACTACCTTGCGGATACTGCATCATGACATGATGACGCGTTTCGGCCTGGCGGTGCCGCGGATCGCGATCGCCGGGCTCAACCCGCATGCGGGGGAATCCGGGCACATGGGCCGCGAGGAGATCGAAGTGATGATCCCGCTGATTAAAGCCCTGCGCGCCGAGGGTATGGATTTATCCGACCCGCTTCCCGCCGACACGCTATTCAACCCCGAGAAACTCAAGGCCTTCGATTGTGTGCTGGCGATGTACCACGACCAGGGTCTGCCGGTGCTGAAATACGCGAGCTTCGGCCATGGCGTCAACCTCACGCTCGGCCTGCCGGTGATACGTACTTCGGTTGATCACGGCACCGCACTCGACATCGCCGGCAGTGGCAAAGCCGACCCCGGCAGCCTGCACGCGGCTATTGATTTGGCGGCGGCGCTGGCCCGCGGTCAGGGCTGAGACACCGCACATGCCGCATCAACCCCGCAAACGCTTCGGACAGAATTTTCTGCAGGATAACGGCGTGATCGCCGATATTGTTGCAGCCATCCGCCCAGTGCCTGGCGAACGCGTCGTCGAAATTGGACCCGGCCTCGGGGCATTGTCGCGCCCACTACTAGTCGCCCTCGGCCGCCTGGATGCGATTGAAATCGATCGTGATCTTGCCGCCACGCTACAAGAGCAATTCGGCCCGAAATTAAGCCTGCACCAGGGTGACGTGCTCGACTTTGATTTTCACACCCTCGGTAGCGATCTGCGGATTGTCGGCAACCTGCCCTATAACATTTCGACACCACTGCTGTTTCATCTGGCGAAATTCGCACCCGACATCCGCGATATTCACGTGATGCTGCAAAAGGAAATCGTGCAGCGCATGATCGCCGACCCCGGCGACACCAACTTCAGCCGGCTGTCGGTGATGGTGCAATACCGGTTCAGTGTCGAATTGCTGATCGAGGTGCCGCCGACCGCTTTCAATCCGGCACCCAAAGTTGATTCAGCAGTCGTGCGCCTGATACCGTTGCAACCGCTGCCACATGTGGCGTGCGATGAGAAGGTCTTCGCGCAGGTGGTAGCGATGGCTTTTTCGCAGCGCCGGAAAACACTGCGTAATTCGCTCTCGGCCTGTCTAAGTAGTGATGATCTGGCGCGGATCGGCATCGCGCCAACCGCGCGTGCGCAGGAACTGACTGTCGCACAGTTTGTCGCCATCGCCGACTATGTCGCGCAAGCCGGCCGCACGGCGGCTACATCGTGCCTTTCTGAATAAACTCGATCTTGTAGCCGTCGGGGTCTTCGACAAATGCAATCACCGTGCTGCCGTGCTTCATCGGACCCGCCTCGCGTGTCACCTTGCCGCCACGCCGTTTTGCTTCAGCGCAAGCGGTAGCCGCGTTATCGACTTCGACGGCGACGTGACCATAACCGGTGCCTAGATCGTAGCTGGCGGTGTCCCAATTGTGGGTCAATTCAAGCACCGCGGCATGCGACTCGTCTTCGTAACCGACGAAGACATTGGTAAAACGTCCTTCCGGATAATCTTTGCGCCGCAGTTCGCGCATGCCGAGAACCTTGTTATAAAAATCAAGCGAGCGCTGTAAATCGCCCACCCTGATCATGGTGTGCAGAATTCTCACACCTGCACCATTTCAAAATCTTCCTTGCGCGCACTGCACTCCGGGCAAGTCCAGTTCATCGGCACATCTTCCCAGCGCGTGCCGGGTGCGATGCCTTCATCCGGCACGCCGGCGGCCTCATCATAGATATAGCCGCAAATAAGACACATATAGGTTTTGAAAACGTTGAGGTCTGTGGTTGTCATGATGAACGGCGCGTTTGTATGGTTTGGGATAAAATAACATTTTAGCGACGCAGCGCTGATATGAACAGCGAACACACGTCCCGATGAATGCCTCCGAGCCGTCCGCGTTGCCCCCAATCGTGCTTGCCTTTGCTGCCACCGACCCGAGCGGCGGTGCGGGTTTGCAGGCCGATATCCTGACCCTCGCCAGCATGGGCTGTCATCCGCTCAGCGTGGTCACCGCAGCCACCATTCAGGACACCATGGGCGTCGAGGACATCATGGCGCTTGATCCCGAATGGGTGGCCGATCAAGCGCGTTGCGTGCTTGAAGACATGCCGGTTAACGCCATCAAGATTGGCGTTCTGGGTAGCGTCGAGAACATCACCGCCATCGCTGAAGTGGTATCCGATTATCCCGAGGTGCCGCTTGTTCTGGACCCGATTCTGGCGTCGGGCCGTGGCGATGAACTCGCCACCGAGGATATGATTTCAGCGTTGCGCGAACTCCTGATTCCGCAAACCACCATCATCACGCCAAACAGCATAGAAGCGCGCCGGCTTGTGCAAGAAGACGGCGAAGAAGAACTCGAACTCGCTGAATGCGCCCGGCGCCTGCTCGCCCTGGGGTGTGAATACGTGTTAATTACCGGCACACATGAAAACACCACCCAGGTCGTTAATACCCTCTACGGTCAAGAAGGCGTCATTCGTATCGACCGCTGGGATCGGCTCCCCGGCTCCTACCATGGCTCCGGCTGCACCCTTGCTTCAGCCATCGCCGCCACCATCGCCAACGGGCTGAGTATTGGCGACGCCGTGAAAGACGCGCAGGAATATACGTGGCAAACGCTGAAAGCAGCGTTTCGGCCCGGCATGGGCCAGCATATCCCGGACCGTTTATTCTGGGCACGAGAAGATGAACCCTCTGACCAAAGCGATTAAAGGGCTCTACGCAGTCACCCCGGACACCGACGATACGGCCGCGTTGCTGCGGATGACGCAGGCGGCCCTCAGCGGTGGCGCACGCGTCTTCCAGTATCGGAACAAAACTGCAGCGCCCAGCCTGCGGCTTACACAAGCGCAGGCGCTACTGCAGCTCTGCAATGAGTCGTCTGCAATCCTGATCATTAATGACCACGTCGAGCTGGCGGCAGAAATCGGCGCGCACGGTGCGCATATCGGTGGTGAAGACGGCTCCTTGGCCGATGCGCGGGCCCTGCTTGGCGACACCAAATTGATCGGTGTTTCCTGTTACCGCGAATTGCCGCTTGCAAAAGCAGCAGTTGATGGTGGTGCCGACTATATTGCGTTCGGTAGTTTTTATGCGTCACAGGTAAAACCCGGTGCGGTACGCGCCCCTTTATCACTGTTGTCATCGGCCCGCGCCTTCGGTGTTCCCGTAGTTGCCATTGGCGGCATTACACCCGAGAACGCGGGTGCGCTGATTACCGCCGGTGCCGACGCGGTGGCAGTGATTTCGGCCCTCTATGCCGCGCCTGACATTAGCGTCGCGGCGAGACAATTCGATCACTTGTTTGAAACGATCAAACCATGACTTCACGCAATGAAACGCTTTTCACCGCCGCGCAGGTGGTTACCCCCGGCGGCGTCAATTCACCGGTACGGGCCTTCCGTTCCGTCGGTGGAACGCCACGCTTTTTTGCCCGCGGCAGCGGCGCCCGCGCGTGGGATGCCGATGGCAAAGCCTATATTGATTACGTCGGCTCGTGGGGACCGTTAATCCTCGGCCACGCGCACCCGGCGGTTGTGCAAGCGGTGCAAGCGGCGGCGGCAAATGGCCTGAGCTTTGGTGCGCCCACGGAAGCGGAAGTCGAACTCGCCACGCTGCTCTGCCAGCGCGTGCCCGGTGTCGAGCAGGTGCGTCTGGTCAGTTCAGGCACGGAGGCCACCATGAGCGCCATCCGTCTTGCCCGCGGCCACACCGGCCGCTCAAGAATCATCAAATTCGAAGGCTGTTATCACGGCCATGCCGACTCGTTGTTGGTTAAGGCCGGCTCCGGCGCACTCACCTTTGGCAATCCGAGTTCAGCGGGGGTGCCCGCGGAAACGGCGGCACATACGCTGGTCCTTGATTACAACGACACAGCCATGCTGGAAGCCGCGTTCGCGCGCGAGGGTGACAAGATCGCCTGCATCATCGTCGAGGCGGTCGCCGGCAATATGAATCTGGTTGCGCCAAAACGCGAATTTCTCGACGCCTGCCGCAGCTTGTGTACGCGCCACGGCAGCGTGCTGATATTTGACGAAGTGATGACTGGCTTCCGCGTCGGCCCGGCCGGTGCCCAGGGGCTGTTCGGCATCACCGCCGATCTGATCACACTCGGCAAGGTGATCGGCGGCGGCATGCCGCTGGGTGCTTTTGGCGGACGACGCGACATCATGCAATCCATCGCGCCACTCGGCCCGGTGTATCAAGCCGGCACACTGTCAGGCAACCCGGTGGCAGTTGCGGCCGGGCTGGTGACCTTACAGCACATCGCCGCACAGGGATTTTTTGAACAACTGTCAGCGCGGACCAGCCGCCTGGTCTCCGGCCTGTGCGCCGCCGCAAAAGATAACGGCGTGGTTTTTTCCGCGCAATCGATTGGCGGCATGTTCGGTTTGTATTTCCGCGAGCACCCACCGCAATCCTTTGCAGAAGTGATGCAATGTGATGTCGCTGCTTTTAACCGGTTTTTCCATGCCATGCTGGAAGAAGGCATTTATTTTGCGCCCTCCGCATTTGAAGCGGGGTTCGTCTCCGCCGCCCATAGTGAGGCGGAAATCGATGCCACTGTCGCGGCAGCACGCGGCTACTTCGAAAAAACACCCGGCAAGCAGGCCTAACCGCCAAAAAAAACGGGCAGCCCAAGCTGCCCGTCAATCGGTTGCGGTATTCTCAGCGTAAACCGGCTATGTATTCAGAGACCGCCTTGATTTCCGTGTCGGATAGTTTCGCCGCGAGAGTCCGCATCATTTTGTTCGGATCATTGGCCCGCTCGCCACTACGGAAAGTCATCAGCTGGGCACTGAGGTAGTCGGCATGCTGACCGGCGACACGCGGATACTGGGCGGGTATGCCGGCACCGTTGGGCCCGTGGCAGGAAGTGCAGGCTGCCACGCCTTTAGCCATGATACCGCCACGGTAGATCTGTTGCCCGATCTGAACCAGCGCCGGATCTTTGGCTGAACGCGGCTTGGTTTTTTGTTGCTGGAAATACTCGCCCAACTTTTTCATATCCTCGGGCGCCAGCGTCGATGCTATGCCCAACATCACCGGGTTCTTGCGTTCACCGGACTTGAAGTTCGCCAGCTGCTTGGCTGTATACTCGGCGTGTTGCCCTGCCAGCACCGGATTCGCGGGAGTTGCGCTGTTGCCATCGGCAGCGTGGCAGGCTGAGCAGACTTTGGTCACAATTTGCTCGGCAGTATCAGTCTTAGCAGTGGTCTCCGCTGCACGGGCTGTTGCAAAACAGCCGACGGTTGCAGCAACCAGCAGCAGGGTTATGAATCGCATGCTTTCTCCTAGCGTTCCTGTCACGCCGCGATTGCGGTATGGCGTAAACGCCGTATTCTATCGAAATCCCCTTTCTCCGACTAGGCGGCCCCCTGATGTCCCTATTTCGAAATATCGAATTTTTAACGACCGTTGCAGATATAAAAACCCTGCCTCCCGCGCGTGGCGCCGAAGTCGCATTTGTCGGCCGTTCTAACGCCGGCAAATCAAGCGCCATCAATGCGCTGGCACAACGCAAACGCATGGCTTTTGTGAGCAAAACGCCGGGCCGTACTCAACACATTAATTTTTTTAGTGTCGGGCCGGACCAGTATCTGGTCGATCTGCCCGGTTACGGCTATGCGGCGGTCCCGGCGGCGGAACGCGACCGCTGGAATGATCTCATCGGCGGCTACCTGCAGGCGCGAACCTCGCTGCGCGGCGTCGTACTGATCATGGACGCACGTCATCCACTCGGCGTTCTCGATTACCAGCTGCTTGACTGGCTGAAACCCACGGACGTGCCGGTTCATGTGCTGCTAAGCAAAGCAGACAAACTGGGGCACCAGGAATCGGTCGCAACACTGAAATTTGTCCATGCCGGATTGAAAGATTTGGGCGATAACTACAGCGCCCAGCTCTTTTCGAGTCCGCGCAGAATAGGGATACAAGAGGCAAATAAATTGATCGGCAGCTGGCTTGACCCGCGCAACCGAAATAAAAAGCCCCCGGTTTAATGGAATTAAAACCGGGGGCAAAGCCTTAATAAGGGTATCAAGGCACCCGCTCAGGGAGGAGAAACGGGGGACGATCAATGATCATCCATTAAGTCTGACCAAGTAAAATTTCTAAAGTTCCAAGTGCAAGCGATAAAATAGTTTTCCACCTTCATAGCCCAATAAAACCATGAAAATCCTTGGCAATTACCCTCAACGCCGCATGCGACGCAACCGCCACGATGACTTCTCGCGGCGTATGACCCGTGAAAACCGGCTGAGCGCGGATGACTTGATCCTGCCGGTGTTTGTCATGGAAGGCAAAGCGCGTACGGAAAACATCGACTCATTACCCGGTGTTTCGCGTTATACCGTCGACAAATTAATACCGGTGGCAGAACAATGCCTCGCGCTGGGAATTCCCGCCATCGCGATATTCCCCGCCATCGAACACAGTATCAAAACAGCCGACGGCCGCGAAGCAGTCAACCCGAAAGGCTTGGTGCCGCGCACCGTAATTGCCTTGAAAAAACGCTTCCCTGATCTCGGCATCATCACCGACGTCGCACTGGACCCTTATACAACCCACGGTCATGACGGGGTAATCGATAAGTCTGGCTACGTATTGAACGACAAAACCATCGCAATCCTGCGCCGTCAGGCAGTGATCAACGCAGCCGCAGGGGTAGATATAGTCGCGCCGTCCGACATGATGGACGGACGGGTCGCCGGCATCCGTGATGCTCTCGACGAAAAGGGTTTCGTCAATACGCGGATCCTTGCCTATGCCGCAAAATTTGCCTCCTGCTTCTACGGCCCGTTTCGCGATGCCGTGGGCTCTTCTTCGCAACTCGGTCGTGGCAACAAATACGATTACCAGATGGACCCGGCCAATAGCGATGAAGCGCTATGGGAAGTCGGTCTTGATCTGGCTGAAGGTGCCGACATGGTGATGGTCAAACCCGGCATGCCTTACCTCGATATCATCAGACGCATCAAGGATGAATTCAAGGTGCCGACCTACGCATATCAGGTTAGCGGCGAATACGCGATGTTGATGGCGGCGATCAAAAACGGTTGGCTTGATGAGCAAAAAAGCATCATGGAAACACTGATGTCGTTCAAACGCGCGGGCGCAAACGGCGTGCTGAGCTACTTTTCGATTACCGTAGCAACCTGGTTGCGCGAAAGCCGCTAGATTTTCTGCTGCGCGAGTAGCTGCTCAACCACCCCAAGATTGGCCTGGTCAAGTGGCTTACCGCCCAGGCTCTTTTTGAGCCGTGTGCGCTGTTCGCGCGGCGCCAAGACAGCAAGCCTGACGGTCACCGCTTCACGTTCGAAGGAAAACTCGACCGCCTCCACAGGCATCTCGCCTGCATAAAAACATTTCTCGGCGGTTTGATAACGCAGGCCACGGTTGAGCAGATCGAGTTCAACCTGTTTCGATGATTCAGCGAACAAATGCAACTCGATGTCGGAAAATTTGCCTGCACTCCCGTTCAGCACCGGCCCCGTCAGACGCGGATAAAACTGCAAAAAATCACTCATGATTTCAACCGCGAGAAACCGTAATTCGCGTAGATGTACAGGATGTTGTTTTTGGTAGAGCAGCCGGTAAGTACGCAACTCGGCATCAATTTCTTCGTTATCCGGTAACTGCCTGGCATCAACGGCACCGGCCTGTCTGGCGGCTTTTCGTTTAGCTAGAGCATGATCTTCAATGCCGTCCTCCGCCATGATCCGGGCGGCGAGATAAGCAATATGCTCACGGATATTATTTTTTGTCGATTTGCGGCTCATGGCATGCAACACGCCCCCAAAACCCCGGCCGGGATTTAATTCAGTGGGGCGGCGACGGCCGGCGCGCCATCCCCGTCTCGTTCCGGTGGCAAAAATTCCTGATAAAAATATTCCGGAATCCCCCGGCCATCGGCTTCGCGCAATCCGCTCTCGGCATTGATGCGCGCCTGCACCACGCCTTCCGGCACGGATCTCGGAAGTTCTTCAATGCCCTTCAAGGCACGCCCCATGTATGTAATCCATATCGGCAATGCCGCCTGCCCACCGGTTTCGTTATGCCCAAGCGTGTGTGGATTGTCGAAACCAATCCAGGAAACGGCAACCAAGCCGGTGCCAAAACCACAGAACCACGCATCAACAAATTCATTCGTCGTACCGGTCTTACCGCCTAGATCGGTGCGACCGAGCTGCATCGCGCGTGTCGCTGTACCGCTGCGCACGACATCCTGCAAGAGGCTCGTCATAATAAAAGCGTTGCGCCCGTCAATTGCGCGCTCTGCGCCCTCGCCCGCCCGATCAGGACGCGCCTGCGCAACAACGTTTCCTTTGGCATCCTCGATTCGCGAAATGAAGTAGGGCGTCACCCGGAACCCGCCGTTTGCAAATACCGCGTAGCCACCCACCATTTGCATTGGGGTCACGTTACCAGCGCCCAGCGCCATGGTCAGATAAGGCGGATGATTTTTCGCTTCAAAGCCAAAGCGGGTGATGTAATCCTGCGCATATTGCGGCGTTATCGACTGCAATATGCGCACCGAGACGAGGTTTTTGGATTTGACCAATGCCGTACGAAGACGCATAGGTCCTTCAAACTTGCCATCGAAGTTTTTCGGCTCCCACGGCTCCGAACCGGTCTGTCTGGCGTCGAAAGTTAGCGGGGAGTCATTGATAATCGTCGCGGGGGTATAGCCCTTTTCCAAGGCGGCCGAATAAATGAACGGCTTGAAACTCGAACCGGGCTGACGCATGGCCTGCGTAACATGATTATATTTATTACGACTGAAATCGAAGCCCCCCACCAGGGCACGCACGGCGCCGTCGGCAGGATCCATTGAAACAAGAGCGGCCTCTGCCTGGGGCATCTGGGAAATCAGCCACTGGCCTTTTTCATCTTTTTGCACACGTATCAGCGCTCCGCGGCGCAGCTTTTGGTTAGCTGGCGCCTTTTCACCAATCATCTTCTGTGCGAACTTAAGCCCGTCGCCGCTGATTTCAAACGTCTCACCACCCTTGCGATATACCTTAACCGCCCGCGGACTTACATCAAGCACCAGGGCAGGATAAATATCGTCACTCTCGCTTTCGTCCTGCAACGCATCTTCAAAATCTTCTTCGTTTGGACTCGGCCCGAGTTCGGCATAACTTTCCGCCCCGCGATAACCGCGCCGGCGGTCATACTCGACGAGCCCCTTACGCACTGCCGCATGAGCGGCATCCTGATGGGCAACAGACAGCGTGGTAAATACGCTATATCCGCTGGTATAGGCTTCCTCCTTAAAGCGGTCAAACATGACCTGCCGCACCATCTCCGAAAAGTGATCAGCCTTCACCGAATATTCATTGACGTATTTCTTGACGGCCAATACCTGCTTGTCGGCAGTCTGCCATTGCTCGTCGGAAATAAAATTGAGTTCGCGCATGCGGCGCAAAACATATTGCTGCCTCAATTTCGCCCGCTTCGGATTAACGACAGGGTTAAAACTCGATGGCGCCTTGGGCAACCCGGCAAGCATCGCCATCTCTGCCAGGGAAATTTGTTCTAGCGGTTTGCCAAAATAAATTTGCGACGCTGCGGCAAAACCGTATGCGCGTTGACCGAGATATATTTGATTCAGATAAAGTTCAAGGATCTGGTCCTTGCTCAGGCTATGCTCGATCTTGAACGCCAGCAGAACCTCGGTGAATTTCCGTGTCAGTGTTTTTTCTTTGGAGAGAAAAAAGTTACGCGCAACCTGCATCGTGATAGTGCTGGCCCCCTGACGCGCACCACCCGATACGAAATTGGAAAACGCCGCCCTCATGACGCCGAGATAATCAACGCCCCCATGCTGATAAAACCGATCGTCTTCAGCCGCCAGAATGGCATCACGCATACTCTTCGGAACCGCGTCGATCTTGACCACCGCACGGCGTTCCTCACCGAACTCTCCAATGAGCCGCCCTTCCACACTGTATATCCGCAGGGGTACCTTAGGCTGATAGTCGGTGAGAACGCTCAGGTCCGGCAGCGAGGGAGAGACAATTATTGCTGCAAAAACAATAACTAATGCTGCAGCAGCCGTGCATGAAAGGAGCAAACCCAGCGGGAAAAGCCACCAGCGTGAAAACATAGACATAGGGAAAACTTATAGATTGTTGTAAAATAACAACATCTTAGTGGGGCAAGTTAAAAAAATACCTGCGAAATTAGAGCGTCGCTTCAGGGCGATTACGTTATATTGAACCGACGCATTATAGACAGCGTGCCTCGCAAAAAATAGGCAAGGGGAAAAACTTTACTTAACTGACGCTTGTTGTTACTATTTAAAGTAAATTATGTAAATTGCATCTAACTCACCAATGCTTAAGGGAAAATTGAAATTCGACATCGGATTTATTGAGCGCCTTTTCAAGTCAAAGGCGCCGCCCTTGATTGGCTGCGACATCAGCACATCAGCGGTCAAGCTGGTGGAGATCGTGGAGACCAGCAAGGGCCTCTACCGGATCGAGCGCTATGTAATCGAACCGCTGCCGCGTGATGCCGTGGTCGATGGCAACATCATTAATCTGGGCGCGGTCAGTGATGGCATGAAACGCGGCTGGAAACGCATGGGAACAAACGTCAAGAATATCGCCCTGGCACTGCCTACCGCGGCAGTCATCACAAAAAAAATCAACGTCCCCGCCGGACAAAGCGACAGTGAACTCGAAATACAAGTCGAATCTGAAGCCAATCAATACATCCCGTTTGCTCTCGACGAGGTCAATCTGGATTTTCAGGTAATCGGACCGGCGCCGAATAACCCCGAAGACATTGAAATCCTGATTGCGGCATCGCGCAAAGACAAGATTGAAGACCGCATCGCTGCCGCGGAAGCCGCCGGTCTAAAGCCTATCGTAGTAGACGTAGAGTCGTTCGCAACGCAAACGGCTTTTGAACTTATCGCGCGACAACTCCCGGACAACGGAAAAGACCTGAATATTGCGATCGTCGATATTGGTACTTCCGTTATGAATATGAACGTATTACGCAACGGCCAGTCAGTCTACATGCGTGAACAACCGTTCGGTGGCAATCAACTTACCCAAGAAATACAAAGGGTTTTCGGCATGTCGCCAGAAGAAGCCGAGGCGGCCAAACGCGCTGGCGGACTCCCGGATAATTACGATGCCGAAGTGCTTCTACCTTTCCTCGACACCCTCGGACTCGAAGTCGCACGCGCCCTGCAGTTTTTCTTCACATCAACTCAATTCAGCCAAGTTAATCATATCGTCATGTCAGGCGGCTGCGCGGCGATTCCTGGTATTGCAGAAGTCGTAAGTCGCCGTGCTTCGGTCAGCACCTTGATAGCGAATCCTTTTGCAAACATGGCGCTATCTTCAAAAATCCGGCCCAAATATTTGACAACCGATGCGCCCTCCCTGATGGTCGCTTGCGGTCTGGCTATGCGGAGATTTGACGAATGATCCGCATAAACCTGCTGCCGCACCGGGAAATTAGGCGGAAACAGCAACAAAAAGAGTTTTTTGCATTGCTTGGCGCGGTCATCGGGTTGGGTGCTGCCGCATGGTTTGCAGTGCACTCTTATCTAGGTGGGCAACTCGAGGAGCAGGATGGTCGTAACGGTTATCTGGAATCCGAAATTGCAGTGCTCGATAAACAAATCGACGAAATTAAAAAATTAAAAGAACAAACCTCTGCTCTTTTGCAACGCAAGACGATAGTCGAATCGCTACAGGCAAACCGTGCAGAAACAGTATACCTGCTTGATCAGTTGGTACGTCAGCTGCCGGATGGGGTCTATCTAAAATCCGTTAGCCAAAAAGTCAATACGGTGACGGTCAACGGCTATGCGCAATCAAATGCCCGAGTGTCTACCTTCATGCGAAATCTGGAGTCATCCGCCTATCTCGAAAAACCTGTATTAATCGAAATCAAGGCGCTAGCCGACAAGAATTCGCGGCTTAGTGAATTCAGCCTGAGCGTCTTGCTCACTCGCAGCAAGGAAGATCAATCGCCGGCCAAAAAGCCCGCCGCGAAACCGGTGGCGGGTGCGGCGGGTGTGATGCCGTCAACGACTGAAGTTGGACAGACTGAGATTTTGGCTGCGCCGGCGATCGTGCGAAATGAACTCTCGCCCGCCAGCAGCCCTGCTTTCTCGGCAGTAACCGCGCCAACCGTCATCGCCACGGCAAACATCAAGATGTCTGATCGTTTAGCCCAACTCAGATAATTAATCATGATGACACTGGATGATTTAAGACGCCTCGACCCGAAAGACATCGGTAATTGGCCAGCACTTCCCAAACTGGGGGTGCTGCTATTAGCCTTCATTGGCTGCCTTGCTACAAGCTACATTTTTGATTGGCAGGATCAAGTTGATGCCATCGACGCGTCAAAACAAAAAGAACTGAAGTTACGAGATACCTTTCTGGACAAGAGAAAACAGGCAGTCGACCTCGACGCCTACCGCAAACAACTCGATGACATCGAAAAATCCTTCGGCACCCTGTTGAAGCAGCTGCCCAGCAAATCGGAAATGGAAGCACTGCTGACGGACATAAACCAGGCGGGACTCGGTCGCGGCCTGCAATTTGAATTATTCAGGCCCGCGGCTAACGAAACGATTTCAGAATTTTATGCGGAACTGCCTATTACTATCCGGGTTACGGGCAATTACCACGACATGGGATCTTTCGCGAGCGACATTTCCAGACTATCGCGTATTGTCCTGCTTAATGACATTGCCATGACGCAATCAGCCTCGGGCGTGTTATCGATGGATGCTGTAGCAAAAACTTATCGATACCTTGATGAAAATGAAATCGCCAAGCAGAAAAAATCTGCGAAAGACAGCAAGGCAGCTAAAAAATGATGCTCCGCGCCGTTCTCATCGGTATTTCGTTGCTTGCGCTAGCTTCCTGCAGTGGAGAGCAATATTCTGATCTTCGCCAATTTGTTAAAGAGTCTGATTCGCTGCCGCGCGGCAGGATTCCGCCCTTGCCGGACGTCAAACCTTACGAGCCATTCAGTTACAACGCCTACGAACTGGTCGACCCGTTCAAGCCGCGCAAAATCGAGCCCCCAAAATCAGCTACCGCCGGCGGCATCCAGCCGGATTTGAACCGGCGCAAAGAACCTCTTGAATCTTATCCGATAGAAAACCTGCGAATGGTCGGGGCTTTACAACAGGGTAAAGCCAATTTTGCCTTGATCAAAAGTCCGGATAACAATTTGTTTCGTGTGAAATCCGGTAACTACATGGGGCAAAACTTCGGCCTGATTACGGAAATCAGCGAAACAGCTATAAAGGTTAAGGAAATCGTTCAGGACAGCGGCGGCGATTGGGCTGAGCGCATTAGCACGATCACACTGGTTGAGTAGACACAAAAATCCGTTGGGTATGGCGTGCATTTGTGCCGCGCGCGCAGCTAAGACAGGAGCAAGACTATGAGTACCCGTAAAAAACTTTTAGCCATTTCGACTCGAATTGCGGTGGCATTGGCAATGTGCCTGCCAGCCACAGGCTCTTGGAGCCAAAACACGTCGCAGGCATTGCCGAACAGCATAGAGGCGATAGATGTTGCGGGCCAGCAAGGCGGCAACATTGTGGTTCGCATAACGCTCAAAACCGCACCTGTCAATCCTCCGGTTGGTTTTACCGTGAATGACCCACCACGTATCGCCTTTGACTTCGCAGGCACCGCTAACGGGCTTGGCAAAAATATGCGTGAGGTCGGTGAAGGTGATTTGCGCCTGATGAACATCGTGCAAGCTGGCGATCGCACTCGCGTGGTGATGAATCTGACCAAGCCACTGGGCTACGACACCCGTATCGACGGAAAAACCGTGGTCATCACGTTGCAAGGAACAAGGCCTGCAGGCGCGACCGCAAATACTACGGCTCCGGTGACGTCTCATTTCGCGGAGACGAAACCAAATGATGATCGCCATGCGTTACGGGATATCAGTTTTCGCCGCGGCCCCAACGGCGAAGGCCGGATTATTGTTGATCTTTCGGATAATGCGGTGGGTATTGACCTGCGCCAGCAGGGCAAAAATCTGATCATCGAGTTCGCTAACACGTCGCTGCCGAAAAATCTTGAGCGCCGCCTTGACGTTTTGGACTTTGCAACCCCCGTACAAACCATCGATGCGTTTATGCAAGCAGGCAATTCCCGTATCGCCATAGAACCGAAAGGGTTGTGGGAACACTCAGCCTATCAAACCGACAACCGCTTTATCGTGGAAATCAAACCAATTGTTGAAGACCCGACCAAACTGATACAGGGCTCAAAAGTCGGCTATACAGGCGAGAAGCTGTCGCTCAATTTTCAGAATGTTGAAGTGCGTGCCGTGTTACAGGTCATCGCCGACTTTACGGGGTTTAATTTCATTACTAGCGATACCGTGGGCGGCAACCTGACCCTGCGCCTAAAAGATGTCCCGTGGGACCAAGCCTTGGACATCATCTTGCAGACCAAGGGACTCGACATGCGCAAGAATGGCAACGTGGTGTGGATTGCACCCCGTGACGAGCTTGCAACCAAAGAAAAGCTTGCGCTCGAATCACAAGCCCAGATCGCCGATCTGGAGCCGGTCAGGACAGAATCCTTTCAGCTCAATTACCAAAAAGCCGATGCGCTGCAGAAACTGGTTGGGGACAAGGCGCAACCCATCCTTTCAAAACGCGGTAGCGCAGTGGTCGATGCAAGAACCAATACGCTGTTCGTGCAGGACACCCCAAGTCGACTCGAACAAGTCAGGGCACTCATCAAGAAGATTGATATCCCGGTACGTCAGGTGTTAATTGAGGCGCGCATCGTTGAGGCTTCGGACACTTTCAGTCGCAACCTTGGTGCTCGTTTGGGCTTAAGCGACCGGGCTGGCGGACAAGGCTTGCTCAATAGCTCCAATCGCGTGACCTATGGCGGCTCTCTCGATACAACCGCGTACACCACAACACAGATCGCGTCACCCGTTCCTACGCTCCCCCAGTCGCTCGGCGTAAATCTGCCGACGACCGGTCTGAACGGCTCTACGCCCGGTGTATTTTCAATGATCCTGTTTAACGAAGGTTTGACGCGCTTTATCAACATGGAGGTTTCGGCCCTCCAGGCGGACGGCAAAGGAAAGATCATCTCCAGTCCGAGGGTCATTACTGCCGATCAAGTCGAAGCGACCATCGAACAGGGCACGCAAATCCCTTATCAACAAGCCACCTCCAGTGGTGCGACCAGCGTAGCGTTCAAATCTGCGTCGCTCAGTCTGAAAGTAAAACCACAAATCACCCCCGACGACAATGTCATTATGGATTTGAATATTCATAAAGATAGCGTCGGCACCGTAACATCGTCAGGCCCGTCGATTGATACCAAACAGATCACAACGTCGGTACTGGTGCAGAACGGCGGAACCGTTGTGATTGGCGGTATTTATTCGCAAACTGAAAGCAATACGACTACAAAAATCCCGCTTTTGGGCGATGCGCCGTTTATCGGCTTCCTCTTCAGAAACAATTCAAAAACGGACAACAAAAGCGAACTGTTGATTTTTATCAGCCCGAAAATTGTAAAAACCAATTTGGGCCTGCGTTAAATCCTCCTCTTTATTTACAAAAAACCCGGCCCCATGGCCGGGTTTTTTGTCTGCCTCGATTAAGTGCGGGAGACAATTCGGGATAAAATGTCGCAATGCCACAGCCTCTCGAAAAGCCGGTCAACAAAACATTGACGCCAGGGAACATCTATCTGGTCGGATTAATGGGGGCGGGCAAAACATCCGTCGGTCGCTATCTTGCCAAGAATCTTGGAAAGACGTTCTATGATTGCGACCACGAAGTAGAACGCCGAACCGGCGTCAAGATCCCGTTGATTTTCGAGATTGAAGGTGAGCAGGGTTTTCGCGTCCGCGAAGCATCGGTGTTGAGTGAACTGACCAAGCTTCAGGATGTGGTTCTGGCCACAGGGGGGGGCGCAGTTATCCGCGCCGAAAACCGTCGCGAGCTTGCCAGTCACGGCACAGTCATTTATCTACGCGCTTCACCTTCCGACCTCTGGCAACGCACGCGCAACGATCGCAACCGCCCACTGTTGCAAACGGCGGATCCCTTGGGGAAGCTTGAGCAGCTTTTTTTAGAGCGTGATCCGCTCTACCGTGAAATCGCCTCGATCATCGAAGACACTGGTAGCCAAAGCGTGCGTACCTTAGCGCAACGTCTGCAACAAAGGCTGCAGGAAAAGGTAGAGCTTCTTGCGCCGGAAATGCCAGGGCCGCCCATTGAACAGCCATGAATTCAAAATGCATACTTTAAAAGTCTCCCTGGGAAGCCGCACATATCCGATTTATATCGGGAAAGATCTGCTCACGCAGAGCGGTTTGATCACTCAACACCTGCCGCAAAAACGCGCAGCCGTGGTCACCGACAGTAATGTTGCCCCACTATATTTGGAAAAATTGACCGCAACGCTCACAGCGTCCGGCGTCACCGTTACGCCCATCATTATCCCGGCGGGCGAGCAACACAAAGACTGGCAATCGCTAAATTCAATTTTCGACGCGCTATTAACCGCACGCTGTGAACGCAAGACGGCATTGATTGCGCTTGGCGGCGGTGTCGTTGGCGACCTCACCGGATTTGCGGCGGCGACTTTTATGCGCGGAGTCCCTTTCATCCAGGTACCAACCACCCTGCTGGCACTTGTCGACTCTTCAGTCGGAGGCAAAACCGCCGTCAATCACCCGCAGGGTAAAAACATGATCGGCGCTTTTTACCAGCCACAAGCAGTCATCGCAGATACCGCGACGCTCGGCACATTACCCGAGCGTGAATTAGGTGCCGGGCTTGCGGAAGTCATCAAATACGGTCTTATACGCGATCTGCCATTCTTTGAATGGCTGGAGTCGAATATTGATGCACTAAATGCGCGCGATCCGACAGCAATGGCTTTTGCTATCCAGCGTTCCTGCGAAAACAAAGCTGCTGTTGTCGCCGCCGATGAACGTGAAGAAACGGGTGAGCGGGCACTGCTTAATCTCGGTCATACTTTTGGCCATGCGATTGAGGCTGGTATGGGATATGGCGCATGGCTCCACGGCGAAGCTGTCGCGGCCGGAATGGTCGTTGCGGCGCGCACGTCCCAACGGCTGGGCCTCCTGCGTGCTGACGATGTGGGTCGGATCACCGCCATATTGGAACGCGCCCGGCAGCCGGTTACGATTCCCGATCTCGGCACGAGTCGCTATCTCGAGCTCATGGGACACGACAAAAAAGTAGAAGGCGGGAAGCTGCGGTTTATCCTGATGAAGGAAATGGGCCGTGCGTTCCTGACCGCTGATGTCCCCCGAGAAGTAGTCGAATGCGCGCTGCAGGATTCCCTTCATCGTGCTTGACCTTGCCGTCTATGCGGTCAGCGCCAAGTCGTCACGTGGACGGCGCGTGGAAGAAGCCGCCCCAGATGGACGGACTGAATTTCAGCGTGACCGAGACCGTATCATTCATTCGACAGCGTTTCGTCGCCTTGAATACAAGACACAGGTATTCGTCAATCACGAGGGGGACCTCTTTCGCACGCGCCTCACCCACAGCCTCGAAGTCGCACAGATCGCGCGATCCGTTGCGCGCAGCCTGCGCCTCAATGAAGATTTGGTAGAAGCCATTTCCCTCGCCCATGATCTGGGCCACACGCCGTTCGGCCACGCTGGTCAGGATGCGCTAAACCGCTGCATGCAGCCTTATGGGGGCTTCGAACACAATCTGCAATCGCTGCGGGTGGTGGATATTCTTGAGCGTCGCTATGCCGCTTTTGATGGATTGAATTTATGTTTTGAAACGCGCGAGGGGATACTCAAACATTGCGCGCTAAAAAATGCGCGCCTGCTCGGCGATGTCGGCAAGCGCTTTATCAAACGACGGCGCCCGTCGCTAGAGGCACAACTGGCCAACCTCGCTGATGAGCTGGCCTATAACAATCATGACGTGGATGACGGCTTGCGCTCAGGCCTGCTCAATATTGAGCAATTATCCGAAATCAATCTCTTTGCCCGCCACAAAAAACAGGTCTTGGACGCGTACCCTAAGCTCGATGCGCGGCGACTGGTTCACGAAACAATACGCCGTATGATCGGCACTCTGGTCATCGATCTCACCAGCCAAACCGCCAGCAATATCCGCAAGCATAGGCCGCGATCCGTTGAAGACGTGCAAAAAGCGCCACTGCTGGTCGCTTTTAGCGAACCGCTGGCCCGGCAACATCAGGAACTCAAAAAATTCCTGCACGATAACCTCTACCGGCATTACCAGGTATGCCGGATGACCGCGAAGGCGCGCCGCGTCGTGAATGAACTATTCGACGCCTTTCTGGCCGATCCGCAATTACTGCCACCCCAATATCAAACCGATGCCCGGGGCGACAAACCCCGCATGGTGGCCGATTACATTGCCGGTATGACTGATCGCTACGCGATGCGTGAACACCGTCGATTGTTCGCGGTAGACGAAATCTAGGGGGCTTTTGCCGCGTCGCAACAACAGGTTGCGGTCGGCCGAAGGCGTCATTGATTATCAAGGCATTTCAAGGGCTTGAAGTCCGCCGCCTATGTCTGTATATTTCTGAGGTTTCGCCGTAATTATTGCAAATTCAGGCCGGTTGGCTTTCAACCGGCCTTTTTTACCCGTGAGGTAGCCCGTGACGCAGCCGCCCTGTGCCCAGGGATTGTACGATCCCGCCAATGAACACGACGCTTGTGGCGTCGGTTTTGTCGCACACATCAAAGGCGCGAAATCGCACGCCATTGTTGAACAAGGTTTGCAGATTCTCAGGAATCTGACCCACCGTGGCGCCGTCGGCGCCGACCCACTCGCCGGCGACGGCGCGGGTATATTGCTGCAGATTCCTGACGCCCTTTTCCGCGAAGAGTTGGCGCAGCAAGGGATCAAACTACCCTCAGCCGGCCAGTATGGCGTCGGTATGGTATTTCTGCCGCAGGAACCAGCGTCGCGATTCGCCTGTGAATACGAAATCGAGCGCTCGATCAAGGAAGAAGGGCAGATTCTGCTCGGTTGGCGCGATGTCCCGAGGGATAACAGCGGCCTTGGGGAGTCAGTCAAGAAGATAGAACCGGTGATTCGCCAGGTCTTTATCGGCCGCAGTCGCGGCGTTACCGTCACCGACGCGCTCGAGCGCAAGCTCTACATCATTCGCAAAAGCTCCGGCCATGCGATTCAGGCGCTAAATCTGGCCCACGGCAAGGAATTCTACGTGCCGTCGATGTCAGCTCGCACGATCGTCTATAAAGGCATGTTACTTGCGGACCAGGTCGGCGCCTACTACAAGGATCTGCAGGACAGCCGTATGGTTTCAGCCCTTGCGCTGGTACACCAGCGCTTCTCAACAAATACCTTCCCGACCTGGGATCTCGCGCATCCATTCCGCTTGGTCGCGCACAATGGCGAAATCAACACCCTGCGCGGCAACGTCAATTGGATACGCGCCCGGCAAGGCGCTATTTCAAGCCCCATCCTCGGCAAGGATCTCGAAAAACTATGGCCGCTGATTTATGACGGTCAATCCGATTCTGCCTCGTTCGACAATGCGCTCGAAATGCTGGTGATGGGCGGATATTCTGTATCACACGCCATGATGATGATGATCCCGGAAGCTTGGGAGAGTCATTCCCTGATGGACAAAAACCGGCGCGCCTTTTACGAATATCATGCTGCGATGATGGAACCGTGGGACGGCCCGGCGGCAATGGCGTTTACTGATGGCCGCCAGATTGGTGCGACGCTGGACCGCAACGGACTACGGCCGGCTCGTTATATCGTCACCGAAGACGACCTGGTTATCATGGGTTCAGAATGCGGCTGTCTGCCCATCCCTGAAGAAAAAATCGTCAAGAAATGGCGTCTGCAGCCGGGCAAGATGTTCTTGGTCGACCTTGAAAAAGGCCGCATTATTGACGACAAAGAACTCAAGGACACGCTCGCCGACGCCAAACCTTATGGTGAATGGATCGATCGCATTCGCGTCAAACTCGATGATGTTGAAAGCGACCGCCAGCAACCCGATCGCTCCGCCGTGTCCTTGCTGGATCGCCAGCAGGCCTTTGGTTATACCCAGGAAGACCTCAAGTTCCTGATGACACCAATGGCCCTTAACGGTGAAGAAGCGACCGGCTCGATGGGTAACGACTCACCGCTGGCGGTTTTGTCGGACAAAAACAAACCGCTGTACAACTACTTCAAGCAATTATTCGCTCAGGTTACCAATCCGCCGATCGATCCGATCCGCGAAGAATTGGTGACGTCGCTGGTTTCCTTCATCGGCCCCAAACCGAACCTGCTGGGCATTGATGAGCTAAATCCGCCGTTACGGCTTGAGGTCAACCAGCCTGTAGTTGATTTTTTCGAAATGGAAAAAATCCGCCACATCGATCGCTACACGCAGGGCAAATTCAAGAGCTACGAACTCGACATTTGTTATCCGGCCGCATGGGGTAACCATGCCATTGAAGCGCGTCTTGCCTCCTTGTGTGCGCAAGCAGAAGACGCAGTGCGCAGCGGTTACTCGATCGTGATAATTTCAGATCGCAACGTGAACCGTGATCAGGTCGCAATCCCCGCGCTGCTTGCGGTTTCTGCCATCCATCAGCATCTGGTGGCGAAAGGTTTGCGCACATCCACCGGACTCGTCGTAGAAACCGGGTCGGCACGAGAGGTTCACCATTTCGCTCTACTGGGCGGCTACGGCGCCGAAGCGATCCACCCCTATCTAGCCATGGAAACATTGCTCGATATGGGTAAACGCGGCTTGTTCGGACAGGCTTTCGACAGCAAGAAAACGATTAAAAATTTCGTCAAGGCAATCGGCAAGGGTCTTCGTAAAGTGATGTCCAAAATGGGCATTTCGACCTATATGTCTTACACCGGTGCGCAGATTTTTGAAGCTGTCGGATTGTCGCGCGCGCTAATCGATAAATATTTTGCTGGCACTACCTCGAATGTGGAAGGCATCGGCGTGTTTGAAGTCGCCGAGGAAGCGCTGCGTATTCACCGCGGTGCCTTTGGCAATGACCCGGTGCTGGCTAGCGCCCTTGAAGCCGGCGGAGAATATGCATTTCGCGTACGCGGCGAAGAACACATGTGGACGCCAGACGCCATTGCCAAGCTGCAGCAGTCGACGCGCAGCAGTTCGTTCTCGACCTTCCAGGAATATTCGCAGATCATCAATGATCAGTCGAAACGGCACATGACCTTGCGCGGCTTGTTTGAATTCCAGCTGGATCGTTGCCAGCCGGTGCCGATCGAGGAGGTTGAACCGGCGGCAGAGATCGTTAAACGTTTTGCCACGGGCGCCATGTCGTTAGGGTCGATTTCAACCGAGGCGCACACCAATCTGGCCATTGCGATGAACCGCATCGGCGGCAAATCGAACACCGGCGAAGGGGGTGAAGATCGCAATCGTTACGCCACTGCCAAAGCCGGCGAGACCCTCGCTTCGCGGCTGGGCAAGAATCAAATCGAAAGCGATATTGAACTGAAGGAGGGCGACCTGCTGAAATCGAAGATCAAGCAGGTAGCCTCTGGCCGTTTTGGGGTCACTGCAGAGTATCTGGCATCGGCCGAACAGATTCAGATCAAGATGGCGCAAGGCGCGAAACCCGGCGAAGGCGGGCAGCTGCCGGGCAAGAAAGTGTCCGAGTACATCGCCATGCTGCGCTACTCAACACCGGGCGTCGAATTGATTTCCCCGCCGCCCCATCATGACATTTATTCGATTGAAGATCTGGCCCAGCTGATCCACGATTTGAAAAACGCCAACTCACGGGCTTCGATCAGCGTGAAGCTGGTTTCCGAAATCGGCGTCGGCACAGTTGCCGCAGGCGTCACCAAAGCAAAAGCCGACCATGTGACCATATCGGGTCACGACGGTGGCACCGGTGCCTCGCCTTGGTCATCGATCAAGCACGCCGGCACGCCGTGGGAACTTGGCCTTGCCGAAACGCAACAAACCCTGGTGTTGAACCGTCTGCGCGGCCGTATCGTCGTGCAGGCTGACGGTCAAATGAAGACCGGACGCGATGTCATTATCGGCGCCTTGCTCGGTGCCGATGAATTCGGTTTTGCCACCGCACCGCTTGTGGTTTCTGGCTGCATTATGATGCGGAAATGTCATCTGAATACCTGCCCGGTCGGCGTTGCAACGCAGGATCCGGTTTTACGCAAGAAATTTAGCGGCAAGCCTGAACATGTCATCAACTTCTTTTTCTTTATCGCCGAAGAAGCACGCGCGCTCATGGCACAGCTCGGCATTCGGAAGTTCGACGAATTGATCGGTCGTTCCGACCTTCTCGACACGCGCAAAGGCATTGAGCACTGGAAGGCACGCGGGCTCGATTTTTCTCGCATCTTCCATCTGCCCTTGATCGGCGCCGAAGTGGCGCGCTACCACGTCGAAGGACAGGATCACGGACTGGATGGGGCGCTCGATCACCGGCTGATTGAACTCGCAGAACCCGCGCTAAAACGTCGCGAAAAGGTATCCATCGATATCCCCGTGCGTAATATTAATCGTACTGTTGGCACTATGCTGTCCGGAGAAATTGCCCGCCTGTACGGTCACGATGGTTTGCCCGACGACACGATTCATGTCCGCCTTGCAGGCTCGGCGGGACAGAGTTTCGGCGCATTTCTCGCGCATGGGGTGACGCTAGAGATCATCGGCGACACGAACGACTTTTGTGGCAAGGGACTCTCCGGTGGGCATATTTCCGTCCGTCCTTCGCCCAAGTTTCGTGGCAAATCAACACAAAATATCATCACTGGAAACGTTGTTCTCTATGGCGCGATCGCAGGCGAAGCCTATTTCAGCGGTGTCGCCGGCGAACGCTTTGCCGTTCGCAACTCAGGTGCACAAACTGTTGTGGAAGGTGTCGGCGACCATGCCTGCGAATACATGACCGGTGGCAGTGTGGTTGTTTTGGGAAAAACGGGGCGCAATTTCGCTGCCGGGATGTCGGGCGGTATCGCGTATGTGCTCGACGAGGATGGTGAATTCAGCAAGTATTGCAACCCATCCATGGTTGACCTGGAAGCGGTGTTACCTGAAACCGAACAGTCGAATAAAGTTTCACGCGACCTCTGGCATATGGGCGAGGCCGACGAGGCAATACTCAAACGCCTGATTGAAAATCACGCTCGCCACACCGGCAGCAAGTGGGCACAATCCATATTGGATCAGTGGGCGACGTTCCGTTCGCGTTTCGTCAAGGTGTTCCCTAAAGAATACCGGCGCGCATTGACCGAACTCGCAGCGAACGGCCGCAAAGTTGCGGCCTGACATCAACCTTCCCGGACGATAGAACATGGGCAAGATTACCGGCTTTCTCGAACACCAGCGATTGAACGAAGCCAGCGAAGATAAAGGATCGCGCAAAAAACACTATCGCGAATTCGTCCTGCATTTGAGCGACGATGAAGCGAAAGTACAGGGCGCTCGCTGCATGGATTGCGGCGTTCCTTTCTGCATGAGTGGCTGCCCGGTCAATAACATCATTCCCGATTTCAACGACCTGGTGTTCAAGCAGGATTGGAAAAATGCGATTGATACGCTGCATTCGACGAACAACTTCCCGGAATTTACCGGCCGCATCTGTCCGGCGCCGTGCGAAGAAGCCTGTACGCTACGCATCAACAACGACGCCGTTGGAATCAAATCCATCGAACATGCGATCATAGACAAGGCATGGGAGCAAGGCTGGGTCAAAGCGCGTCCCGCCGCCGTCAAAACCGGCAAGCGTGTGGCCGTCATCGGTTCTGGTCCTGCGGGCATGGCCAATGCGCAACAATTGGCACGCGCCGGTCATGCCGTCGTGGTTTTCGAAAAGAATGATCGGGCTGGCGGCCTTCTGCGTTACGGCATCCCTGATTTCAAACTAGAAAAAATCCATATTGACCGTCGGCTCGAGCAAATGCGTGCCGAAGGCGTGGAATTCCGGACAAATCACGTCGTCGGTAGCGCACCGTCCGGTGCTGGTAATGGAGCACCGACTCATCTCGACCCAACCTCAGTATTGAATGAATTTGACGCGGTTGTATTGGCGGGTGGCGCAGAATATCCGCGCGATTTGCCGGTTCCAGGGCGTGATCTCGATGGCGTTTATTTCGCCATGGAATTTTTACCTCTGCAAAATCGCCGGGTTGCCGGCGACAAGCCGTCCGAACTGTGGGCTAGCGGCAAACATGTGGTTGTAATCGGCGGCGGCGATACCGGCTCGGATTGCGTCGGAACGTCCAACCGGCACGGTGCGGCCAGCGTCACACAAATTGAATTGCTCCCCATGCCACCGGATCTGAAGAACAACCCGGTTTGGCCCTATTGGCCGCAAAGATTACGCACTTCGTCATCGCATGAAGAGGGCGCGACCAGGGACTGGGCGATCGCCACAAAACGATTTGAGGGCAGTAGCGGCAAAGTCGAAAAAGTGGTGTTGGTTCGAGTTGAATGGCAAAACGGAAAAATGCTCGAAATCGCGGGCTCTGAATTTGAATTGAAGGCCGACATGGTTTTGCTGGCATTGGGTTTTGTGTCACCGGCCCAAAAGTTGCTGGAGTCGTTTGGCATCGAGCGTGATGCACGCGGCAACGCCAAGGCTACAACCGAAGGTGCGCAGGCTTACGCGACCTCGATGCCAAAGGTGTTTACAGCCGGAGATATGCGGCGCGGACAGTCGCTCGTCGTGTGGGCGATTCGTGAGGGTCGCCAGTGCGCACGCGCAGTCGATGAGTTTTTGATGGGTTCATCGGTTCTGCCACGCTAATTGCCAGGCGGCAGGCCACCCCGGACGGTGTTCGTCAAAACGTCGCCGGGATAACCGTATTTCAACCAGACTCCCGCCATGAAACTTGAAAACGATACCTTTCTACGCGCTTTGTTCCGCGAGCCAACGGCCTATACGCCGATCTGGCTGATGCGTCAGGCAGGCCGCTATTTGCCGGAATATAACCAGACGCGCGCACGGGCCGGGAATTTTCTGGCGCTGTGCAAAAACCCTGACCTCGCCACTGAAGTAACGATGCAACCGCTGGCGCGCTATCGTCTTGATGCCGCCATCGTGTTTTCCGATATTCTTACAATACCGGACGCCATGGGGCTTGGCCTCTATTTTGCGGAAGGTGAAGGACCAAAATTTGAACGCCCGTTACGTGAAGAATGGGAAATCCGCGATTTAAGTGCGCCCGATCCAACCGTCCACCTGCGTTATGTTCTTGATGCAGTCAAGCAGGTGCGAAAATCGCTCGCTGGCAGTGTTCCGCTGATTGGCTTTTCCGGTAGTCCGTTTACTCTTGCCTGCTATATGATCGAAGGTCGTGGAAGCTCCGATTTTGCGAGCGTCAAGAAGATGCTTTATCGGCGACCTGATTTGCTCCACAAAATTCTGGCAGTCAATGCACAAGCCGTTACCGATTATCTAAACGCGCAAATCGAGGCGGGCGCTCAGGCTGTGATGATTTTTGATACGTGGGGTGGCATGCTCTCTGACGCCGCTTATCATGAATTTTCCCTTGCCTATATCAGGCAGATTATTGGCGGTCTGAAGAGGGAAAACGACGGTATGCGCGTTCCCAGCATCGTCTTTACCAAGGGCGGAGGCGGCTGGTTAGAAAGCATCGCCGATACCGGTTGCGATGCGGTGGGGCTCGATTGGACGATTAATATTGGTGCGGCTAGAGCACGGGTTGGGGCCCGCGTGGCTTTGCAGGGAAATATGGATCCGGTGGTCTTGTTATCATCGCCCGAGGCAGTGCAACGGGAAGCCGTTGCGATTCTTGAGCAATTTGGTAGTGGGCCAGGTCATGTCTTCAATCTCGGCCATGGTATTTCGCAATTCACCCCCCCGGAACACGTATCGGCGCTAATCGAGGCAGTACGTGGGTTTAGCGCTCGTAACGACTGAAAACCCGCGCCGATACTGGCTTTGCGGGAAGCCTTACCCGCAAACTTATGCACAGTAAGGGTTTGCGGGTAATCTGCCCCAGGCATAAACCCCAGCGAGCCGAGCAGACCCGCCAACCATATGTTTTTTATAATTAAACTTCTAATATCCTAGAAAATACTGCAAGATCACGCTCTAAATCATGCCCTAAGGCTTACATCACCCACAAAGTAATCAACACAATTATCCACAGGTTGTTTCGACGGGAAATTTCATATAGGGCTAATGGCCTTGTGTTGCTTTTTGAGAAATCACGCGAGCGAACTGTGTTAACTCTGGATGCTACATAGGGAGCCATGATTTTTGCCCGCGTCGCCCTTGATGTGCCGCTTAACACGCTATTTGATTACCGGGTGGGGCCAACGCAAGTGGTCGCTGTCGGCGGGTTTGTGTTGGTCCCGTTCGGTAAAAAGATCGTCGTGGGGGTGGTCCTCGAGCTTGCCAAGACCACGACGCTGTCTTTATCGCGGGTCCGCGGCGTTCTTGACGTAATCGGCAATATTCCGCCTTTGCCGCCAGATGTGTTGGCAGTGCTCAAATTCTGCAGTGACTACTACCACCACCCGATTGGCGCAGTGGTAGTCAATGCCCTGCCAACGCGACTACGGCGTCGTAATGCAACGAAGCCACAAGCTGTGGCCTATCGTTTAACGGCGGTAGGCCAGCTCATAGATACCGCAACATTGCCAGCGCGAGGCAAATCGCGACGCGAACTAATGGGCTGGCTAAAAGCATCAGGTGAGGGTATTGGCGCGGCGACGCTGCGCGCCAGGATGCCAAGCGCAGCCACCTTGCTGAAAGATCTGATTGCGCGAGGCTGGGTCGAAACCTTTGCGGAACAGCCTTACCAAGGCGCGGCGACAGGATCAGAAATTTTGCCGCGACCGACACTAACTAACGCGCAAGAAGCGGCGGTCAAGGCCGTACGGTCGTCCTTCAACCGGTTCAGCCCGTGGCTGCTTCATGGGATCACTGGCAGTGGCAAGACCGAAATCTACCTAGAGCTCATTGCCACAGCACTCGAAGCAAATCAGCAAACACTCTTGCTGGTGCCGGAAATCAACCTCACCCCTCAGCTTGAAAGCCGCATTCAATCGCGGTTTCCTGAGACCTTTGTCGTTCGACTTAACAGTGGTCTCAACGACAGCGAGCGCTTACTAAATTGGCTGGCGGCGCAATCCGGGGCCGCCGGCATCGTCGTGGGCACACGGCTGGCAGCATTCACGCCCATGCCCGCGCTCGGCTTGATTATTGTTGATGAGGAACACGATGCCTCGTTCAAACAGGGCGATGGTTTACGCTACTCCGCGCGCGACATATCGCTGCTCCGCGCTAAACAACGGGCGGTTCCAATCGTGCTGGGCTCGGCTACCCCATCACTGGAAACCTACTATCAAGCGCAGCGCGGACGATACGGCCTCCTGACCCTCGAGCAACGCGCAAATGCGGCCATTCCGGAAATTACGACCGCAAACATCCGTGGTGCGGCGCTCATCGATGGCTTATCACAAGAGGTATTGCATGCGATCAAGGAAAACACACGCCGCGGGCAACAATCTCTCATCTACGTCAATCGACGCGGCTACGCGCCCGTCCTGATTTGTCCGAGCTGTCGCTGGACTTCCGGCTGCCCCCGCTGCTCCGTAAAACTTGTCTTACATCTGAAAACCCGACTAATGCGATGTCATCACTGCGGCCATCAGGAACGCACTCCCGCAGCCTGTCCGCAATGCGGCAATCCCGAATTAACACCCTTGGGACAGGGAACCCAGCGGGTTGAAGAGGCCTTGGCCCGCATTTTTCCTGCAGCCCGCATGCTGCGGATTGACCGTGACACCACCAGAGCCAAAGGCGCTTGGACTCAAATGCGCCAGCAAATTCATGACGGATCGGTTGACCTGCTGGTCGGCACTCAAATCCTCGCCAAAGGTCATGACTTCCCGGCATTAACGTTGGTCTGCGTAATTAATGCGGATGCTTCCCTCTACAGCACGGATTACCGCGCGAGCGAGCGCTTATTTGCAAATTTGATGCAGGTGTCGGGGCGTGCCGGTCGGGCTGAGTCAGCTGGCCGGGTTTTGATTCAAACAGAGTTCCCTGAACATCCGCTCTACGTCGCCCTGCGGCGACAGAACTTTAATGATTTTGCGAAAGATGTATTGTCGGAACGCAAGCAGGCTGGCCTGCCGCCTTATACACACCAGGTGATCTTACGCGCCGAAGCGCTCGAACAAGAAACCGCCATGGACTTTCTGCGGGACGCTGCGAGGCGAGCAGATGCCGACGGCGCGGAAGTCGCGGTGTTCGATCCCGTCCCGGCCGGCATGGCCAGACTCGCCGGCAAGGCACGCGCACAACTCACCGTACAATCGCGTTCACGTTCGGCGTTACACAGTTTCCTGAATGCTTGGGAGCAAGAACTCAAAAAAATTGCCGCGCCCAAAGTGCGATGGGCGCTCGACATCGACCCACAGGAGTCATGATCCATTAAGCCCTAAACCCTGTTTGCACTCTGGCGCGCTCCGTGAATGGCCATGCCTGCGTGTTAGAATGCGCCGCGTTTCCCTCAAAAACTATCTGAAATATCCGATGAATTCCGTAGCGATTTCGGATTTCCGAATCCATCTTGGCGAATTATTCAGAAGCGCCCTCGCGACCGTCGCGCCGGGGGTTCCAATTGCTGAAATAATCCTTGAACGGCCCAAGCAAGCTCAGCACGGCGATTACGCCTGCAACATCGCATTGCAACTGGCGAAAACGCTGAAACGAAAACCCCGCGACATCGCCGCTGAAGTCATCGCAGCGTTACCGGATTCGCCTTACCTCGCCAAAACAGAAATTGCCGGCGCCGGATTCATTAATTGCTTCCTGAAAGCCGAGGCGCATCAAACGATCGTCAGTCGGATTCTTCAGGAAGGTCAGACCTTCGGTCATAGCTTCACCGGCGCAGCTCAAAAAGTAGTGGTCGAATTCGTCTCGGCGAACCCGACCGGGCCGCTGCATGTCGGACATGGCAGGCAAGCCGCGCTCGGTGACGCCATCTCCGCATTACTGGAGACCCAAGGCTATGCGGTTATGCGGGAGTTCTATTACAACGATGCCGGCGTGCAAATCCGCAACCTCGCGCTGTCAGTGCAGGCGCGAACGCGTGGTTTCAAACCTGGCGACGCAGAATGGCCCGAGGGCGGCTATCAGGGCGAATACGTGCAAGAAATCGCCAATGATTTTCTCGCTTGCAAGTCTGTGGTAGCGAGCGACAGCACCGAGGTCAGCGCTAACGGTAACCGTGACGATGAGGAAAGTATTCGTCGCTTCGCAGTCGCCTATTTGCGGCGCGAACAGGACATCGACCTGGAAAAATTCGATGTTAAATTTGATATCTACTATCTCGAATCGAGTCTATACGCCGACGGCCGGGTAGCGTCCGCAGTCAAAGCCTTGATCGCCAGCGGTAAAACCTATGAGCAGGACGGCGCCCTATGGTTGCGTACTACCGATTTTGGCGATGACAAAGACCGGGTGGTTCGGAAGTCAGACAAGAGCTACACCTATTTTGTACCTGACGTGGCATATCACGTCACCAAATGGGAGCGCGGCTTTTCGACCGCCATCAACGTTCAGGGCACTGACCACCACAGCACTATTACGAGGGTGCGCGCCGGCTTACAGGCGCTCGAAATTGGCATCCCCGCGGGATTCCCGGATTACATTTTACACAGCATGGTGAAAGTCATGCGCGGCGGCGAAGAGGTCAAGATCTCCAAGCGCGCGGGCTCCTATGTAACCCTGCGGGATCTGGTTGAATGGGTAGGGCGGGATGCCGTGCGGTTCTTTCTGGTCTCGCGGCGCGCCGATTCAGAATTTGTTTTCGACATCGATCTCGCTTTGGCCAAAAGCGAGGAAAACCCCGTTTATTATGTCCAGTACGCTCACGCCAGGATTTGCAGCGTAGTCGCGCAATGGGGTGGGGACGCTGACGTTTTGAAAGCCATCCCTCTCACAACACTGACTGAAGAACGCGAACTCAGTCTGCTGAAAAGACTCGGCGAATATCCGGAAACCATCAGCTTGGCAGCCCGTGAATTTTCACCCCATCAGGTAGCTTATTATCTGCGAGAACTAGCCGGGGAATTTCACGGCTACTACAACTCAACCCGCTTCTTGGTAGCGGAGGAACCCGTTAAGTTGGCACGCCTTGCGCTAGCGGTGGCGACCCGGCAATTGCTACACGCCGGACTTGCGGTTCTCGGTGTTAGTGCCCCGGAAAAAATGTAACATTCGACTATGAGTAAAGATTACAAAAGTTCGAATAGAACCGTTCCCAGCGGCAAAGGGGGCGCCGGCTCGCTGATGGTTGGTATCTTGATCGGGCTATTGCTTGGCCTCGGGCTTTCTCTGGCGGTTGCTTGGTATATCAACAAAATGCCAACACCTTTTCAGGCTCGCTCCAGCCAGTCTGGTAAAGGAGATTCACAAAAGTCGGTTGGTAACGAGACTGCAAAGGGCGACGAAAAAAGTGCGAAGACAGAGACCAAGCCGCGCTTTGATTTCTACAAGATTCTGCCCGGCTCAGAAGAGCCCGCCACCGACCAGCAGTTAAGGGATGCCGAACAGCAGAAACCTACCGCACAAGCAAGAGAAGCCTTCTATCTGCAGGCTGGCGCATTTCAAAACGCGCCCGACGCAGACAACCTAAAAGCCCGTCTTGCACTAATGGGTATGGAGGCAACTGTGCAAACAACCACCTTGCCCGACAAGGGCGTCTGGCATCGCGTTCGATCCGGCCCGTATTCAACGGTTGAGGAACTTAATAGGGCGAGGGCGGCCCTAAAGCAGGGCGGTATCGATACCACGTTGATTAAAGTCCGTGAAACAACATCGCAATCGGAAAAATAACCAGTTGGGAGAACTCATGATATCTATGCTTAAACGACTTGTGGTAACTGGATGCGTTGCGCTGCTCATGTCAACAACTGGCCTGGCTTTGGCGCAAACAGCACCTACGCTGGGACGCGACTTTACGATGATCAACCCGCCCCAGCCGACTGACAGCGGCAAAAAAATCGAGGTCGTCGAGTTCTTTTGGTATGGCTGCATACATTGTTATCACCTTGAGGCTCCGTTAAAAGGTTGGCTCAAACGCAAACCTGCAGATATTGAGTTCCGCTATGTGCCGGCGATTTTCGACCCGGCATCCTGGGGGCCGATGGCACGCGCGTTTTATGCGCTTGATGCAATCGGGGTAGGCGGCAAGTATCACGACGATATATTCGGCGCTATCCATAAGGATGGCTTCAAAGCCATGGTTACCGACCCGCGCGTTATGGCCGATTGGTTTGCCAACAAGGGCGTAGACCGGCAAAAATTTGTAGACGCCTACAACTCCTTTGCCGTAAACGGCAAGGTGAAACGCTCCGAAGACATTACTCGCAGCTACGATGTGTCGGGGACTCCGGCAATTGCCGTTGATGGGAAATATATGACCGGGCCGTCCATGGTGCTCGGCGCTGACGGCAGCGTAAATTATGACCGGTTTTTTCAAGTCGTCGATCAGCTGATTGTACGCGCGCGCAAGGAGCGCGCAGGACAAAAATAGCGCATGCGCGCTATCCGTCAGGACCTGTTCAGTTTTCTGTTAACAGTTTGCTTCGGGGTCTGGATCGGCAGTCCGGTTTTAGCTCAGCCCATCCAGCCTGAGATCGATTATCGAGTTCTCTCTCGTTCTCAACCAGTCCCTGACGGCAATCGGATCGAGGTCATTGAGTTTTTCTTCTACCCCTGTCCTTACTGCAACGAGCTGGCCCCGGAAGTTGAGCGCTGGCAGAAAACACTCCCTCCAGATGTTGTTGTTCGACGGGCGCCGGTCGTTAGGCATGACAGCTGGGTGCCATTGGCGAAAATTTATTTTGCTCTTGAGACGCTTGGTGAAGTGGCTCGATTGCATCTGGCCGTCTATCGGAGCTATCACACCGACGGCCTGCAGATTAACCGTGAACCCGTTGTAGAGACATGGGCCGCAAAAAATAGTATTGATGGCGCTAAATTTATGGCGAGCTATCGGTCTGCAGAGGTGCAACTAAAAGTTGATCTTGCACGAAAAATGACCTTGGACTACGAGGTTCAGGCGATGCCGTCTTTTGTAGTAGATGGCCGCTATATAACTTCAAGCAGCATGACATCTAATGTGCCTAAGGTGCTTTCGGTTGTGGATGCGTTGATCCGCCTCGCGCGCAAAAATAGGGTGGATATATCCATTCGATAAGAGTGCCGTTTGCCATATTGACAGCGTTGATCGCTGATTAAGGCGAAGCTCTGGCCTCTGGCTTGATTGTTCCGCTACCAGACTTACTCTACGGTGATGAAGTGCTTTTGGTAGTAGGTACTTGTCAACATTACCTACTAGCAGAATTACTCCACGGTGAC
>CAMDSO010000009.1 GCA_945906935.1 Bordetella parapertussis
ATCCAAAACGAGCATAAATCATTGCGGGTACTAATACGGGTACCAGGTGATTTTATAATGGTTTATTTTTACTTAAGAACTTGTTTTTATTGTTTTTTTATAAATACTTGTGGCGGAGGGGGTGGGATTCGAACCCACGAGGGCCTTGCGGCCCTGCCAGTTTTCGAGACTGGTACATTCAACCACTCTGCCACCCCTCCGCAGTGGCGGCATTTTAGCAGACTCGCGGCGCGCGGTCAGCGTCACAACGCTAGGCCAGCGAGAGTTTTTCCAGCCCGCCCATATAAGGCCGCAACACCGCCGGCACCGTGATACTGCCGTCAGCGTTCTGATAATTCTCCATGACGGCCACCAGCGTGCGTCCGACCGCCAACCCCGAGCCATTGAGCGTATGCACGAGTTCGGGCTTGTTTTTTTCGTTGCGAAAGCGCGCCTGCATGCGCCGCGCCTGAAACGACTCAAAGTTGCTGCAGGAGGAAATTTCGCGATAAGCACTCTGCCCCGGCAGCCAGACCTCGATATCGTAGGTCTTCGCCGCTGAAAAACCCATGTCGCCAGTGCACAGCGTGATCACGCGATAGGGTAATTCGAGCCGCTTCAAAATTTGCTCGGCGTGGCCGGTCAACTCTTCGAGCAGTTCATACGATTTTTCCGGATGCGCGATCTGCACGAGTTCGACCTTGTCGAACTGATGCTGGCGGATCATGCCGCGCGTATCCCTGCCGTAAGAGCCCGCCTCACTGCGAAAGCACGGCGTGTGGCAGACAAATTTAAGCGGCAGATCGGCCTGCGCGACAATTTCATCGCGCACGATGTTGGTCACCGGCACTTCGGCGGTCGGAATCAGATACAGCTTGCTGCCGTCGCTGCGCGGCACGGAAAACAGGTCTTCCTCGAATTTCGGCAACTGGCCGGTGCCGCGCATCGAATCGGCGTTCACCATATACGGCGCATAGACCTCGGTATAACCATGTTCCTGCGTGTGCGTGTCCAGCATGAATTGCGCCAGCGCCCGATGCATGCGGGCGAGCGGCCCTTTCATCACCGAGAAACGCGCGCCGGCGATTTTTGCAGCGACATCGAAATCGAGTTGCTTGAGGCCTTCACCGAGATCGACGTGATCCTTCGGTGTAAATTCAAAAGTAGGGAGTACGCCAAACTTGTGCACTTCGACATTGTCATCGGCGGATTTACCGGCGGGCACCGAGGCATGTGGAATATTCGGGATGGTGCTGAGGAAGACGTTCATCTCTTCCTGTATGCGGGCGAGCTCCTGTTCGAGCGCCTTTAACTGATCGGCCTGCGCATTGACTTCGGCGATCAGCACCGAGGCATCCTCTTTTTTCGCCTTGGCCTGCCCGACTTCCTTCGACAACTGGTTGCGGCGCGCCTGCAGCTCCTGCGTGCGCATCTGTACCGCCTTGCGGCCCGCCTCGATGCGTTCGAAGGTGGCAGCATCCAGCGCGAGGCCGCGATCGCCGAGCCGGTTGATCACGCCCTGCAAATCGTTCCTTAGTAACTGTATATCCAGCATTTCAATCCCCGTGTTTCAGGCGCAGCCTGTGGTCAAGCCCGCTATTATCCAGAAGAACCGCGCCGCCAGCCAGCCGATGCTATTTGCGTCGCGTCGCCTGACGGTCAAGTTCATGCAATTCGGCCAGTTTGGCGCGTATCTTCGCCTCCAGCCCGTGTTCGGTCGGCTGATAAAACGCGGGCGCTTGCATGCCATCGGGAAAATAGTTTTCACCGGCGGCATACGCTGTGGCCTCGTCATGCGCATAACGATAATCGCGACCGTAACCGAGCTCTTTCATCAACCGTGTCGGGGCATTACGCAAATGCGCCGGCACCGGACGCGTACCATCGTCACGAATCAGTGCGCGCGCGGCGTTATACGCCTTGTACGCAGCGTTACTCTTGGGTGCGACCGCCAGATACAACACCGCCTGGGCCAGAGCCAGTTCACCCTCAGGGCTACCCAAACGCTCATAGGTTTCACAGGCGTCCAGCGTCAGGCGCAACGCCCGCGGATCAGCGAGCCCGATGTCTTCGCTGGCCATACGCACCAGACGCCGCCCGACATAGAGCGGATCGGCGCCACCATCGAGCATGCGGCACATCCAATACAAAGCGGCATCCGGCGATGAACCGCGCACCGATTTATGCAAGGCCGAGATTTGTTCGTAGAACTGATCACCGCCCTTGTCAAAACGTTTCAACCCCTGGGCCAGGGTCGAGCGCACCAGTGCTTCTTCGATCACCGCCGCATCAACCATCGCCGCGGCAACTTCGATCTGCTCCATCATGTTGAGCAGGCGGCGCGCATCACCGTCGGCGTAACTGGTGATCAAGCGACGTGCGGCGCCGGCAATACTGCGCGCCGTATCAGTGGTGGCGAGCGCGCGGTCGATCAACACATCCATGTCGGCATCGGCCAGCGGCTGCAACACATAGACCGAGGCGCGCGAGAGCAAGGCGCTGTTGACTTCGAACGACGGATTCTCGGTGGTGGCACCGATAAAGGTGAAGAGCCCGCGTTCGACAAAAGGCAGGAAGGCATCCTGCTGCGACTTGTTGAAGCGATGCACCTCATCAACAAACAAAATCGTATGGCGGCCACCCTGCTGCTGCGTCAATTCGGCGCGTTGCACCGCCTCGCGGATTTCCTTGACGCCGGAGAGCACCGCGGAGATCGCAATGAACTCGGCGTTAAAGGCCTGCGCGGTCAACCGCGCCAGCGTCGTCTTGCCGACACCGGGCGGGCCCCACAGAATCATCGAATGCGGTTTGCCCGAGGCGAACGCGAGTTGCAACGGTTTACCAGCGGCGAGCAAATGCGTCTGACCGACGACCTCGTCGATCGAACGCGGTCGCAGGCGCTCGGCGAGCGGCGCGGATACATCGGGCTGGTGAAAAAGATCGCTCAAAGCGGGCCCCCTTGCGAGGCTCCTAATCGCTAATGATGTCGGCGCCCTTGGGCGGCGTAAAACGAAAAACTTCCGGCCCGAGTTTCGGGTTGCGCTCAAAACCGGCGAACTTGATGACGGTGACCTGGCCAAAGGCATCACGCAGTTCCATCGCCTCCAAGCCGCCGCCGGTACCGAAGCCCAGACGGATGCGTTCGAAGGCATTCTCCTGCGACTTGGGAACGGCTTCGAGCCAATCGAGTCCCTCTTGCACGCCTAGATTGGTCAGTGTGTAGATGCGCTCGATCTCGTTGTTGCCAGCGAGCAATGCGGCCGGACTGTTACCCAGCGCCTTGTCGAGTTTGCGCACCGTGACTTGATTGAGATCCTTGTCGTATATCCACAGCTTGGCACCATCGCCGACGATGGTCTGCTCATAAGGCTTGTGGTATTCCCAGCGAAACTTACCCGGCCGCTGAAACTGCATGGTGCCGGTGACGCGCTGCAGCTCCTTGAGATTCTTGTCGACGATGATCTGCGCGAAGCGCGCTTTGCCGGAGTTGGTCTCCTGCAGGAACGCTTTCAGATTTTCGATACCCGCCGCGTTCGCCACACTGCCGGCGGCCGCCAGCATCAAACCAAATAGTATTCGCATCAGAATTTCTTTATACGCTCGAGGCTGGCGATTCGGCCGCCCTCAAGACGAATGGTGGTGATCCAGGGATCGGAACTCGTCGGAAAATAATAATAGGTTTTAACAATATCGTTGCGCATGTTTTCCACCGACTGCGAATCGGGCTTGCCGGCGCGCAAAATTAATTCACCCTCGCTCATGCCCTGCTGCAGGCGAATAAACACCTCAAACGGCAGACCGCGCACTTCGCTTTGCGCCAACTGCAGATTTTCGGCGGCGGCGACCGGCGCAAGACCAACCAGCAACGCGAAGAGCACCATCAACAGCCGGAAGTTTTTCATTACAACCCCGCCCCTGTCACCGCACCACAGCAAACGGCGTCGCCCGCCACGCGACACACTATTCGCCCTGTGGGGCCGGCGCCAGCACCTCGCGGTTGCCGTTGGACTGCATCGTCGACACCATACCGGCGCGCTCCATCTGTTCGATCAGGCGCGCCGCGCGGTTGTAGCCGATGCGCAAATGACGCTGCACCAGCGAGATCGAGGCACGCCGCGTCTTGAGTACAATCTCACAGGCCTGATCGTAGAGCAGATCGGCTTCCAGATTGCTACTGTCACCGCCCGGCATGCCTTCGTCTGCGCTGACGATTTCGTCCAGCACGCCTTCGATATATTGCGGCTCGCCGAGGTTCTTCAGATAAGCGACCACCTTGTGCACTTCATGATCAGCCACATAGGCACCGTGCACGCGTTGCGGCAGACCGGTCCCCGGCGGCAGGTAGAGCATGTCGCCCTGCCCCAGCAGCGCTTCAGCGCCCATTTGATCCAGGATGGTGCGGGAATCGACGCGCGCCGACACCTGAAAGGCAATGCGGGTCGGAATATTCGCTTTGATCAAACCGGTGATGACATCCACCGACGGGCGCTGCGTCGCCAGGATCAGGTGCATGCCCGAGGCACGCGCCTTCTGCGCCAGGCGTGCGATGAGTTCTTCGACCTTCTTGCCGACCACCATCATCAGATCGGCGAGTTCGTCGATGATGACCACGATCAACGGCATTTCCACCAGCGGCTCGGGCGTATCGGGTGTGACGGTAAATGGATTGGTCAGCGGCTTTTCCGCCTTTATCGCATCGCGCACCTTTTGATTGAAGCCGGCGAGATTGCGCACACCGAGTGAAGACATCAGCTTGTAGCGGCGATCCATCTCGCCGACACACCAGTTGAGCGCGTTGGCGGCCTGCCGCATGTCGGTGACCACCGGTGCGAGCAGATGCGGTATGCCTTCATACACAGAGAGTTCCAGCATCTTGGGGTCAACAAGAATCAACCGGCACTGCGCTGGCGGTGCCTTGTAGAGCAGGCTCAAAATCATCGCGTTGATGCCGACCGATTTGCCCGAGCCGGTGGTGCCGGCCACCAGCAGGTGCGGCATGCGCGCGAGGTCCGCTACCACCGGGTGGCCTGCGATGTCCTTGCCGAGCGAGAGCGTCAGCGGTGAATTCATATCGGCATACACCTGCGAGCCGACGATTTCCGAGAGGCGCACGATCTGCCGTTCCGGGTTGGGAATCTCCAGTCCCATGCAACTCTTGCCCGGTATCGTTTCCACCACGCGTATGCTGATCACCGACAGGGCGCGCGCCAGATCCTTCACCAGATTAATAATCTGGCTGCCCTTGACGCCCACCGCGGGTTCGATTTCATACCGCGTAATCACCGGCCCCGGATAGGCCGCCAGCACTTTGACCTCGACGCCAAAGTCGAGCAGCTTTTTCTCGATCAGGCGTGACGTGAATTCGAGTGTTTCAGTGCTGATATCGGCAACCACCGCCGCCGCTTCATCGAGCAAACTGATCGGCGGTAGCGGAGAATCCGGCAAGTTCTCAAATAGCGGCGCCTGTTTTTCACGTTCGACGCGTGGCGACTTTTGAATCGCCTTGACCGAGGGCGCAATACGGATCGGCTCGTGTATTTCAAGCTTTTTCTTGCTGACCTCGACCACCTCTTCGCGCTGGATCATCGCGACCTCACCTGCTTTGCGATCCTGTCGATCCTGCCAGCGGTTGCGCGCGGTCTGCACACTCCATTCGATCGCGCCGCCAATGCGTTCAATGGCCTCGACCCAGGACATGCCCGTAAACAGACTCAGGCCACTGGCAATCAGCGCGAGCAAAATCAGTGTCGCGCCGGTAAAGCCGACCGTCTGCGCAAAAAAACCACCGAGACTAAGGCCGAGGATGCCGCCGGGCGCCTGCGGCAAGGCCGCCTTGAGACTCCAGAAACGGATAGCCTCGAAGCTGCAGCTGGCGAGCAGCAACACGCCAAAACCAATGCCCGCGACCAACAACGAGCGGCGATCGGCCTCTTCGACCTTTTCAATCCGGCGAAAACTCCAGCGTACACCGAGCGCGCACAACACCACCCACCACCATGCCGACAGACCGAAACTACTAAGCAGGATGTCGGCGACCCGCGCGCCGAAGGGGCCGCCCGCGTTACCGATGCGGTCGACCGCCACACTGCGCGACCAGCCCGGATCGCCCTTGTCGAAGGTGAACAAAATCAGCGCTAAATACAGTGCCAGCAACAACATGGCGATCCAGCCCGTCTCACGCAACAAGCCGGCGATTTTGGGCGGCAGCGGGGCAGTTGCGGAACGGTTTGCGTTCGCCTTGTCAGCGCTACTCATGAAGTTCGGGTGGCCATAAAAGTGGCCAGATTATAGCGCTAATGCCCCGCACTGGCTGTGCCCGACGGTGCGCACGCCAGGCCGAAAAACAATGATTTAACAATCACTAAAGACAAACCGGCCGCACCTACCGCCGGCTCATGCGCAGACCCGCAGCGGGTGCGCCTGGCCGCCGCGTGGCGGTTTTACACGACGCGAACAGCGTCACCCCGATAAAAAAAGGGCATCGCGCTTTGCACGATGCCCTTCGACTGATTTACGCAAGCGCCAAGCGCGCCTGCCGCCAGTGGACTACTTGCAGCCGGCGCCTTTCAACCCCGCGCCGCCAATCGGGATATTGAGATTGACAGCACCCCCACCGATAGCCCCGATGCTGATCTTGATGTCGGCACCGTTCGAAAAGCCCGATGAACCTTCCTTGATGATGACTGACTGGGTGCCGGTGTTCATGACGTAACTGCCGCTCAGTGTCTGGTGGTGGGTGCCCGGCGGGAGTTTATCGCCGCCCGGCATCACGCCAGCGCAACTTGGCTCACACGACACGGTGTCACCCACAGAGCCGCGGATACCGATGGTCGCCGTCGCTGTGCCAATCCGATACGCATCCTGATTGCCGCGCTTGCCGACCAAACCGGTCACCGTGCGCATACCGCCTTTGATCAGCCGGAAAAACGCGGTGTCTGCTTCAGGCTTTTCCTGCACGTAATTGAACGCATCAATCTTCAATTGCGTAAAAGGACGCATGGTCACCGAACTGCCGTCGGCAAAATTGATCTGTGCATAGCTGTCTTTTTGCGTGGTCAGCACGTCGCCGGTGCGCACTTCGGACTTTTGGCCGAGCACCAGCATCGCACCGTCGGCACGTTGCACCGAGAGCGTTCCACTGAGATGCACCACCTCGCCGGCGGCTTGAGCCAACGCCGAACCGCAAGCTAACAGGGACAACATCAGCATTGCGACCCGAAACCATTTTTTAAATGCGAACACGTTTTTCATCTCCACGCCCCCCTTTGCATCGCGTATCAATTGCATTGCAATGCAACCTTGGTACGGTTCGAACTCTTAGACGAGTCGCTCTTTTCAGTCGTCTTTTTCTTGTCCTTCTCGCCGTCCTTATCCTTATCCTTATCTTTATCCTTGTCACTGCTGGCAGCCGTCTTGCTGCCGGCATTTCCGCCGGCTCCAGCAGTACCGCCGGCTCCAGCACTACCACCACCCGCAGAATCCGTTGCGCCGCCTTCAGTCGTGCCTGGGTTGTTGGATGTCGTCCCCGAACCAGCTGGACCACCTGACGAGGGCGCCCCACTATCCGTGGGCGTCGAAGCAGCTGGACCGCCCGACGAGGGCCCCCCGCCATCCGTGGGTGTCGAGTTGGCGGCAACCGTCGGATTAGTAGACGTCACGTCAGGGCCGGGGTTACCACCACCAAAATCAGTGATGACAGCAGTCGATGTCGTATTGGTTGTCGTCGTTGTGTTGGTCGCATTAACCACCGTATTGATTGCCGCAGCGACAGACGTTGTTGCGGCAACTGTTGCCGCTGTCGGCGCGACATCTACAGGTGCTATGCCATAAGACGCTACAAAACCGCTACCGACACTGGCCGGCAGACCCGCCGCATAGAAGCCGGTCCCGGTCGCCGGATCAGCAACCAGACCCGGCACGCCATTCACGATATAACCACCACCCGCAGCAGAAGGAAATGTCACGCGCACCGAGTTGGGCGAGGCTGCTTCGATCTTGCCGCCGGAATCAAGCAATATATTGCCGCCAACGGTCAGCACGACATCAGGGTTGCCTTTGATCCGGCCGCCGGTATTCACCACGACATTCCCCGTGGTGTAGCCGACAAAATTAGCGGCTATCGAGTCGAAAGTTGCCCCCACCACAGTCAACGAAGCGCCGTCAACGTCTATGCTGCTGGCACTGACATTGGAATTAACATTGACGGCACCACCGGACACAATCCCCAATGCACCGGCAATATTGGCGCTCGAACCGGTAAAGCTCACGCCATTGGCCATCATCAACACGCCTGCGCTGCTGGTATTGCCATAACCGCTTGAAGTGAGCGTGCCACCGGCGGCAAAACGCGCATAGCGATCATTCGCGGTGCCCGCTTTTAACTGCATATTGTTCAGGGCGGAAATATAGTATCCGCCGCCCACCGCCGCGTTCGTGAAGCTTGCTCCAGTCCCACCAACCGAGAAATCAACCGCACCGGTCACTGCAGAAGTCGATCCACCGCCGGTCAAGACGATATCGCCAGAAGTTGTATTGGCCGCACTCAAACCAGAACCGCTGCCTGCCACCAACACAGACATGCCGTTTGCCGTAGTCAAATTCACAATCGGCGCCGCAATCGAACCGGTTCCGGTCAAACTGTCTGCAGTCAGATTAACCGCTGCCGAGCCGGCAATACCCGTCGTGCCTCCCACACTGCCGGAGAGCAATGCATTGAGATCGACATAGCTCACCGAACCGGTGTTGGTCGCCAGCGTGTCCACGTTATTGGCGGCGTTGGTCAGCGTGTAAGTGCCACCCGCCCCCAGCAGTTCAAGACCGGGCGCGACGATCTTCTGACTCTGTGTCACCGCACTGGCCGAATCAAACGCCACGCTGCCACTCACGGTGACCCCGGGCAACGCGTTCACAGTGCCAATCGCAAAACCCGTATTGTCCTTAAACTTGACGCTACCGGTGTTGCCCGCCAGCGTTGTGATCGCGTTGTTGACCGATGCCAGATTAAAACTGCCGCCGGCCCCCACCAACTCCAGACCTGCGGCTGTAATCGCCTGCGACTGCGTTACCGTCGCCGTTGTGTCCAGCGTTGTGTTACCGCTAGTGGTCAGACCCACCGTGTTCACGCTGCCGACATCAAAGCCAGTGTTATCGCGGAATTTCACTGTGCCAGTGTTACCAGCCAGCGTTGTGATTGCGTTATTCACACTGTTGAGGTTGAACGTGCCGCCGGTGCCTAACAACTCGAGGCCTGGCGCAGTAATCGCCTGCGACTGCGTCACCGTGGCTGTAGTGTCGAGCGTCGTGTTGCCGCTGGTCGTCAGACCCACCGTGTTGACGCTGCCAATATCAAAACCAGTGTTGTCACGGAATTTCACTGTACCTGTGTTACCGGCCAGTGTTGTGATCGCGTTATTCACACTGTTGAGGTTGAATACACCGCCGGTGCCCAACAACTCCAGGCCAGAAGCAGTAATCGCCTGCGATTGCGTCACCGTAGCTGTTGTATCCAGCGTCGTGTTACCGCTCGTCGTCAGACCCACCGTGTTGACGCTGCCGATATCGAAGCCGGTATTGTCGCGAAATTTGACGATACCGGTGTTGCCCGCCAGCGTCGTGACCGCATTGTTCGCGCCATCGAGATTGAACGTGCCAGCGGCACCCAACAACTCCAGGCCTGCGGAGGTGATGGCCTGCGATTGCGTCACCGTCGCTGTTGTATCCAGCGTTGTGTTGCCGCTGGTCGTCAGACCCACCGTATTGACGCTGCCAATATCGAAGCCGGTGTTGTCACGGAATTTGACGCTACCGGTGTTGCCCGCCAGCGTCGTGACCGCGTTGTTCGCGCCGTTAAGATTGAATGCGCCTGTGCCCAACAACTCCAAGCCTGCGGCGGTGATGGACTGCGACTGCGTTACCGTTCCCGCGGTGTATAAGGTCGTGTTGCCGCTCGTCGTCAGACCCACCGTGTTCACGCTGCCGATATCAAAGCCAGTGTTATCACGGAATTTCACTGTGCCAGTGTTACCGGCCAAGACACCGACATTATTGGCACTGTTGGTCAAGAAATAGTTGCCGTTCGCGCCCAACAACTCGAGGCCGGCCGCAGTAATATTGCCGGGGACTGCGTCTTGTGTGACGTTGCCGGCGACCCCGAGGCTCATGCTACCGACCGCAGCCACCGCGTCATTGATCGCCAGCGTTCCCGGGGTAGCCATAGAAAAGTCATTAAAAGAAAAGTTGCCACCAATCGTTGAGGCGCCGAGTGCGCTAACGCTGTTCTGCCCCAACAATGATACGTTCCCGGTCGACGTCAGCTGCAGCTGGTCCGCCTTGACCGAACCATACGAATTATCAGAAATGGCGACGGCATTCAGCGTGACGTTTGCCGTCGTGTTGATTGCAGCGAACTTCGTCGAGCTGCCAGTGAGTTGAATATTACGACCCGCGGTAATACTGATATTGCCGCCCGCCATCGCGCTACCAGGCGAACCAATACGGGCACCGCCGCCACTGCCGGCGTTTAAGAGCACGTCGCGCCCACTGACGATAGTGATTGCAGTTGACTGCAATCCATTTGAGTCGGAGCCGATCGCCGCCCCGTTCGTCGTCGATCCAATGAGTTGGATATCGCTGCTCGAACCAACAGTGGTAAGGGCCAGCGAGGTTGTTCCACCGGATAAACCACCGATGCGCGCTCCGCCGCCAGCGGCCGCATTCAGAGTCAAACCTCCATTGAAGGTAAGCGTTTGGGTGGGTGCTACGATCGCCGCGTCATTGTCGGTTCCGAACGAGGACGCACTAATGGACGCCGCCCCCGCGGTGATTGACTGCGAACCCAAGGCTTTGATACGCGCAAACTGGTTGGAACCACTCCCGCCCTGCACCGTGAGTGCACCACTTGCGCTGATTGTCTGGTTACCGACGGATTCCAGATAGGCCGGACCCGTGGTTGCGCTTACGTTCAGATTATTACCGGCGATTACGCTCATGCTATTCGCGGTAACGGCCGAATTGACGTTGATGGTCCCTTCGGCATTGATCGTCAGTGCGCCGGAGATCGGCGTATAGGCGTTAAAGTTTACCGCGCCGCCTGTCATCGAGACGCCGGCGCTGCTGGTGTTGCTATAACCGTTTGCAGTGAGCGTAGCGGCCGCAGTAAAACTCGCGTAGCGATTAAATGCGGTGCCGAAGTTCAACTGCATATCGTTCAGCGCGGAAATCGAGTAACTGCCCCCCGCCGCCGTATTCGTAAACATTGCCCCACCGGTGCCCACTGTGAAGCTACCCGTGCCAGCAGTGCCCCCGCTTATAACAATATCCCCCGCCGTCGTATTGCTTGCACTCAACCCGGCACCGTTGCCGCCCACCAACACGGACATGCCGTTGGCTGTTGTCAAATTGACAACCGGCGCATTAATCAAGCCGGGGCCAGACAAGGTGTCTGCCGTCAGGTTAACTGCCGCACCGCTTATGCCGGCTATTCCATCGGCAGTGCCAATTGCATAGCCGGAACTACTGCCAAAAGTCAGCGTGCCCAGTGTGCCAGTAGCCGCCGTCATATCGGCGGCAAGCGTTCCAATCAAGTTACCCGAATTAGATAGCGTCACGTCACCCGCACTTTTGATCGCCAGCTTCGAAACCGAGAGCGGCGCCGTCTGCGTGATATTCCCCAGCGTTGCCAGCGACAGGGTATTCGTGCCGGTCAGATTAACCGCCCCGAAAACATTAATACCCCCGGTGTTGGTGAGATCACCAATACGCAAGGTGCCGGCCGATACACTCGAAAGACCAGCGCTATTTATACCCAAAATTCCAGCGCCAGTGGCGCCACCAATATTGATGACCTGACCGGCGGTATTCGCGCGTAATGCAACCACACCGCTAGTGCCGGCATTGATTGAACCCGCCGCCCCCCGCAAATCAATGGCGGTATCCGACCACAGGGCAATCACACCGCCAACAGTGGTGAGCCCCGCACCGGAGTCCACCTGGATCGTGCCATTCAATGCATGCAAACCAATATTACCGTTGTTACTCACACCGTCATTGGCAATTAAATTAACGCCTGCCAACAAACGGATACCACCGTCTTCCGCGGTTACATCCTTGCCGCCGTTCGGCGCGATATTAAAAATATGACTAAAGTCGTCAATATTGATGGTGCCGGTAGTCTGCGAGACCACAAAATCACCGGTAGCACCGGTTTGCGGTGTGGTGCATGCAACCGTGAAATCACCGCCGTTACACGCACGCAAATCATTGGTGCCTTCGGTGATACGCACCGGATTACCAAGACTGCCGATACCTTTCAAAGCACCCAGCTTGGCCGCCCCATTGGGCGCATGGAGCTCCGTGCCGGATAATCCGTTACCAGTGATGGCACTATTCCAGGCATGCAGCTTGATATCTGAACCCGGCGCACCATCAGCGGTGATCGTGCCGCTCTGCAAAGCGATATTGCCAGTGTCGGTGGTGATCCAAACCAGACCGATACCATTCGGCGATCCGTCGCCACCGACAGCGGAAATATCACCACCATTAATGGTTACCGCACCGCTGCCGCCAGCAGTCAATTTTACAGTGGCGTTGCCACCGGGCTTCGTGGTGGGATCGCCACCCACGGTCTGTACATAGGCACCGCTGTTGATCTGTATCCCCCCGCTACCGGAGGTCGTTACATCAACCAAAGCGGCACCGCCGCCCGAATTACCGTCACCCGCCTCGGCGTACAAATCAGCACCATGACTTAGCGTAACGGCGAGGCCATCAACCTGAACGCTAGCACCACCGCCGATGCCCCTATTCTCACCACCATACGCCTCTGCGTAGGCGCCGTTATCGAGCAGGACGGCACCGCTCCCGGCATTGAGAGTAATCGAACTATTACCGCTGCCGTCATTACCACCGGAGCCACCGTCCGCCTGCAGATACGCCAAACGATTGAGCGTGATAGCACCCCCCGCACCCGTGGCACCCGCGGCAATGCTCAAACTAATTGAAGCATCACCATTGTCGGCTGCTCCCGATCCGGCCCGCGCGTATAAAAAACTACGGTTATCGAGGAGAATACTGCCTGCGTTGTTAAACGAAATATCTGCCGCCCCACCATTGCCAGAGTAACCGTTGCCGCCTTCAGCCTTGAACCCGGCAACGTTATCCAATTTGACCAACTGCCCGCCACTATCCAACGTGATTGTTGCCGAACCGGCGTTACCACTGGAGAGACCTGCATCGCCACCGTTGGCCATGCTCAAATAACCTTCAGCGCCGTCGACGGCGATGCCAGTGCCGCCCGTGTTAGTCAGGTTGATGGTGGCATTACCACCGTTACCGTTGTCCGAATAATATCCACCCTTCGCGCCGCGCGCCAAGAGCCTGGCATTACCACTAATAGAAATTCCACCACCGCTGGACAGGGTAATTTGCGCATTACCGCCATTGCCGGTGGCGCGGTTGCCCACTCCACCGTCACCGCCGTAGCCGCCATTAGCGGCCACGACGGCACCACCGTCGAGAATGATGCCACCCGCACCACTGGTCAAAGTGATGGTCGCGTCACCGCCGTCGACATAGGAGTTGCCGCCCTGCGCGTACAGCGAAGTGCCTATACCGAGGGTGATTCCACCGGCCCCAGTGGCGTCGAGGCTAATCGAGGCAAGACCGCCGGCATTGGTCGCCGCAGATACAGAGCCCCCCCCAACCATTGCCTGAAGCGATGCGTAGTTACTCAGAACGATACCGCCATTGCCGTTACTGGACAAACTGATCGATGCCGCACCACCGTCACGCCCGACGCCATCTCCGCCTCTGGCTCGCAAGGTGGAAGCCGCTACCACAATCCCCTCAGAACCTGCGCTCAAGGTTATCGCAGCCGCCCCGCCATCGCCGGACGGACCAGCGTTCGGACCGCCCGCCGCGCCAGTAGCTCCAAGCAAGGAATTATTCTGTATCGTGATCCCGTTTCCACTTCCGGTGGTCATGGCAATACTCGCTGCCTGGCCGGCAGTAACGCCTGCGCTGAGGATGTTGGCGCTGCTCAACAATATGTCACCGGCCGATGCGGTGAATGTAATTGGGCCATTGGCTTGTAACGCCGCATTTTGCACGACGATAGAAGCCGATGGCGCCCCAATACCAATAAACGCCCCTGCACCGCCAACGGGGTTCCTGAGGGTAATACCAGCCGGTATGGAACTACCCGCATTTACCGCTACGGTTGCAGCGGTTACTGGCCCCTGGACACCGATGGCCGCCCAAGCGCCGCTGCCAGTTCCCGCCGTCAGCGTGACACCGTTATCACTTGACAGCGTGACTGAGCCACCATGGGCGCCTATCGCGCCGATCTGTGCAAATGCCCCAAAAGAGGCGGCGCCACCACTGCCCCCTGTTAATGTGACCGGACCGACGGCATCAATGCTAAGTGCAACATCGCCGGAATTACTGCCGATCACTGCGAGTGCATCAGTGCCGGCGCCACCGGCCAACGCCACGCTGCCGGTCGCGTTGATTTGAGCAGACATACCCGTCAACTCGGTACCAATAGCGGCGACGTTCAGCGTGCCGCCGGCGCCGCCAGTCAGACTGATATTGTGCGCATTAATTGTCTGCGCGGCTGTACTGCCACCGTCGAGCGAAATAAAGGCCGCATTTTCAGCATTCAAAGCACCACCGCTGGCACCGCCGATCAGCATAATGTTGGGGTTATCGCTACCGTCGCTATTATTTCCCCGGATAGTCTGATCGCCATAGGCTGAAATACCGGCGGCATTATCCGTTCCGTTTGTGCCGCCGGTGATGTTGATGGAACCACCACCCGTGAACTTGATATTTTGTTGAACCGAGTTGGCGTGAAGAGTTGACGTACCATTCTCAATCAACGCCTGATTACCACTGGCGCCGGATCCGCCTTGCAAACGCAGTTCACCACCCGCGGTAAATGTCAGTTCCTGCCGCCGGCCAAAGTTCATTATGGCCGCCTTGTTATTAATGCCCCCACCCCCTTCAATACTGAACAACCCGCCATCGTTGACCGTAATCAACTGATCATTGTTGGCGCCACCACTTTGCTTGATCATGGCAGAATTTCCACTACCACCTGCTCCAGCTTTGACGGAAAGCCCGTTGCTGCCGACCGTAATATCCTGTTGACCCGCGGTAAAAATCTCCGCACTCAAATTAGTGCCCGACTCCGCGCCTTGCACCGTAATTCCCCTGGCAAGAATAGTTTGGCCGCCCATAGACGCCAATGAGGTGGCGGCAGTCGAGGCAATTACACTCAGGTTATTGGTCGCGGTCAGATTCAACGCTCCCACAGTACTGACATGGGCATTTTGCACGCTGATGTTACGACCAGCGTTGAGGTTGAGCGCGCCGGTTCCCGAGTTGACAATATTATTGCCAACCACGTTGATGTCGCGCACGGCCAGCAAAGTCAGATCATTGTAATAGTTGTAGTTAATCGGTGCATTGACGGTGATATCGCCATTACCGGTGCCACTCGAATTGGTGCTCACCGTCACACTGCCAAAGCCAAGCACCCCCACCAAATCATCGACGTTCAAGTTCGCCGTGGCAGGATTGCCGCTCAATGTAAAACACCCCATGGAAAAACAGTTTCCACCGGAGGTCGCATCCGTGCTGATCGTAATATCCGTCGGATCAAGCAACAGCATGCCGCTGCGCCCGAACGGCGCACGCGTATCGACCCGCGCGGAGAAATCCAGCCACTGCTTGCCTGAATTTTCAACGAAACCGCCATCGCCGCCATTCGCACCACCACGCGCGCTGATGCTGCCGTAGGAACGGGTCGCGTTATCTGCCCACAGGATCACCTTGCCGCCGTTGCCGACGTCAGTGGCATCGGCCTTGATGGTGGCATCTGCGCTGAAATAAGTGGCGGCCGCGTTCTGCACCGCCGCGTTGGCGCCCTGATAATCGCCGCCGACCAACACGTTGCCACCGCCAGTCGAACCGGAGGCATTGATCGTCGCGCGGTCGGTGATGCCCACCAGATTACCGAGCACCTGCACATTGCCGCCGTTGCCACTGCTGCCAGTGGCTTCGATCGCGCCGGCCACCAGCGTGGTATCGCCCGACTGCACTGTCACAGTGCCGCCGGCCGCGCCGCTGGCACTTAAGGTGGAACCGGCCTCGACCGTCACGTTCTTGGTGGCCTTGAGCAGAATTTCGCCGTTGGCGCCACGCACCACACCATCGGCACGAATAATGCCGCTGTTACGGATCAAGCCGGCGTAGATGCCGACCTTGCCGCTGTTGGCAATGATCTGACCGATGTTGACCGCCTGATTGTCCGGCGCGTCGATCTGCACGCGCAGATTGGGCGTGCCGGAATCGACCAGATCAATCGTCTTGCCGGCGGCGAGAATGACCTCGCCCTGCGGACTGCTGATGACGCCATGGTTCTCAACATTCGGCGCGACCAGATAAACCTGCCCGCCGCTTGGTGTGGTGATCGTGCCTTGATTGACCACGTTAGCCGCCCCTGGCGTGTCGGTAAAGCGCATACGGCCGGCGAGAAAATCGGCGTTCGACAAATTGAGTGTGGACGCCACCAGGCCGGCGACATCAATGGTCGAACCGGCACCAAACAACACGCCATTGGGGTTCAACAAAAACACGCGGCCGTTCGACTGCAAAGTGCCCAGGATAATCGACGGATCAACACCGACCACCCGATTTAGAACCGTGCTGGCGGCAGACTGCTGAATAAAACGCGTGACCTCGTTGCTGCCAACCGAAAAGCCCTGCCAGTTGATAATCGAGCCGGGCGAGTTGGTGATACTGAGGGTATTGCCGTTCTGTCGGGCGGAAACCTGACCATTGACGACGGACAGACCGTAGGGATTAGCCAGCGCACCGTGCGCGACAAAGCAGGAGGCAACCGCCATCGCGATCGCTTTGGCTTTGGCATGCGGCCGAAGCAATAACGCATACTGCCTGCGGACGCCCGATTGCTCCAATGATTGCTCCAATAACGGTCTGTGACAACGATTCGCTTTTCCCACACTCCCCCCCCCGACAGATGTGCCACGCTGTGTTCGATCGCTCATCTTGATTAAAATCAATATGAGAACATTACAATTTCGTATTGATATTCTATGGATTTTTTGCATTTTAGAACAGGCATAGGTGCACAAAAAATCATCCGAATACCATCCTGAATGCTGCTCACCAATCACAGCTTTCGCCCGGTTACGGCAGTAGCGGCAGAATCGCGCCAAACTGAAAAACTACCGGCCGCATAAAGGCGCAGGCTCAAGCGCCAGCACAATCAGGTATTAGACGCACGCTTGCTAAGAGAAAACCGGTCCAGCAGAAAAATCTTGCGCTTTTCAGCGCGGATATAACCACGCACCTGCAAATCCTTGACCACCCGGCTGACCATCTCCCGCGAAGCGCCGATCATGCGGGCAATTTCCTGCTTGGGCGGCGCCTTGCTTACGATCAATGAGCCGTCGACCTCCTCTGCATGATCCAGCAGCAGACGGGCGACGCGACCATAGACGTCGACCAACGCCAGGCTTTCAATTTTACGATCAGCCCCGCGCAACCGCCTGACCAGATTACCGATGATGACCATCGCCAGTTCGAAGTTCTGCTGCAGCACCGCCGTAAAACCCGCCTTCGACAGGCGCAACATACGGCAAGCTTCAAGCGTTTCAACACTGGCTGAGCTCGGCTGTCCATCCAGCAAACCCATCTCGCCAAAAAATTCGTTTACGCCAAGAACGGCGAGTATCACCTCGCGCCCCGCCTCGTCGGCTATCAGCACCTTGACGCGTCCGGACACGATCACATACAGCGCGTCAGTCTGCTCCCCCTCGCGCAAAATGAAACTGCCGCGCGGATAACTACGGTGCTGCAAACTTGGTCGCAGCAGGGTCAATTGCCCCTCGTTCAGTGAAGAAAAGAGCGGAACCGCTTTTAAAATATTTGAGTTCATCGCGTACTCCCAATGGCATCAGGCTCAATGGTGCTTATTTCCACCGCTGAATTCTACCCCATCGCTCTACCCCATCGATGCGTGGTTTTACTTGCACAAGCAGCGGCTCCACCGCCGCCATCAAGGGCAGCGGGCTGAGGCTTATCGCGCTCCAATGAACGCCATCACGATGTCAAAACGACCCGGCACCGACGATCATTTTGAGCGCTTGGTCAGCCGCGAAAACACGGCTGCGACAACCAGGCCCGTGCAAACCACTGGCAGCGTTGAAGAAGATCGCGATTGCGACGGATTTAAGGCTCGACATTGCGACGGCTGGCCTGCGAAAATATCCTTTCCCTGCAAAACATTACGAAATCGCCCGACACCATGAGCACAAATAACAAACACTGCCGCCTTCTGATCCTTGGCTCCGGCCCTGCCGGCTATACCGCCGCCGTCTATGCCGCGCGCGCCAACCTGAATCCCGTTCTGATCACCGGTATGGCCCAGGGCGGCCAGCTGATGACTACCACCGAGGTCGATAACTGGCCGGCAGACGCGATGGGCGTACAGGGTCCCGAACTGATGGAGCGCTTTCTGAAGCATGCCGAGCGCTTCAAAACAGAAGTGATTTTTGATCAAATCCACACCGTGAAACTGCAGGAAAAGCCGCTGACGCTGATCGGCGACAACAGCACTTATACCTGCGACGCACTGATCATCGCCACCGGCGCCTCGGCCATGTATCTCGGTCTGCCCTCGGAAGAAGCGTTCATGGGACGCGGCGTATCGGGCTGTGCCACCTGCGATGGCTTCTTCTACAAAGGCCAGCCCGTTGCCGTCGTTGGCGGCGGCAACACGGCGGTTGAAGAAGCGCTGTACTTGAGCAATATCGCCAGCCATGTGACGGTCGTGCATCGCCGCAACAAATTCCGCGCCGAACCCATCATGATCGACAAGCTGAATGAAAAAGTGGCCGCCGGCTCGATCACGGTCCTGTGGGACCACGTGCTCGACGAGGTGCTGGGCGACAAATCCGGCGTAACCGGCATGCGCGTCAAAAACGTCAAAACCAACGCCACCACCGACAAGACGCTGCAAGGTGTGTTCATCGCCATCGGACACCGCCCGAACACGGAAATTTTCGCTGGTCAGATTGATATGCAAAGCGGCTACATCACCACCCATGGCGGTCTCGCTGGCAACGCGACGGCGACCAATATCCCGGGCGTGTTTGCCGCCGGCGACGTGCAGGATCATGTCTACCGTCAAGCCGTGACCAGCGCCGGCACCGGCTGCATGGCCGCCCTCGACGCACAACGCTATCTCGAGTCATTGGCCGGCTAAGCCGGCAGGCGCATCGCCGGATGCCAGGCGCCATGAAAAAGCGCCCGCCTGAAGGCGTGCCGCCGCCGACCGAGGCACTCGATACCCTGTTGCCCGACGTCACGCGCCTGCCCGACCATGGGCGGGTCTTGCATCCGCGTCGCAAAATCCCGCCCATCGTCCGCCCCCGGACAAACGATGCAGATGCGCCGTCAGCCGACCTCTTGAGCGACCCCGCCGACTGGGGCGACGAGCGCGGCGATGAAGGGTCTTACGTGCGCGACGGCATGCAGGCGCAAACGCTGCGCAAACTGCGCCGCGGACATTGGCGCTGCGACAACCAACTCGATTTGCACGGCCATACCAGCACCGAGGCGCGTTCGGCACTGGTGACTTTTCTGCGGGAATGCCAGGACGCAGGCGCACGCTGCGTGCGTATCGTGCACGGCAAAGGGCTGCAATCGCGGAACGGGGCGCCGGTGCTCAAGGCGAAAGTCGCCCACTGGCTGCGTCAAAGGGAAGAGGTACTCGCCTACTGCCAGGCCAAGCCCGGCGACGGCGGCAGCGGTGCCGTCGTCGTCCTGCTCAAGACGCGGCGCTAGCGCCGCGCCAGCCGCATCAAATCGCGGCTTCGTTGATCTCGCCGGTACGAATGCGGACGACCTGATCGACGCTCGAAATGAAAATCTTGCCATCACCAATTTTGCCGGTGCGCGCAGCTTTGATGATCGCCTCAACCGCACTGTCGGCAAGTGATTCAGGCACCACCACCTCGATTTTTACCTTGGGCAGAAAATCGACGACGTATTCGGCGCCACGGTAAAGTTCGGTGTGGCCTTTCTGACGGCCAAAGCCTTTCACTTCGGTCACCGTCAGGCCGCTCACGCCGATTTCCGACAGCGCTTCGCGCACTTCATCAAGCTTGAACGGCTTAAAAATTGCCTCAATTTTTTTCATAGTGATCTCCCACCCACTGGTTTTACTACCCGCCCGAGGCGGGCGCCTGGACGCTAGTATAGCCCAGCAGACCGCGAAACCTGCGGCCGGCTAATCAAAGCGGTGGCGGTATTTGTTGGTAATCGGATAGCGCCAATCTTTGCCAAAGCCGCGCGACGTGATGCGGATACCGACCGGCGACTGCCGGCGCTTGTATTCACTGATACGCAACAACTGGATGACGCGCTCGACATCCTTGCGCGCATAACCGGCCGCCTCGATTTCAGCCGGCGAACGATTGTGCTCGACATACGCTTCCATGATGGCGTCGAGCACATCATAGGGCGGCAGATTGTCCTGATCGGTCTGATCGGGGCGCAATTCCGCCGATGGCGCACGCGTAATCACCCGCTGGGGGATGACATCGGACAGTGTGTTGCGGTAATTCGCCAGCCGGTAGACCAGCATCTTGCTAATGTCCTTGAGCACGGCGAAACCGCCGGCCATATCGCCGTAGAGCGTAGAGTAGCCGGTGCCCATCTCGCTCTTGTTACCCGTGGTGACGACGATCGCGCCGGTCTTGTTCGACATCGCCATCAGCAAGGTGCCGCGTACGCGCGCCTGAACATTCTCTTCGGTGGTGTCGGTGGCCAGCCCGGCAAACTGGTCCGCCAAGGCCGACATAAATACATCGAAGACCGGACGAATCGCGATTTCTGAATAGCGCACGCCGAGCTTTTTGGCCTCTTCGCGCGCATCGATCTGGCTGATGTCGGCGGTGTACTGCGAAGGCATCATCACCGCATGCACCTTCGATGCGCCGATCGCATCGACGGCAATCGCCAGCGTCACCGCCGAATCAATGCCGCCCGACAAACCCAGCAGCACGCCCGGAAAACCATTCTTACCAACATAGTCGCGCACACCCAGACACAACGCGCCATAGACCTCGGCTTCAGTCGACATCGGCGCCGTAATCGCACCCGGTGTCACCTGTGTGCCGTCGAGCGTGACCACCGCAAGCGCCTCTTCAAACATCGGCAACTGGTGCGTCAGCGCGCCACCCGCATCAATGACAAAGGAAGCACCGTCAAACACCAGTTCGTCCTGTCCGCCGACCATGTTGGCGTAAATAATCGGCATGCCGGTTTCACTCACGCGGCTGCGCATCACCTCGTAACGAGTCTGCTGTTTACTCAGGTGGTAAGGCGAGGCATTGAGTACCAGCAGAACCTGCGCGCCGGCCTCGCGTGCGAGCAGCGGCGCGCGCGCACCGTCAGCCTCGCGCTTGAGCGTGCGACCGTCGGGCCCCATTTTGGCGAGGGTCGGCCCCTGCCAAGCCCAGGTGTCTTCGCAAATATTGACCCCGAAGCGGATGCCCTTCACCTCAAACACGCAGGCCCCCTCACCCGGCACAAAGTAACGCTGCTCATCAAACACCATGTAATTGGGCAGCGCATGTTTGTGATACGTCGCCAGCACGCGACCATCGCAAATGACGGAGGCTGCGTTAAAACGCCGGCCGCCGACATTTTGCGGATGCCCCACCACCAGCGTGATCCCCTGCACAGCGGCGGCAAGACGCGCCAGCGCGGCATCGCAGTCGCGATAAAAATCATCGCGCAACAACAGATCTTCGGGCGGATAACCGCACAGTGCGAGTTCCGGGGTGAGCAGAATATCCGCCGACTGCGCGCGTGCGCGCGCCGCAAAGTCGAGGATGCGGGTGACGTTACCGGCGAGGTCGCCGACCGTGCAGTTGATTTGAGCAATCGCGATTTTCATGCCGCTAATATATCATTTGCCCGCCTTGCCCTGCCGTCTGCCGTGGCGGAATTTATACAACACCGCCCTGCCCCCCGTATCGGAACATCCATGAATGCCCCAACAACAATTGAAATTGCCACGTCGCTTGCCGGGATCCCGGCCGCCGCATGGAATGCACTGGCCGGCGGCAATCCGTTTTTGCGCCATGAGTTCCTGCATGCGCTACATGAAACCGGTTGCGCCTGCACTGCAACCGGCTGGACCCCACACTATCTGATACTGCGCGAGCACGGCGCGCTGGCCGGCGCGATGCCGCTATACCTGAAAACACATTCTTACGGCGAATATGTGTTCGATTGGGCGTGGGCCGACGCTTATCAGCGCCACGGCCTTGACTATTACCCGAAGCTGCTCAATGCGGTCCCGTTCACGCCGGTTGGCGGCAGCCGTCTGCTCGCGGCTAGCGCAGAGCACCGGCGCATCCTGCTCGCCGCCGCATTGGCAGAAGCACGCGACAGCGAAGTGTCCTCACTGCATATTTTGCTGCCCCCGCCGGCAGAAGCCGAGGCAATGGCCGCCGCCGGCATGATGTTAAGACAGGGCGTACAGTTTCATTGGAACAATGCGGGCTATGCCGATTTCGAAGAGTTTCTGGCCGGCCTAAACCAGGTCAAACGCAAAAAAATCCGCCAGGAACGGCGGCGCGTACTTGAGGCCGGCATTACCTTTGATTGGGTCGAGGGTGACGCCATCAGCGAAGACCTGTGGGCGTTCTTCCACCGCTGCTATTGCACGACCTACCGGCTGCATCGTTCAACGCCGTATCTGAACTTCGAATTTTTTCAGCGCATTGGCCGCTTGATGGCGGAGAACATCATCATGATCGTCGCGCATCGCGACGGCAGACCGATCGCCGCCTCACTCAATCTGCACAACGGCCACACCCTCTACGGGCGCTACTGGGGCGGGCTCGAATACCATCCGGCGCTGCACTTCGAAGCCTGCTATTACCAGGTGATCGAATTTTGCATTGCACGCGGCATCCACGTCTTCGAGGGCGGCGCACAGGGTGAGCACAAAATGGCACGCGGCCTGCTGCCAGTGGCGACGCAGTCGGCGCATTGGCTCGCCCATCCGCAATTCGCCGCGGCAGTTGAAGATTTCCTTGCACGCGAAGGGCAAAACATTGCGGCGCACATGAACGAACTGGCCGAGCGCAATCCCTACCGCAACACCGAAGAAGGTAGGGCCGGCGATGACTTGTCGATGAGAAACACGCAAGACGACGCCCGCTGAACCGACAAAATCTACCGGCCGCAGACAAACCCCGGCGCGACATTTCTACAGACAAAAAAAACGCCGCCGGATAGCCCGACGGCGTTTTTCTGAGACTGAAAATTACTTCTTGGCGGCGGGTGCAGCGGCCGCTGCAGGGACTGGCGCTGCGGCTGGCGCAACTGCAGCAGGCGCAGCCGCCGGTGCGGTCACCGCTGCTGCCGGCACCGCAGCGGGCGCGGCCACAACCTTGGGCGCGGGCGGCGCTTGCAACAGACCGATATCCACCAACAGTTTGCGCGAAGCAGCCTCGATGGCCGCTTCCTTCGCGGGCCAGCCCTGCTTGAGCGACTCCAGCGCGACTTTGATCTTGTCAATGTTCGGCGCTGCGGTGCCAAGCTCGGCGGCCAGGGCATCCATATCGCCGTCCATCGATGCGCGCACGCCATCGAGCGAAGCACGCATCTGATCACGCGCCCCCAGCAATGCACGGGTGGCGTCTATCGTTTTGACGGGATCCTCGGCTGCAACTCCAGCGGCGTTCACCAACGCAGTCAGCTCCTTGCCGAATTTTTTGGCCGCTTCGTCAGGCATTTTTCGCGTGCGATCAAGATTGGCCAGCGAGTCGTCCTTTTCCTGCGTGACGGCTGTCAACTTTTGCGTCACTTCGTCAACCTGCATCATGCCAAACCCGACGCCGCCAGCAGCACCCACCAGCAGCGAGACGACGCCCACCAGAATCATTTTTACCCGGTCGTTCATTTTTACTTCCCCCATGAAAATAGGCATTTCGATAAATACTGTACGGGCGGCAAAAACCGCCTGACTCGATTTCTTTGGCGAAAAAACGACTTTCGACAGTTCGTTGCGGAAAGCCGGTGTTCCTTGATAATTCAAGATGATATCATGCGTGGTGCCGGTTGCCTGTGAAGTAAGTTACAGTCAACCCGCCCCCGATGCACCTAACCACCCGTGATAGCATGCGGCATTGATCCGGAAACTACGATGAAATTCTGCAGTCAATGCAGCGCCCCCGTCGCGTTGCGCATCCCAGAAGGCGACGCACTGCCGCGTTATGTGTGCACCGCCTGCGGCGTCATTCACTACCAAAATCCAAAAATGGTGGTCGGCTGCTTACCCCGGTGGGAAGACAAAGTCCTGCTGTGTCGGCGTGCCATAGAACCGAAACGCGGCTTCTGGACGCTACCTGCCGGCTTTATGGAAAACGGCGAAACCACCTTCAACGGTGCCATGCGCGAAACCCTCGAAGAAGCCAACGCCCGGGTTGAAATTGATACGCTCTATGCGCTCTACAACATTCCGCATATCAGCCAGGTCTATCTGCTGTTCCGCGCACGCCTGCTGGATCTGGACTTCAGCGCCGGCGAGGAAACGCTCGAACTCAGGCTGTTCGAAGAAGCGGAGATTCCCTGGAACGAAATCGCTTTTGCTGCCGTGCGTAACACGCTGCAGCATTACTTCGAAGACCGCCGCAAGGGCGCCTTCCCCTTTCACATGGGTACGATCGAAGCCGTCAAAGCGTAAGCCCGCCTTAATCCCCGGCGCAGCCTGAACACTCAGACTGCGCGCAAGGCGTCAACGATTTTCAACCGCGACGCCCTCACCGCAGGTAAAAACCCGCCCATCACGCCCATCGTCAGGGCAAATGCGAGGGTCTTCAAAACGATAGATGGCGTCAGCGTAAAGCTGAACGCCAGCTCCGAGAACGACTGCCAGTTCATGGTTGAAATGGTGAACAGCTGCATGAACGAGGCGAAAAACAAACCGACACAACCACCGGTCACGCCGAGCAACGCCGCCTCCAGCATAAAGGCGGCCAGCACGCTGCTGCGCGGAAAACCCAGCGCGCGCAAAGTACCGATTTCAGCGGTACGCGCCGCCACCGAGGCATACATGGTGATCATCGCGCCAATCACCGCACCGATCGAAAAAATCACCGAAAGTGTCAGGCCGAGGTATTTGATAAACCCGGCGAGCACCTCCGACTGGTCGGCATAAAACTGCGTCTCCCGCTTGGCCTCGACGGTCAGCCGCTGATCGCTTTCGACGGCACCTTTGAATTCATCAAATCGTGCGCTATCGCTGAGCTTGGCGACCACCGCCGAATACACCGGCCGGCGAAAAGCCTGCATCAATTGATCGGCGTCACCCCATATCTCGGAGTCAAAACCGCTGCGCTCCGCGTCAAACACGCCGACCACGCGCCATTCGCGCTGGCCAAACCACAACATCTCGCCGATGCCCGCCCCCTTGAAACGATCAGCCGCGCTACGACCGGCGACGATCTCCGAGGCGCCGGGTCTGAACATGCGACCCTCGACGATTTTCACCTGGGGCCTCAACGTCAGGGCGGCCGCCCCCACGCCGCGCACCATGACGTTGGTCGGACGACCGCTATCGCGCTTGTTGAGGTTGACCAGCACCACGATTTCTTTTGAAACCATGCGCGCACCATCGGCCCCCAGCGCCACCGTCGGCTGACTCTCGAGCAAGGCCGCCTGTGTGCGATCGATGAGGCTCTGCACTTCGGTTTGCGCTGAGCGCCGGATCATCACGACGTTATCGTAAGACCCGGTATCAACCAGCGTCTTGCGCAAGCCTTCCTCCAGCATCAGCACCGCGGCAAACACAAACACCACCAGCGCCATGCCACCGGCGGTCAACAGCGTGGTCCAGCGGCGCGCCCACAGATTGCGAAAAGTATACGAGACAGGAATTTTCATGGTCAGCCGATATTGCGCAAACCATCGACGATACGCACGCGCGTGGCGCGCCAGCACGGCAACAGCGCCGCCACCACGGCAATCAAAGCGGCACACGCCAGTTGCAGCCAGACCGTCTCATCATGCACGCGAAACGCAGGGAACAGCGTGCCGGTGGCTTTGCCAAAGCGGTCTGCAATAGGATAGGTAAGTACGACCCCGCAGACGGCGCCAAGTCCGGCAATCACGAAAGCCTCGCCAAAAATCAGTGTCGCCAGATGCCCGCCGCCAAAACCCAGCGCTTTGAGGGTCGCGTACTCACTCATGCGCTCGCGCACCGTCATCGCCATGGTGTTCGCCATCACCACCATGATGATAAAAATAATCAGATACGAAACAATGCGGATCGCCACCACAATCGCCTCGGTCATCGAGACAAAACCAAGTTGAAATGCCTGCTCTGTTTCAGTCAGTGTTTCGGCGAGTGAATTCTTGAACGTGGCGTCTACGTTCGCCGCCACCTCCGCCGCACGATCCGCCGCGCTCAATCCGATCACATACACGCCGACCGAATTAACACGCCGCGGCGCGACCTTGCGCGCGACTTCGTTGAGATAATCCCACTGAAAGAAAAACTGCGAGACGTCGGTCTTGTTGTCAGCACCATCGTAAATGCCGCGCACCACAAACTCCCAGTTACCCGGGAATATCGTGCCGCGCAGACTAACGCTGTCACCGACCTTGAAGCCATAGGTATCAGCGAGCCGGCGACCGACAATCGCGGCCTTGCGATCACGCTGAAAATCACGCAGCTGCTCGGGTGGCAGCACAAACTCGGGATACAAATCAAAATACGTCTGGGCATGCACGGCGAATTGCGGAAAAAAATTCTTTTCTGTGATGTAGACGCCGCCAAACCAGTTGGCGTACGAGACCGCCTTGACCCCGTCGATCTGGCGGATCTTGCCGGCGTAGGCGAGTGGCAACGGAAAGACCAGCGAAATGGCGTTGCGCGATACCAAGCGTGATTTCGACGCCGCCTCCGCCCCTGCGTACCAGGCGTCAACCACGGTACGCAGCAACCCAAACGCGACGATCGCCACCACGATGCCAAGCACGGTCAAGGCCGTGCGCAGGCGGTGACGCAGCGCGTTGCGGAAAATCATCTTGAGGTGATACACGCGGCGGTCCCCGTTAGCCTGCCAACTCGCCCTTGTCGAGCTGGCGGATGCTGCGCGCCTTGGCCGCCGCATGCGGGTCATGCGTGACCATAATGATGGTCTTGCCCAGCTCCCGGTTCAGGCGATCAATCAGGTTCAGCACGTCTTCGGCCGAGCCGCGATCCAGATCCCCGGTCGGTTCGTCGGCGACCAGTATGGTGGGGTCGGTAATGATGGCGCGGGCGATCGCCACCCGCTGTTGCTGGCCACCGGATAACTCGGATGGATAATGCTCGAGACGATCCGACAAGCCCACCATCGACAGCGCGGCATGCACGTGTTCGCGCCGCTCGCGCGCACCCAGATCGGTCAGCAGCAGCGGCAGTTCAACATTCTCAAAGGCCGTCAGTACCGGCATCAGGTTGTAGAACTGGAAGATAAAACCGACGTTGCGCGCACGCCATGCGGCAAGATCCGCCTCATCGAGGGTAACGATGTCGACACCACCAACGCGCAGGCTGCCGCTGTCGGGCTTATCGATCCCCGCGATCAAATTCAACAGCGTGCTTTTGCCCGAGCCCGACGGCCCCATCAACGCCACGTAATCACCGGCGGCAATATCAAGCGTGATATCGGTCAGCACCGGCACGATCTGGTCGCCGCGTTGGTAGGCCTTGGCGAGATGGCGGATCTCAACGACCGGTTGCGGTTGCTCGCTCATGCGATGTCGGCTACAAACCGGCTGCGACAATCAGCGCGCGCCCGACACAACACGCATGCCGTCGCGCAGTTTTTCCGGCGGCCGCAGAACGAGCTTGTCGCCGGCGGCGGCACCGGCGCGAATTTCCAGTAACTCGCCGAGCTTGTCCCCGGCCTCCACCGCGGTTTGCGCGACGCGCCCCTCGCGCACCACAAAGACCACGCTCTTGCCGTCGCGACTGACCACCGCCGCCGGGTGCACGGCGATGCGTGCACCGCGCTCGGCGGCAGGCACTTCCTGCGAGAGGAAAGACACCTTGGCGCTCATTTCCGGCAGGATGCGCGGATCCAGTTCGGCAAAACGCACCTTCGCCAGCACCGTCGCCTTCGAACGATCGACGGTCGGCACCAGGCGCAACAAGCGGCCGCGAAAACGCGTATCGGGCAGAGCGTCGAGTTGGATCTCGCAGGGTTGATCAAGTTTCACCCGCGCGAGATTCGATTCGGACACATCCGCCTCCACTTCCAAGGTGGTCATGTCAGCCATGGTCACCACCGCAGCCTGCGAACCGGTGGCCGAGGAAAATGGCGTGATGACGTCGCCGACGTTGGCGTTCTTGGTCAGCACCACGCCGTCGAAGGGCGCGCGAATCAGCGTCTGCTCGACAGCGACCTGCGCGGCGCGATGATTGGCCTGTGCGACGGTAATGGCGGCGCGATAACCACTGACCGCGGCCCTGGCTTTTTCCAGACGCCCGATAGCGGTATCGTGCGCGGCCGCTGAGACAAAATTTTTCGCCAGCAGCTCGCGCGAACGATTGAAATTGCGCTCGGCCTCTTTGAACTCCGCCTCACCCTGTTCGAGATTGGCCTGCGCCACATTGATGCTGGCCGCCGCCTGCTCCATCGACGCGGTTACATCACGGTTTTCGAGGCGTGCCAGCACTTCGTTACGGCGCACGATGGAACCCTCGCGCACGCCCAGCCATTCAAGACGTCCGGTCGCCTTCGAGGCGACCGCCGCCTTGCGCTGCGCCACCACATAGCCGGTGGCATTGAGCAAGGTAAATGACTGTGCGCGGTAGGCCATCGACACCGTCGCCGTTTCGATCTCGACGGGCGCCAGCATATTGCGCGCAATCAACCACCCAGCCGGCAGCAAAATAAGCACAGCGATGAAAATGCGTTTGCCGTAGCGCCGCCGCGACACCGCAGGCGCGACGCCGCGATCACGCGAAATTTTCAGCTTGGAGAGATCAGGCTCAGACGACTTCGGTTCAGACATTTGGCAGAGGCACCGGTGAGACGCGTGATTCGCATTACAATAACGGCGAATCTTATCAGGAGACCGTCGTGAGCGCCCCATCATCCGCCGCCAAAGCCAACTTCCAGTGGGACGATGCCCTGCTGTTCAATGACCAGTTGAGCGAAGACGAACGCATGGTGCGCGATTCCGCACACGCCTATTGCCAGGACAAACTGATGACGCGCGTGCTCAAGGCGCACCGTCATGAAACCTTTGACCGCGACGTCTTCAACGAGATGGGCGAGATGGGCTTTCTCGGCTCCACCATCGAAGGCTATGGTTGCGCGGGTGTCAGCTACGTCTGCTACGGTCTGATCGCGCGCGAGCTCGAACGCGTTGATTCCGGCTATCGCTCGACCGCCGGCGTGCAATCGAGCCTCGTCATGTATCCGATCCATGCCTTTGGCAGCGAGGAGCAGCGCCAGAAATACCTGCCGAAACTCGCCTGCGGCGATTGGGTCGGTTGCTTCGGCCTGACCGAACCGGATCATGGCTCCGACCCGATGGGCATGGTGACGCGCGCAAAAAAAACCGACGGCGGTTATTTGCTGAGCGGCGCCAAGATGTGGATCTCCAATGCACCGGTTGCCGATGTATTTCTGGTCTGGGCCAAAACTGAAGACGGCGTGATACACGGCTTTCTGCTTGAGAAAGGCATGAAGGGGCTGTCCGCGCCCAAGATCGAGGGCAAATTCAGCCTGCGCGTTTCGATTACTGGCGAAGTCGTGATGGATGACGTGTTCGTGCCTGAAGAAAACATGCTGCCGGGCGTCAGCGGCATCAAGGGGCCGATGAGTTGTTTGAATCGCGCACGTTATGGCATCGCCTGGGGCTCCATGGGGGCCGCTGAATTCTGCTGGCACGCCGCACGCGACTACACGATGGCGCGCAAACAATTCGGCCGGCCGTTGGCGGCGAACCAGCTGATCCAGTTGAAACTCGCCAATATGCAAACCGAAATCACGCTGGGACTGCAAAGCGTGCTGCGCCTGGGCCGGCTGATGGACGAAGGCCGCGCTGCACCGGAAATGGTTTCCTTGCTCAAACGCAACAACGCCGGCAAGGCGCTCGACATCTCGCGTCTCGCGCGCGATATGCACGGTGGTAACGGCATCTCGGATGAATACCACGTCATCCGCCATCTGATGAACCTCGAAGTCGTCAACACCTACGAAGGCACCGCCGATATTCACGCCCTGATACTCGGCCGCGCACAGACCGGTATCTCAGCGTTCTAGCCCAAGCCCGATAGCGGCCACGCCCGGTGACCTTCACGGTCACGCGGGCTGGCGAGACGCTGCTGAACCCGGCCCGTAACGGCCCGCCCGGCTATCGGATCAATTGTTAAGAAGCACCGCCAAGCCCTTATCGCGCAACCCTTTGATGCGTCGCAACAATAAAGCCGCTATAATCTCGCACGGTTACGCATTATTCAACCATAACTATTTGATAGTTCTATATTTGCAACTGGCATGGCGTTTGCCTTTGCCCTGCAACAACAACCGCCAAAAAGGATTCAATATGCCTGTCGAGACGCTGCATGAAGGAATTTCAGTCGATTTTGCCGATGTGCTGTTAATCATTAATATTTTTGCCATCAGTCTGTTGCTAGGCATACTTTATATCGATGAAATCGTGGCTACCGCCAAACGGGCGACGCGCCTGATGAACCCGCACAACCTCTACCAGCGTCTGCGTTTCTGGCGTACCGCGGCACGCACGCCGCACTAAATCTTCTATTCCCCGGGCGGCGCCCAGTCGGCTGCACGGGCAAGCGCACGCCGCCACTGCCGCAGCAAACGTTGCGCCTCCTCCCGCGCCATGGCGGGCTCAAAAATACGCTCAGACTGCCACTGCGCATCAATTTCCAACGTATCGCGCCAATAACCAACACCCAATCCGGCCAGATACGCCGCCCCCAGGGCAGTCGTTTCGATAACCTTCGGTCGCACCACCGGCACTCCCAGAAGATTTGCCTGGAACTGCATCAACAGATCATTCTGCGTGGCCGCACCGTCCACCCGCAATTCACTCAGGCGTATGCCTGCATCGGCCTGCATCGCCTCGAGCACATCGGCCACCTGATAAGCAATGCTTTCCAGCGTGGCACGCGCAATATGGCCGGCGTTACTGCCGCGCGTCAGCCCGCTGATACTGCCACGCGCATAAGGGTCCCAGTGCGGCGCCCCCAACCCTGTAAATGCGGGCACCAGATAAACGCCACCATTGTCCGGCACCGTCGCTGCCAGCGCCTCAACCTCCGCCGAGGTTTTGATCATGCCCAGCCCGTCACGCAACCACTGCACGGCAGCCCCCGCGACGAATACGCTGCCCTCGAGCGCAAACTCATCCGTAGCGCCCATGCGCCAGGCCGTCGTGGTGAGCAACTTGTGACGTGAAGTAACCGCACTGCCGCCGGTATGCATCAGCATGAAGCAACCCGTGCCGTAGGTATTTTTGACCATGCCGGGCGTGCAACAGCGCTGCCCAAACAGCGCCGCCTGCTGGTCTCCGGCGATACCGGCAATCGGCACCACAGCATTGAAAACCTGAGGCGAGGTTTCAGCGGCAACGCCGCTGGAGGCGACAATCCGTGGCAGCACCGCCCGCGGAATCTTCAACAGCGCCAGCAACTCATCATCCCAATCGCCGCGATGAATATTGAATAACAGTGTGCGTGCAGCGTTGCTCGCATCGGTGACATGTGCGGCACCACCCGACAGCTTCCAGATCAGCCAGCTGTCAACGGTGCCAAAGGCCAGCCGTCCCGCCTCGGCGGCGGCGCGCGCACCGTTGACCTGTTCGAGCATCCACGCCAGTTTGGTGCCGGAGAAATAGGCATCGAGCACCAGCCCGGTGCGCTCGCCAAAAAACGCTGCGCGCCCGTCTGCTTTGAGCGCATCGCAGGCCGCGGCAGTGCGACGATCCTGCCAAACAATCGCATTGCAGACCGGTTCACCGGTGACGCGATCCCACAAGACCGTGGTCTCGCGCTGATTGGTAACGCCGATGGCGGCGATCTGGTGCGCAGCGATACCGGCGCGCGCGATGGCCTCCGCCGCAACACCGGATTGCGTCGCCCAAATTTCATTGGCGTCGTGCTCGACCCAGCCCGGTTGCGGAAAAATCTGGCCGAATTCCTTTTGTGCCATGGCACGCACGGCACCGGCCCGATCGAAAACAAGCGCGCGCGAGCTGGTCGTGCCCTGATCGAGCGCCAGTATGTAACTCATAACCCTACCCCTGCCCGTTGCGGATAATCCGTGATCAACCCGCTCAAACCCAAGCGACCGCAATGGGCATGCTCCTCTGTGGTCTGCGCCCCATAGGCATAATTTTTCCAGCCTAGTGCCGTCACAGCCGCCACCACGCCGGCGTCGAGGATGCCGTAATCCCACACGATGCCCTGAATACGGGGCCACTCGGCACACGCAGCAATCATGGGGGCGACGTCAAGCGGTCGTACCGCCATCAACAAAGCACAATCGACCTCCAGTTCGGCGGCGCATTGCGCCACCACATCATGACGAAATGAACTCACCAGGATGCGGCGCGACTGCTGAAACTGTCTGATCACCGTGGCAGCTGCCGGCCACGCCTCCGCCTGCTTGATTTCCAGATTCCAGAGTAACGAAGGCATGGCGTCGAGTATCTCAATAAGCAGCGGCACCGCGTGACCACAATCCGCCTCGATTTCGCGATGCGTGAGTGACGAAACGACCCGCCCGGCCGGTGTCACGCGGTCATGCAGGATCACCGCCTTGCCATCGGCGCTTAAACGCACATCGGTCTCGATGCCATCAACGCCCAGACGCTGTGCCGCCTCAAAAGCGGCCAGCGTATTCTCGCGCGCCAGCGCGTGATATCCACGATGAGCCAGAACCTTCATAACATCCCCGCGCAAAACGCCGCCCGGCGCAAAAAACATCGGCACGACAAACGGCGCCGCCAAATCTTCATTTTTGTTTTCAAACGAGCCCCCAATATTTGAACAGAAGCGTGTGTTTTATAAGCTTTTTCTTTCACCCCGAATATTGTATTATCCGGCAGAAGAACAGCTACGCACCTGGCACCACTCGTCGAACAGGAGACACCATGGCTTTTTACAGTTTTTACGCAATTGCAATCGTGGTTTTGGTCCTGCACTTCACCGGCTTTCTGCGTCGCAATCGACTTGAGTGGCTCGTTTTGGTGCTCGCCGCGGCGACCTTTCCCGCCGTTATCTTTCTGAAATAAGCTTCGCGCGCCAACGTCGGCGCGTGTTTTTTTGCAACGCAGGCGGGACACCGCGCATCACCCCGCCACGTCAACGCCGCAGCGCATCGGCGTCCCCCAATCATCGTTGACATGTCACGGGCCTGCTCATAGTATCGCAGGCCCTAACGGACGAACCCCGTGGCCATACTGCCCTCTGAAAGCCACAGCAGCGCGAGCGCGCCCATTCCGCTGCTGACCGACCGCGCCTACGAACGCATCAAGCACGATGTGATCACCTGCGTGTTCGCGCCCGGCGCTGAAATTTCCGAGCCCCAACTCTGCCTGCACTACCGGTTAGGCAGCGCGCCGGTGCGCATGGCGCTGCTCCGCCTCGCGCATGACGGCCTGGTGCGGGCGATTCCGCGCCGTGGCTACCGTATCAGTGCGGTGACATTAAAAGATATTCAGGATATTTTCGAACTACGCCTGATGCTCGAACCGGTTGCTGCACGCATGGCGGCCGGAAAAATCGATAGCCGACGCGCCCGCGCCCTCGAAGTGGCGACCAACACGAGCTACCAACCCGACAGTGCCGAGAGCATTGCCGACTTTCTGGAGGCCAACAAAGCCTTCCATCTCGCCATCGTTGAAACCACCGGCAACGTCCGGCTGTCGGCCATGATCGGACAGTTACACGACCAAATGACCCGCCTGCTGCATCTCGGCCTCGGCCTGCGCAACCGCTCGCGTGAAATGCAAATGGAACAACGCGCCCTGCTCAAGGCACTGGTGCGCGGCCACGGCGACAGCGCCGAACAACTCGCCCGCGAACACATCGAAGCCGCACGCAGCATGGTGCTGTCGGCGGTCATGTCCAGCCGCGGCATCATGAATCTCGCTCTTGGCGGCGCATAAACCGCTTACGAATCATCCAACGGAGAACACCATGAAGGCAGTCGTATTAAAGCAGCACGGCAGCATCGACGATCTCGAATACGTGACCGATTTTCCCGATCCCGTCATCAAGGAAGGCCACGTGGTCATCCGCGTCGGCGCCACCTCCTTCAACTATCACGATGTGTTTACGGTGCGCGGCATGCCGGGCATCAAAGTGCCGATGCCGATGATCATCGGCCTTGATATCGCCGGTGAAATTTTGGAAATCGGCGCCGGCGTCAACGGCTGGGCGGTCGGCGACCGTGTGCTGGTCAATCCGCTCAACCCGAAGATCGGCCTGATGGGCGAGATGATGCACGGCGGTCTGGCCGAGAAATGTCTGGTCTCCGCCGGCCAGCTGATCCGCATGCCCGCCAACGTCAGCTATGAGCAGGCGGCCTCGCTGCCGGTCGCCTACGGTACGGCGCACCGCATGATGATCACCCACAACACCATCAAGGCCGGCGACAAGGTTCTGGTGCTCGGTGCCAGCGGCGGCGTCGGCACCGGCTGTGTGCTGCTCGCCAAGATGCTGGGCGCTGAAGTCATCGCCTGCGCCAGCAGCGCCGACAAGATCCAGCGCCTGAAAGACCTCGGTGCCGATCACGTCGTCAACTACAAAGAAACTGATTTCTCGAAATGGGCGATCGAAAAATTCGGCAAGCCGCAGCGCCGTAATTACGAGGGTGGCGTTGATGTTGTCATCAACTTCACCGGCGGCGACACCTGGCTGCCGTCACTCAAATGCGTCAAACGCGGCGGCAAGATTCTGGTCTGCGGCGCCACCGCCGGCTTCGATCCGAAAGAAGACCTGCGCTACGTCTGGAGCTTTGAAATCCAGATCATCGGCTCGAACAGCTTCTATGATGAAAATCTCAAGGCGCTGATGGATCTGATCCAAGAAGGCAAAATCAAACCAGTCATCGACGAAGTGCTGCCGCTGCAAAAAGCTGCCGAGGGTTTGAAGCTGATCGAAAACCGCGAGGTGTTTGGCAAGGTGGTGATTTGCCCCTGACCACGCATGAAGCGGCCGGTGGCATTGCCGAACCGGCCGCGCACGGACATCCCGGCAATCTGGGTCTCTTGTTCGCCGCGCACGCGCAGTCCGCGCGCACGGCGATCATTGATCTGCATGATGCGGCGAAACCCCGCAAGGTCAGCTTTGGCGAGCTCGACGGCCTCTGCAACGCCGTTGCGCGCGGGCTCGTGCGCGCCGGCCTTGCCGCCGGCGATCGCGTGGCGGTGCTCTCGCTCAATCGCATCGAGTTCGTCGCCACCGTGCTGGGCAGCATGCGCGCCGGCGTCGTGCCCGTGCCGGTCAATATCAAACTGCCCGCCGACGCCGTCGACTACATCGTCAAGGATGCCGGCGCGAAACTGATCTTCACCGAAACCGCGCTACGCCGGCTCTGTCCGCCGGATTGCACGGTCGTTGAATATGGCAGCAGCAGCGGCTTCGATGCTTTTATCGATCATGGCGACTTCACTGCGATTGAACCGGCAGCCGATACGGTGGCGATCCAGCCCTATACCTCAGGTTCGACTGGTCGCCCTAAAGGCGTGCTGCTCACACACTTCGGTCAGAACTGGAGCCGCCTGGTGCTGGCGTGGTCACGCAAGACCACTACGCAAGACGTCATCCTGGTGGCGGCACCGCTGTATCACAAGAATGCCCTCAATGCGATCAAGCAGGGCCTGACTGCGGGCGCGACGCTGCCGCTGCTGCCGCAATTTAATGTCGAGCGTTATATTGATGCCATCAGCCGCTATCGCTGCACCGTGATTTCCGGCGTACCGACCATGACCTCGATGGTACTGGCGCGCAAAGATCTGCTCGCCAAAACCGATGTCAGCTCGGTGCACACGGTGATGATGGGGTCGGCACCCGCATCGCTACAAATCCTGCGCGATCTGAAACAGGATTTCCCGAACGCGGAGGCGCTGGTCGTCTACGGCGTGACCGAAGGCGGCCCGGTACCGCTGGGTCCGCATCCTGAAGGCAAGCCACGGCCACCCGGATCGATCGGCGTGCCCTATCGCGGCACCGAGGCAAAATTGATCGGTGGCGCGACGCCCGACGAAGGCGAACTCATTCTGAAAAACCCCGGCATTCTGCTGGGCTATCACAATCTGCCGGACGAAACCGCCAAACGTATCCGCGACGGCTGGTATCACAGCAGCGACATCTGCCGCCGCGATGCCGAGGGCTTTTACTGGTTCGTCGGCCGCACCGATGACATGTTCGTCTGCGGCGGCGAAAATATTTTCCCGATCGAGATCGTCTCGCTGCTCGAACGTCACCCCGCAGTTCATCAGGCGGTGGCGTTACCGTTTGCGCATACACTCAAAGGCCAGGTGCCCTACGCCTTCGTGGTACTGCGTCCGGGCATGCAGAGCAGTGAAGAAGAACTAAAATCCTATGCCCTCGAACACGGTCCCGCCTATCAGCATCCGCGCCGCGTATTTTTTCTCGAACGCATGCCACTGGCCGGCACCAATAAAATCGACCAAGCCGCCTTGCGGCAAATCGCCGCTGCAACGCCCTCTCCTCAACACGCCCAATAACCGGAGCCTCCCATGAGCGAAAATATCGCCAGCATCGAAACCCTGCAAAAACTGATTACCCGCGGCCCCTTCAATCAGTGGCTGAATCTCACCGTCTTGAAAGCCGACGCCGAAGGTATCGAAATCAAGGCGGGCTGGCGCGAAGAGTGGGTGGTCAACCCCGATCGCCGCTATACCCACGGCGGCATCCTTGCGGCGATTGTTGATGTCGCCGCCGACTACGCGCTGGCCGCACAACTCGGCCGTCCAGTGCCGACCATCGATATCCGTGTCGATTATCACAAAGCCGCCATGCCGGGCGACCTCACCGCCAAGGCGCACGTGGTCAGAAGCGGCAGCCAGTACTCGACCGCCGAAGCCTATATCTACGACAAGGACGGCGCACTCGTCGCCAGCGGCCGCGGCACTTACTTCACCGCGCCGCCCAAAGCCTGATCCCGCCACCCGCCCAAAGAGCTCTATGAGTGACCCCGTCATCACCGCCGCGCGCGCATCCGCCGTACGCATCGACTTGATCGTCAAGCGCAGCACGCTGTTGCTGGTGCTGCTTGGCATCTGGTGGCTGCTGTCGCTGCGCTATCCGCATTACGTGCTGCCGGGGCCCATGCGCGTTTGGAATGCGCTGTCACTGATCGTCGACAATGGCGATCTGTGGCGCAATCTCGCCGTCACCCTCAAACGCGTCTGCATCGGCTTCAGCCTGGCCGCCATCATCAGTGTGCCGCTGGGCATCATGCTCGGTGCGATCCGCCCCTTGGGCGAATTTTTCGAACCGGTGCTGCCGGTGTTGAACACGGTGTCGTCGGCGATCTGGGCGATCTTCGGCATCATCTGGTTCAGCATCTCGGAGGCGTCCATCATCTTCGTCGTCTTCATGACGGCGATGCCGCTCATCATCACCAACGTCTGGCAGGGTACGCGTGCGGTCAACGCCGATTTCATCGAACTCGCGCACACGCTGCGCATGCCCGGTTGGAAAGTCATGCGCAAGATTTATCTGCCGACGGTGATGCCCTATTTTTTCTCGGGCGCGCGACTGGCCTTCGGCTTCGGCTGGCGCGTCAGCCTCGTCGCCGAGACTATCGGCGCCTCGAGCGGCGTCGGCTACCGCCTGCGGCAAGCCGCCGATTTAATACAAACCGATCAGGTCTTCGCCTGGACCATCACCATGATCGCGATGATGGTGGCGCTGGAATCCGGCGTCCTGAAGCCGCTGGAAAACCATTTGTTCCGCTGGAAAAAAGAAGCCGAGACCCCTTAGACCATTTGCGTATCCGCCGCGGCGGAGCCGGCCATCCCCTCCCCAAGAGAGGTCGCTGGCGCAAGGAAAAACACTGGAGAACATGCCATGAAAAAACGCCTGATCGTTGCCATTACCGGCGCCACCGGCGCTGTCTACGGCCTCGGCATACTCAAACAGTTGCGCGAGCTCGGCGGCTGGGAGTCGCATCTTATTTTGTCAGAGGCGGGCGTGCTCAACGCCTATCAGGAACTCGGCCTCAAACGGCGCGACATTGAAGCGTTGGCCGACGTCGTCTACAACCCGCGCGATATCGGCGCGACGATCGCCAGCGGCTCGTTCCTCACGCAGGGCATGGTGATCGCACCGTGCTCGATGAAAACCCTCTCGGCGGTGGCCAATGCCTACTCCGACAATCTGGTGGCGCGCGCTGCCGACGTGATTTTGAAAGAACGCCGCCGTCTGGTGCTGATCACGCGCGAAGCGCCGCTCAACCTCGCGCACCTGCGCAATATGGTGTCGGTCACGGAAATGGGTGGCATCATCTTCCCGCCGGTGCCGGCGTTCTACAGCAAGGTCAAAGACATCAACGGCATGGTCAATCACACGGTCGGCCGCATCCTCGATTTGTTCGACGTGCAACATGACAACATCGCGCGCTGGGAGGGCCTGACGCCCGCCAAAAGCGCGAAACCCAGCAAAGGTACAGCCTCATGAGTGAAAATTTCCGCCAGTTTATCGAACGCCTGCGCAGCGAACGCGAACTCATCGATATCAAACAGCCGGTCGATATCCGCCATATCGCCACCCTCGTCGACCAGTCGGCGCACGCACTGCTCTTTCACAACGTCATCGGCTACGACATGCCGGTGGTCTCCGGCATCATCCGCACGCAGAAACGCGCGGCCATGGGCATGGGCGTCGAGAACTGGAGCGACATCGAAGCGCTGCTCGAACGCGGCATCAACAAACCGTTGCCGCCGCGCTACGTTGAAACCGCACCGCACAAACAGGTGATACAACGCGGCGACGAAGTTGATCTGTTCAAACTGCCGGTGCCGATGTCTTCAATTTATGACGGCGGGCCGATGATTACCGCCGGCGTGGTGATCGCCAAAGACCCGGAGTTCGGCCTCAACTCCGGCATGTATCGCTTCATGGTCAAAGAAAAAAACATCACCGGTATCGACATCGTCACGCCGAACAATATGCGTTTGTTCGCGCAGCGCGCCTTCGAAGCCGGCCGCCCCTGCCCGATCTCAATTTCGATCGGTACCCATCCCTTCGAGATCATGGGTTCGGGCTTTCGCGCGCCCTTGGGCGTGGATGAAATGGGCATCTCTGGTGGCATCCGTGGCGCGCCGGTTGATCTGGTGTCCTGCGAAACCATCGACATGCCGTGTATCGCTGACGCCGAGATCGTGCTCGAAGGCGAGATCCTGCCCACTGGCTGGGTCTACCCGGAAGGCCGCTTTGGCGAATTCACGCGCCTGATGGGCGGTCTGCATTGGAACCCGCAGGTGCGCATCAACGCGGTCACCATGCGCCGCGACGCCGTTTATTACGCACTGCACATGCCGTGGGAAAACACCTGGCTGGCGGCACCGACGCGCTACAACGCGATCCGGCGCGCGCTCAAAACCGCTGGCGTGCAGGTGAAAGACATCAACGTCACGCTCGGCGGCTGCGCCTTCTGGCACGCCGTCGTCTCCATCAAAAAACAATCGGGCGAAGGCAAGAACGCGCTGCTCGCCGCGCTGTCGGTGATGGATTTGAAACACGTCGTCGTCGTCGATGACGATATCGATGTCTGGAATGCGATGGATGTCGAATGGGCGATCGCCACCCGCGTGCAGGGCGACCGTGATGTGATGGTGATTCCTGGCGCCCGCGCCAAACCGCTCGACCCGAGCCTGGCGGTGATGCCGCCGGGTGTGGTGCCCACTGGCGCCAAGGTCGGCATCGACGCCACCATTGGCGAAGGCATTCCGAAAGAACGCTTCGAGCGTATCGCCTATGCATACGCCGACCGCGCCAAAATCGACGACTACGTCGCCGGCAAGGCCGATCCGGCTCCCGCAGCCGGCGGCAATGACGACAAGATCATTGAGGCGGTCGCCGCCAAGATTGTCGCGCTCGTCGAAAAAACGCCGCTCTACTATCAAGATGTCGCCGCCAAATTGGGCGATCACGACTTCCAGACGGTGGCGCGCGCGCTGGGCCAACTCTATACCGCGGAAAAACTCTGGCAGGATCCGCGTGGCCGTCTGTGCCTGCGTGATTCGGTGTTCGCCGCCAAAGCACCGGCCAGGAACTGAAATTCAGCCAATGTCCGCCCTCATCAATACGACCGAAACCACCGCCGATGCGGGCGCCATTGCGCTCAGCGGCGTCAGCAAGACGTTCGCCACCGCCAACGGCGAAACGCTGGCGGTGCTCGACAACATCAACCTGTCGGTGCGCCCGCATTCCATCGTCGCCCTGCTGGGCGCATCGGGTTGCGGCAAGACCACGCTGCTCAACGTCATCGCCGGCCTCGTCAAACCGGACCGAGGTGTGGTGAGTTTCGGCGGCCTGCCCTCGGCGCAATTCAAGGGCTGGCGCAGCATCAGTTATATGTTTCAGGAAGACCGTCTACTGCCGTGGCGCACCACGCTGGCCAATGTTGAATTCAGCCTGGAGGCCGGCGACATGCCGCGCGCCGAGCGGCACGCCCGCGCACGCGAGGTGTTGCAGCTGGTCGGCCTCGAGGGTTTCGAAGACGCGTTCCCGCACCAGCTCTCCGGCGGCATGCGTTCGCGCGTGGCGCTCGCCCGCAGTCTTGTCACCGCACCGGCGACACTGCTGATGGATGAGCCGTTTTCGAAACTCGACGCCCAAACGCGCGCGCAAATGCACGGCGAACTGCTGCGCATCCATGCACTCAAACACATGACCATCGTCTTCGTCACACATGATGTCGAAGAGGCGGTGATCCTCGCCGACGAAGTCGTGGTGCTCGCGCCACGCCCGGGCCGCATCCGCGAGATCGCGCCGATCGGCTGCGCGCGTCCGCGCGACGCCACCGACGCTGCGTCCATCCTCGCCATCCAGCATCTGCGCAGCTTGATCTAAGTCGCCGCATTGAAGCGCCGTATAATGGCGCCTTCGCATGACCTGTTTTTTCCCCGGAGACCACACGTGAAATCCATCCTGTTGCGCCTGCTGGCGCTTGCCCTGATCGCCGCTTCATCCTCTTCATTCGCGCAAAAAATCAAAGTCGGTTACTGGACCAGCGGCTTCTCACTGGGCTTCGGCGCCGTGATGGAGCAGATGAAGTTCGCCGAGAAAGAAGGCCTCGACATCGAATGGGTGAAGTTCGCCGAGGTCAACGGGCCAACACGGGCGATCCCGACGCAGGCGATCGACCTCGCCTTCGGCGCACCGTCGGCGACCTCGATGGCTATCATCGCCGACGGTATCCCGGTAAAAATCGTGCTCTCCACGCAGATCGCCGAATCGCAGTTTATCGTGCTGGCTGATTCGCCCATCAAAAGCATCAGCGACCTTAAAGGCAAAAAAATCGGCATGACCGCGGCACCGAGTGCCATGCACGCCATCGTCAGCGCGGTACTCGAAAACAATTTCGGCATGAAGGCCACTGATTACACGGTAGCACCAGGCAACGAAAGCCGGCTTGCGCAATTCATCACGCAGAAGGACGCCGATGCCGCTGCCATCCGTTCGGTCACCATCGCGCAAATGAACGAAGTCAAACTGCGCGCGCTCGGCAGCGTCGTCGACGAGTGGAAAAAGATGACCAAATCAAACTCGCCGCCAACGCTGGCGGTGACCATCGTGCACAACGATTACCTGTCGAAGAACGCCGATGCGGTGGCGAAATTCATCGCCGCCACGCGCAAGGCTGTCGAATGGGGCAGCAAGAACAAACCGCAGGTCGCCGAGATTTTGCGCAAGGCCGCCAACATGGACGCCACCGATGCGCTCGCCTATGCCAACCAGTGGGACAGCGCCTATTTCGCCAGCTTCGAACCGCAGGACATCGCCACCCTGAAACGCATGAATCAGATCTTCAAGGCCGCCGGCACCGCCAAGCAGGATGTGCCGGACAGTGCGTTCATGGCCGAGCCGTATATCAAATCGAAGTCGATCAAGTAACGGGGTGACCAAGTCATGTCCAAACCCGCGCCGCGCTATCACCTGCATATCGAGAACGGGCGCAAGCGTCCGACCATCCTCCAAATAACCGCGCCGATTCTGGCTGCAGCATTGAAGCGCCACCCGCTGCTTGCCAAGCAACTCAAAGTCACTGTCGGCTGGGATGGCGACATCATCGATGATGCGCTGCAGACCGCGGATTTTCTGATTCACTGGAATCCGCCGCGCGAGAACTTGCGCGAATGCGCGCCGCGCCTGCGCTGGATACAAACCACCGGTGCCGGCATCGATGTGCTGATGCCGTTGGACTGGTTGCCGCGCGATATCACGCTCACCAACAACACTGGCGCCCACGGCGCCAAAGCCGAAGACTCCTGCCTGCTGGCGCTGTTGATGCTGCACCAGCGCATGCCGGAAATGATTCAATCGCAGCATGCATCACAATGGGCACCGGTCTTCACAACACCGATTGCGGGACGCACCGCCGTCGTCATCGGTTTTGGCGACCTTGGCCGCGCCGCCGGCCGCGCAGCGAAAAAACTCGGCCTCAACGTCATCGCCGTTACCCGTAGCGGCAAAGCCGCGCGCCCCGCCGATACCGTCGTCAAGGTGTCGGCCATCAACCGCGTGCTGCCGAAAGCCGATTTCCTGATCGTCGCCACGCCCTTAACAGCGGAAACCAACGGGCTCATTAATCGTACCCGCTTGAACCTGCTCAAACCGGAGGCCTGTGTCATCAACATCGGCCGCTCGCCGATTGTCGATTACGAAGCGCTGCACGAAAAACTCGAAGCCGGCGAGCTTGCCGGCGCATTGCTCGACGTGCACAGTCCGGAGCCGCTACCGGCCACCTCGCCGCTGTGGAAAACGCGCAATCTCATCATCACGCCGCATACCTCCTGCGACGACCCGCGTTACATGCATTTTCTATGCGACACCTGGTTTGCAAACTTTGCGCGACTGCTGGAAAACAAGCCGCTCAAAAACCGCGTCGACCGCGCACTCGGCTATTAGGTGCGCGAGGCCCGCGTGACGCTCACCAAAGCTCCCGGCCGCCCCTTGCGCAGCGCCGAAAAAATCGCCGCCGCGCAAGCGCCACGCGCCGGCAAACTCAATCTCGATCACGTCGCGCATTTCGTACCCGACATCGACGCCGCCTCCGCCGCCTTCGAAGCACTCGGCTTCACGCTAACACCGTTCTCGGCGCAAATGCAGCGCAACGAGGCGGGTGAACTCGCCCCAGCCGGCGCCGGCAACCGTTGCATCATGCTCGAACGCGGCTACCTCGAATGCCTGACGCCGACTGGCGACACCATCATCGGCAGGCAATTGAGCGAGGCCATCGCGCGCTATACCGGCCTGCATCTGATCGCCTTTGGCAGCGGTGACGCTGCTGCTGATTACGCGCGTCTCAGCGCGCAACAATTCGCGCCATTACCAACCGTCGATCTGCGGCGCAGCATCGCCACCGTCGATGGCGCAGGCGCCGCGCGCTTTAGTGTCGTGCGCGTGCCGCCGGGGACCATGGCCGAGGGCCGCATACAGTTTTGCCAGCAGCACACGCCCGAGTTGCTGTGGCAGTCACGCTGGACACGTCACCGCAACCAGGCCGTCGGCCTCAAGGCCGTGATCGTGTGCGTCGACAACCCCGCCGAGACGGCGCAGCGTTATGCGCGCTTCACCGGCATTGCGGCGACTGCGGCGGCTGATGACCGCATGATCGACACCGCACGCGGCCGCGTGCTGTTGGTCGCGCCGCAATCCGTGCAGCGCGTCTTCCGGCTCGATGCCGTAGTAATGCCGTGGATCATGGGCAGCGTACTGGCGAGTGCCGACATGGAAAAAACCCGTGCGCTCATCGCCGCCAGTGGCCTGCCGCACGGCATGCTCGGCGCGGAACGCCTCTACGTCGTGCCGCCACCTGCAGTCGGCGGCGTCATGGTGTTCGAACCCCGCGGCATCGCACCACTCTCGCTGTCTTAAGCTGCCGCTGCCTTAAGCTACCGCTGTCTCAACCGCCCGCTACCTTAACCTGCAGAATACGCCGGCAAAAACGCAGCGACCGGCGAACAAAGAATACGCGTCGCTCAGTCCGCCTTGATGCCGGCCGCCTTGATGACGCGGCCAAATTTTTCAATATCCGCGCGGATGGTCGCGGCGAACTGCTCAGGGCTGTCGCCAATCGCCTCGTAGCCGAGGTCACCAAAGCGCTGTTTTACATCGGCACTCCTCAGTCCGTTAACGATGGCGGCATTGAGTTTGGCGACCAACTCTTTTGGCACACCGGCCGGAGCAACAATACCGAACCACGCATCGACGGCATAACCTTTGACACCGGATTCTGCGATCGTCGGCAGCTTGGGCGCGACCATTGCGCGCCTGCTGCCAGCCACCGCCAACAGGCGCAGCTTGCCGATTTTTTCGAATGGGGCGAGCGCGGCGTAATCGGCGATCATCATGTCGATCTGGCCGGCCATCGTATCGGTGACGGCCGGCACGGTGCCTTTGTATGGCACATGGATCAGATTGGCACCGCTGTCGGCGCGCAGTAATTCGGCGGCCAGATGCGACATCGAACCGGAACCGGATGAACCAAAACTCAAACCACCTTTTTGCGATTTCGAGGCGGCGATCAACTCGCCTATGGTTTTCGCCGGCACATGCGGATTGACGGCAACCGCGTAGGGCACAAAGGCGACGTTGCCAATGGCGGTCAATTCACGCGCATCGTAGGCGAGCCGGGCATAGAGTCCGGGTGCGACCGCCAGGCTGCTCGAACCACCCATCACCAGCGTATAGCCGTCTGCCAGCGATTTCGCCGCCAGCTCGACGCCGATGGTGCCGCCGGCACCGCCGCGATTGTCGATGATCACCGCGTGACCCCAGGCCTCGGTGAGCTTCTGGCCGATGACGCGGGCGATAATGTCGTTGGGGCCGCTGGGCGCGAACGGGACGATGATCTTGATCGATTTGGCGGGATAAGCCGCCGTCCCCGGCTGTGCCCATACCGTCACCGGCAACGCCGGCAACAGCGCCCCGGCTAACACCAACACGCACAGTCGGGCGCGCCGCAAAATTTTTTCCTTCATGCAAACTCCTGTGGGTTTAACGCCAGCGCAACAGCTTCGTGCACACGTTGCAAGGGCCATGCCAGATTGGCACACGCGGCATCGACCGCCCGGCTCCAGAGCCAGCGCGCAGTGTGCCACGGCGCCGCCGGCGAATGAAGGGTTGAATATTTCGATCGAAATAACCGTGCGCTATATGGTTTGGCGCAAATGAACGGCACTACAAGCGTGCAGGCTGCCGCGAAGATGCGCCGCTGCGGTGCCACCGAAAAACCGCTGCAGGTGATCCGCTTATTCGAGCTTGATACCGGCCGCCTTGATGATTTTGGCATATTTGTCGATTTCCACCGGCAGCAACTTACGCATCTCGGCCGGCGTCATCGTCAAGGCCTCGGCACCATTGCGCTCGAACGGCTCTTTCATTTCAGGTGCGCGGGCAACACTGACGAGCTCTGTTTCCAAGCGCTTCAGGATGGCCGCAGGCGTGCCTTTAGGCGCAAAAAATCCCAGCCACAACGAAGCGTCGAATCCCGGATAACCCGACTCCGCCACCGACGGCACGTCGGGCAGCGCCGGCGAACGCTTGGGCGTGCCTACCGCAATCGCGCGCAAGCGCCCGGCCTTCGCCTGCGCCAGCACCGCCGGCATACTGCCGAACAGCACCTGCACCTGGCCGCCAAGGGTGGCAGTGTTGGCCGGACCGTTGCCGTTAAACGGAATATGCACAACGTCGATGCCAGCTGCGGTCTTCAACATTTCCATCGCCAGTTGCGTCGTCGTACCGGTTCCAGCCGAGGCGTAGTTCAACTTCCCAGGCTGCGCTTTCGCCAGGGCGATGAATTCAGCCAGCGTATTGGCTTTGACCCCCGGATTAAGCACCAGCAGATAGGGGGTCGTCGCCACCATCGTGATGGGCTCGAAATCCTTGAGCGGATCATATTTGAGACTGGTATACGCGCCCGCCGCAATCACGTGCGTGCTGGTGGTACCCATGGTCAAGGTGTAACCGTCCGGGTTGGCGCGTGCGGCGATCTCGGTGCCCAGCGTGCCGCCGGCACCACCACGGTTGTCGATGACGACCTGCTGACCAAGACGCTCGCCGAGTTTCTGCCCGACGATGCGCGCAATGATGTCGGTAGAACCCCCCGCCGGAAATGCCACAATCAAGCGAATCGGTTTGGCCGGGTAGGCCGGCGCCTGCGCCAGCGCAGCGCTAGTCCCCAACGCACAACCCGCCACCACCGCCATGTTCGTCACCACCTGCCATGCTTTACGCATCATGCTCTCCTTGTCGGTTATTTATTCGCGGGTCAGCGCGCCCATCTTGATCAGACGGTTCAGGCGTGCCACTTCGTTCAGTATAAAACGCTGGAATTCCTCCGGCGTCCCACCCTGCACTTCAAGTCCGAGTTCATCGAAACGCTTTTTTACATCCGGCAAACCCAGCAGACGGTTCGATTCTCGGTTCAGTTTATCGATGATAGCCGCCGGCGTTTTAGCCGGTGCCGCCATGCCGAACCAGACGATCGCCTCGGCGTCCTTGATGCCTGACTCGGCCAGCGTCGGCACATCCGGCAGCAATGCCGCCCGTTTATTCGCCGCCACGGCAATCACACGCACACGGCCGCCGCGAATCTGCGCTTCGGCCGACACCGTGGTGGTATGCATGAATTGAATCTGTCCGCCGACCAGATCGATCAGCGCCGGCGCCGACCCCTTGTAGGGAATGTGCGTGACATTGGCGCCAGTGGCCGCCTGTAATAACGCAAGACCGATATGTAGGCTGCTGCCAGTACCCGATGAACCCCAGTTCACCTTACCGCTGTTAGCCTTCAGATACTCCAGCAACTCTTTGGGATTGCGCACCGGTAGCGCTGGATTGGTAAAAATCATCAGCGGCGCATAACCAAAAAACACCACCGGCACAAAGTCATCTACCTTGTAAGGTGCGTTCTTCGCCAGTATCGGCGAGTTCACGCTGGGCCCCGGATTCGACAGCATCAGCGTATAGCCGTCGGGCACCGCCTTGGCGACGGTATCTGCACCGACCAGACCACCGGCGCCACCGCGGTTATCAATAATGAACTGCTGGCCCCACGCTTCGCCGAGTTTGGCCGCCACCAACCTCGCCACGATATCGTTGGAAGCACCGGGCGTGAAAGGCACCACGAAGCGCACCGGCTTGGACGGATAAGATGCCGCGCCGCCAGCCGTCTGTGCAGAAACCGCGGGCCCGCACCCAACCAGCACCGCACCAGCCACCCATCGCAACGTGTTATTCATGCCAAAGCCCTCCCGACGAATAATACCGATTACGTTTTTGCCTGATCGAGCACACCCGGATTGACCACATTGATCGGCTTGCCAGCGGCATAGGCCTTGATCTGGTCGAAAATATCGTTGAACTGCAACTCGAATTCATCGCGCCCAACATAACCGATATGCGGTGTGCACACCACGTTGGGCATATTCAGCAGCGGATGCGTGGTATCCAGCAACGGCTCTTCCTCGTAGACATCCACCGCCGCCATGCCGGGACGGCCGGCGCGCAGTGCGTTTACGAGGGCATCGGGCTCGATCAGACCGGCACGGCTGGTGTTGACGATCAAAGACAGCGGCTTCATGCGCGCCAGATCCGCCACCTTGATGATGCCGCGCGTTGTCTCGACCAAGCGCATGTGCAAGGAGATGACGTCGCATTCCTCGAAAAAGGCCTCGCGGCCGCGCGCCACGCTATAGCCATCGGCGCGCGCGCGCTCGCACGAAGCCTCACGCCCCCACACCAGCACCTTCATACCGAAAGCCTTGCCGTAACCGGCGATGACACTGCCGATACGGCCGTAACTATAGACACCCAGCGTGCGACCGCGCAGGCCGAGTCCCAGTGCGATCTGCCACTTGCCCGCCTTCAGCGAATTCATCTGCTGCGGAATCTGCCGCATGGCGCCAAGAATAATGCCCCAGGTCAGTTCGGCCGTGCCATAGGAAGGCGTGCCGGCGTGCTGGTTCGACGACACCACCACACCGTGTTCGGTGCAGGCATCAATGTCGATGTGCGGATAAACGCTGCGCTGGCTGATCAGCTTGAGTTTCGGCAGACGCTTAATCAACGCGGCACGCACCGGCGTGCGCTCGCGGATCAAAACCAGCGCTTCGGTATCCTTCAGCCGTTCGGCGAGGATATCAATGTCTTTGGTATGGTCGTTCCAAATGGTTACATGATGTCCGGCCGTCTTGCCAAAGCAGTTCAAGGTACGGACCGAATCAAAATAATCGTCGAGGATGGAAATATTCATTTGGGCGTGAAGGGTGTGGTGTCAGAAGTAAAGGGTGAGAAACCGGGGTTGCAAGGAAAGCGCGAGTTTAACGTGCTTTCGCGCCTGCCTCCGCCTCCTTCTTCCCAATACGGTTTGATGCGGGCTTGCGCCTGCGCCGGCACTTCGCCGGCGATTGGTCTGCTATTCGTCGACGATTGCTCGGCGATTCGTCAACGAAGCGCCGCACGAGTCCGGCACCGCTGGCCGGATGCGTGCGCGTCAGCGAAGACGCCGGCAGTGGTCAGGTTCTCTCCAGTATGTGCAGGCCGCGCACACGGTCGAGCAGATAAAGCAGGCCACGATCATCGACCGTCACATCGTTGCTTTGCACGCGCTCCGAACCCGGCGGTACGTCGGGCACGTAATAAGCGACTTCTTTGAGCGCATGCGGCTTCGAAATGTCGATGATACGCAGGCCGTAGGCGAACCACGCCACGGGTATCTCCGTGCCAGTGACGATTTCGCAGGGCTGGTGACAGCCGGTCATGCGCGGCTGCGGCGTGTTGGGCATGTCCTCGACCTGGAAGGTCGAAATCGGCTGCGGATGCTTTTCATCGGTGATATCCACCATCCACAAAAACGCCGCCGGATACGGCGGATGATCGGGCTGACGGAATACGTCTTCGTCCGACACCACCATGAAATCCCGGTTGTCGATCTTGAACGGGATGCGCAGCGCGGTATGCGTCGGCCACGGAAACGGCGGGCTCCAGTCGAGGCCGGATACCAGCTTGGGCTTACTCATGTCGTCGATATCGAGAATGACCAGACCACCCTGCCAGTAACTTGTATAGAGCCGATTGCCATAGCGCAGCGGGTGATGACATTTGTGCGCATCGCCCTTCCACGTCGGCGTCTCGCCACCGGCAATCCACTGACCGGGCATCCACCAGCGGCCAACCTCTTCGGGTTTGGAGGGATCCTTCAAATCGAGGATCATCATGATGTTACCGAGGTAGCCATCCATCGTCGGCGAGATGTAGGCGTAACGCCCGTCAAAATCGAAGCGGTGCACACCGCGTGCGTACTGCGCATCGGGACCGTCGGTGGTTTCCCAATGCGTAATGAGAGTGGGCTTTTCCGGCTTTGAAATATCGTAAATACTGAGACCGCCGTTGTACCCGGGCGGCGGCACTTCGCCCTGCAGGGCATGCGGGCCCAGCACTTCGCGATTGGTCACCATGATGTCGCCATGCACACGCACCTTGTGCGAGTGGGTGCCCGGCGGCATGGTCAGCTCGGCGAGCAGTTTCGGGTTCTTCGGATCTTTGACATCAATGATCTGCGTGCCCTGCGGATTACGCATATTGCCGACATAGGCGATGCGGTTTTGTACCACCACCTGCCCGCCGCCCGCACAATCGTGCCAGTGCACTGCATTCATGCCTGCGGCATGAGCATGGTTTTGCACATCGACGTAACCGACTTCCTTGATGCCTTTTGCTGTTGCCATGCTGGACTCCCCTCGATTGAAACGCACGCACCCCTTATTCGGCGCGTATGTTGGCCTGCCGTATAACCTTCGCCCACTTGTCGTGTTCGCTTTTGATAAACGCGCCGAATTCGGTCGGGCTGTTGCCGACTGGATCAGATCCGAGCTGTTTCAAGCGCTCCTGCATCTCCGGCAGATTAAGAATGCGCACAAGCTCGCGATTGAGCCGCACGACAATCTCGTTGGGCATCTTCGCCGGGGCCACCCAGCCGAACCAGCCGATGGCTTCAAACCCCGGGAACCCCGATTCAGCAACAGTGGGTAAATCAGGTGCGAGTGCGGAGCGCCGCGCACTGGTAATCGCCAGCGCCCGCACGCGGCCGGCCTTGACCTGCGGGATTGCCGTCAAGGCAATGCTGAACAAAGCCTGCGCCTGCCCGCCGAGCACCTCAGTCAACGCCGGCCCGCCGCCCTTGTAGGGCACGTGGATAAAATCCGCCTTCGCTTCGAGACGAAACTGTTCGAGCGCCAGATGCCCCGAAGTACCGTTGCCGGCCGAAGCAAACACCAGCCGGCCGAGGCGCGCTTTCGCGTAAGCCAGCAAGTCGACCACCGACTGCACCGGCACCGAGGGATGCACGACCAGGATGTTCGGTACCGAAATGCCTTGCGTGATCGCCGCCAGATCCTTCACCGGATCATATTTAACCTCGCGATACAGACTCGGATTAATCGCAACGCCGGCCGCCACCGCGGTGAAGGTGTAACCGTCGGGCACCGCGCGCGCCGTCATTTCATAAGCGATATTGCCGTTAGCGCCGGCGCGGTTATCGATGACGATCGCCTGCCCCATCGCCTCGGTGAGTTTCGGGCTGACCAAACGCGACAAGGTATCGGCCGGACCGCCGGGCGGCACGGCAACAATCATGCGGATCGGTTTCTCGGGGTACTGTGCGGGTTGCGCGGCAGCAACGCTTGCCAGCGGCAACAAACAACAGGCGCCGATAACAATGCGCCGGCAGATCAAGTGCGGCATGGTTCGTTCCCCGAATGAAGGCGCGATATTATCGCATTGCCGGCACGATGCTATGATCCGGCACGATTTCAGGATGAGTGCAACGATGTCCAACCTCCCACCTGTCAAGCTGGTTAGTCTCGCCGCATTGGCGGCCTCCATAGCCGACGGTGCGTCGATCGGTGTTGGTGGCAGCTTTCTGCATCGCGGCCCGTTTGCGTTGATCCGCGAACTGGTGCGCCAGCAAAAGCGCCAGCTTGAATTCATCAAATCCTCACCCGGCTACGATGTTGATCTGCTCTGCCGCGCCGGTGTCGTCACAAAAATACGCGCCGGCATCGTCGCCATGGAAGGCAACTTCGGCCTCGCACCATGGTTTCGCCGCACCGTCGAGCACGGCGATGTGGTGTTCGAAGAACACGCTTGAATGACCTTGGTCGCGGGGCTGCGTGCAGCCTCCTACGGAATCCCCTTCCAACCGGTGGCCGGTGTGTTCGGCAGCGAGCTCGCCCGCGTCAATGATTGGAAAACAGTCGTCGACCCCTACTCGGGCAAAGAGGTCTATGCGATCCCGGCGATCCGCCCCGATGTCGCGGTCATCCATGTCAACGAAGTCGATGAACTCGGTAATGCGCGCATCTACGGCACGCCGTTCTGGGATCACCCGCTGACGCGCGCGGCGAAACGCGTGCTGATAACCGCAGAGAAACTCGTCGCTACCGACCGCCTGCGCGAACAACCTGAATTAACGCTGGTACCGGGCTTCATGGTCGAGGCGGTGGCCATCGCGCCCGGCGGTGCATGGCCGGGCTCGATGCATCCGTACTACGACATCGATTACGCAGCGGTCGAACGCTACCTCGACGATGCACCGGGCGTACTGGAGAAACATCTGGCCGAAGCGCCCGAATGCAATGCAAGGCCGCAGGCCTGAGGGTTCTCGATGTCTTCCTCCTTACACCTTTCCCCTCAAACCTTGCCGCCACACTGGTCAGCTTTTTCCTACATTGTCATCAACCTCGCGCGCCAGATCCGCGCCGGCGAGGTGACCTTCAGCGGCGTCAATTCAACGCTGCCGATGCTGGCCTGCGTGCTGGCCAAACGCGCCTACGATTTTCATTTCACGTACATCAACGTGGCTGGCGGCGTTGAACCGCAACCGACGCTGCTACCGCATTCGAGCAGTGACCCGGGCATCGTCACCGGTTCTGCAGCGCTTTTTTCCAATCAGGATTTCTACGATCTGTGCGCACGCGGCGGCATCGGACTCGTCTATCTCGGTTGCGCCCAGATCGACGCCGCAGGCCGCACCAATGTGTCATCGATCGGGCCGTGGAAAAAACCCAAGGTGCGCCTGCCCGGTGGCGGTGGCGCGGCGGTGATGCTACCCACCGCGCAACGCGTCGCCACCTGGCGCACTGAACACAGTCCGCGCAGCCTCGTCGATAAACTCGATTTCGTCACCGCCGCCGGCAACCTGGCGGCGCTGGTCACGCCGATTGCAGTGTTTCAGCGCACGACCGGCCGCCTCCGCCTCGAATCCTGGCATCCGAATTCAAGTCTGGAAGAAGTCATCGCGCGCACCGGCTTCACCTTTGATGCCAGCAGTGCCGGCCCGACGCCGCTGCCGACTGCGCGCGAAGCGCAAACCCTGCGGGAAATCGACGCCGACGGCAGCTTCGAAGCCGAAGCCGCCATTCGCGCCTGACGCTGCTTCTAATGTTGCCGTGGACGCCGGCGCGCGACCTTACTCCGGCTTGGCCCCGGACGCCTTGATGATCTTGGCCATTTTCACCACTTCGCTGCGCACGAACTTCGCAAAGTCTTCGGGCGTCGAGGTCTCTGCTTCCAGTCCCTGCTTGAACAGCTGATCTTTGACTTCCTGACGCGACAGCGCCTTGGTGATTTCTGCGTTCAGCTTGGCGATGATTTCCTTCGGCACTTTCGACGGCGCATGCAAACCGTAGAAGGTATCGAATTCATAACCGGGTATCCCTGATTCAGCGAGTGTCGGCAGATCCGGCAAAAAGGCCGAGCGCTTTTTGCCAGTGGTGGCGAGTGCCACCACGCGCTTTGAATTGATAAACGGTACCGTCCCCGGCAGCGCTGAGATCATGACCTGCACCTGGCCGGCAACCACATCGGTCAGGCCGGGGGCGGTGCCTTTGTACGGGATGTGGACAAGACTGGAACCGGTTTCAATCCGAAAATACTCCATCGCCAGATGCGAGGTGCCGCCGGCGCCGGTGCTGGCGTAGTTCAACGCACCCGGTTTGGACTTCAGCAGTGCGATCAGTTCCTTGGTTGATTTCACCGGCACATTCGGATTGACCACCAAGGTATTGGTGGTCGTGCCGATGATGGCGACCTGAGTAAAGTCACGCACGGTGTCATAGGGCAGCTTCGCATACAGCGTCTGGTTAATGGCAATCGCGTTGTGCGTCACCAGCAGCGTGTATCCGTCCGCTACCGCCTTGGCGACAATATCGGTACCCAGCGTGCTGCCGGCACCCGCACGGTTATCAACCACCGCGCTTTGGTTAAATCCCTCGGTCAAACGCTGCGCGACAAAACGCGCCGCAATATCATTGCCGCCACCCGGCGAAAAAGGCACCACCAGCCGCACCGGCTTGGCCGGATAAGGATCGGCAGCCAGGGCGATACCCGCCACCGATATACAGAGGGAAAAACCGAACAGAACTGTCTGCTTCACTTGGTGCTCCTTGGAGGTTGGCGGCGCGCCGCTGCGCGGTGATATGTTGGCGGGTCACGTGCTAGTATATCGCTATCTTTTTGGAACATTCCGGCAACCTAAAGTTCGCATGAGCAACCCCGCCCGTTTCCGTGATTTCATCTGCGACTACAGCCGCCTCGTTGCCGCCCCCGGGTTTACTGAAAGCAGGATGTTCGAAGACGGCGCCACACTGCTCGCTGCGCTGGTGGCCGAAGACGACTGGCTGCCCGAGGTCTGCGCCCAACCGCATCCACAGTTCTATCAGCAATACCTGCTCTATTGCGACCCTTTCGAACGCTTTTCGGTGGTCAGTTTCGTCTGGGGGCCGGGGCAGAAAACCCCTGTGCATGATCATTGTGTGTGGGGCATGATCGGTATGCTGCGCGGTGCGGAGAACTGCCGGCGCTATTACATCGACGCGCCGGGCCGGCCCATGCGCGTTGGCGAACAATGCACACTGACCCCCGGTATGGTCGACCGTGTTTCACCCAGCGTCGGCGATATACACGAAGTATCCAACGCACTTAACGACCGGCCGTCGATCAGCATTCATATTTACGGCGCCAACATTGGCGCGGTGGCACGCCACGTATTCGATCCGGCCACCGGCACTGCCAAAGCCTTTGTCTCCGGCTATTCAAGCCCGTTGATGCCAAACTTCTGGGACCGCTCGGCCGCAGTGCGCGCGAGTCTGGCCCAATAAACAAACCGTAATAAGGAGTATCGATGAGTTCCAACCTACCCAAAGACATGCAGGTCGTTGAAATCAGCGCGCCCGGCAAACCTGATGTGTTGCGCAGCGCAACCCGCGCGGTGCCCGTGCCCGCTGCCGGTGAAGTCTTGATCAAAGTCGCCGCCGCCGGCATCAACGGCCCCGACCTGATGCAACGTAGGGGGCTTTATCCGGCGCCGGCCGGCGCCTCCGATCTGCTGGGGCTCGAAGTCTCGGGCGAAATCGTCGCCCTCGGCAGCGGTGTGGCACGCTGGAAAACCGGCGACAAAGTCGCCGCACTGACCAATGGCGGCGGCTATGCCGAATACTGCGCGGTAGAGGCTCAACATTGTCTACCGATTCCGGCGGGGATCAGCCTGCGTGACGCCGGCAGCCTGCCCGAAACATTTTTCACCGTATGGAGCAATGTCTTCATGGGCGCCGCGTTGAAGAGCGGCGAAACGCTGCTGGTGCATGGCGGCGCCGGCGGCATCGGCGCCACCGCGATCCAACTCGCCAAGGCCTTCGGCGTCAAGGTGTTGGCCACCGACAGCCCGGCCGCCCGCTGCGATTTCGCGCGCAGTCTGGGCGCTGATCGCGTGATTGATTATCGCGAGGAAGATTACGTCGAGATCGTGCGCGAAGCGGGCGGCGCGAATGTCATCCTCGATATCGTTGGCGGTCCCAATATCGAAAAAAACTTCAAGGCCGCCAACCACGATGCACGCATCATCCAGCTCGCCTTCGGCGCCGGCTCCAAGGTCGAAATCAACATGATGCCGGTGATGCTCAAACGCTTGAGCTACACCGGTTCGACGCTGCGCACACGGCCACCCGCCTACAAAAACGAAATCGCCCGCCAACTTGAAGAAAAAGTGTGGCCGCTGATCGCCGCCGGTAGCATCAAACCGATGGTCAACGCGGTCTTCCCGCTGGCACAGGCGGCACAGGCGCACGCGCTGATGGAATCGAGCACGCACATCGGTAAAATTCTGCTGAGCCTTGAATAAGGTTAAGTAGCCCGGCCTTGCCAACGGTTAGGGTCAGCGCAGCCACAGCCAAAGGTTTTCTGCAGAAATGCCGTTAACACCTTTATCCAATGCTTTGCAGACCCTGACTGCGGAATAAAGTAGATCCATAGAAAATCGACGCGGCATTTGCCATCACCGCGCCATCCAACAGGCCTCCGTCCATGCTACCGAATACGATTTACACCAAAACCGCCAAAGGCATCCTTGAGGTCAAAAGCAAGACCATTCGGTTGTCGCGCGAGCTCGGCCTGATATTCCTGGCGGTGGATGGCAAGACGCCGCTCCCGGCGCTGCTCGGCAAAACCGGACTGCGGGACGAAGAACTGCAGGACGGCATCGACAAGCTGCTCGCCAATGGCTATGTGGCGGTTTTCATCCCTCCCCCGGCAGATGATGGCAATCAAGAGTGGAATCTTGATTTCACTTCGCCCGCCAAAGTCGCAAAGCTCAACCAGGAGGCCGGCGAACGCGCCAGAACCGAAGCCCTTGCGCGTGCGCGCGCCGAAGAATCGGCGCGCGCCACTGCCGAAGCAAAAGCACGACAAAAGACCGAGGCGCTCGCCCATGCTACCGCCGAGAACCTCGCGCGCGAGGAGGCTGCGGCCAAATTAAGAGCGGAAAAAACGGCGCGGGCTGCGGCCGACGCCGGTGCCAAAGCACAGCAGGAAGCGGCAGCGGCTACACACGCCGGCGCTAAAACCAAAGCAGAGACGCGCATGCGCGCCGCCATGCAGCTTCAGGAAAAGGCCGAAGCCGAGGCGCAGGCACGCGCCGATGCGGAAGACCGTGCGCGCATCAATGCAGCGGCCAAGGCGGAGGCTGAAGCGAGTGCACGAATGGAGGCGGAAGCCCGCGCCAAAGCGGAAGCACAAGCAATTGCCCGCGCCGAGGCTGAATCACGTGCGCGTGCCGCCGTTGAAGCCAAGATGCGCTTCATGGAAAAAGCGCTCAAGGACGCAGAAGTGTCGGCCAAAGCCGAGACCGAAGCGCGCCTACGAGCCAAAGCCGAGGCACACGCCAAAACCGAGCGCGTCGCCGCCCTGCAAGCTGAAACCGAAATACGCGTGCGTACGGCTGAAGCAGCAGTCGCCGAGGCCAGAGCCATGGCGCAAGCCGCCGCCGAAACCAAAACCAGTTCGGAAGCACAGTTGGATGCCAATGACGCCTCCGACCAGGTGTCGCAGGCACACGCCGCCGCCCTCGCCAAGGCGGACATGGCCGAACGCGTATTCAGACAAGTTCAGCTACAAGCCAAGCAGGAAGCCGAAGCGCGTGCCGCCGCCGAAGCCCGCGCCGACCAGGAAATCGTACGCCGCACGCAGGAGGAAGCGGAGAGTCTGCAGCGCGAAACCGAATTGCAAGTCGCGCGTGAAGAAGCCGAAGCCAGGGCGCGCACTGAACTGGCCGTAATGGAAGAGGAAATCCGTAAAACCCGCGACGAAGCACGGGCCCACGAACAGATCGAGCACCAGGCTCGCGAGGAAGCCGAGGCAATGATTGCGGTCGAACGCCGCAAGCGCGAAGAAGTCGAGGCGCGTGCCGTTGCAGCCCTGGCGTCCTTTGAAGAAAAACTGCGCCTCGCACGCGAAGAGGCCGCAAACAAGGCTGCCAGCGAACGTCAGGCCTACGAGCAGGAGGCAAGTTCACGGCAGGCTGCAGCCCAGGCGCAAACCGACCTCGAGCGCAAAGCCCGCGAAGCTGCCGAAGCGCGCGCAACTATGGAATCGGCGGCGCGCCTGGAAGTCGAACAGCGCATCCAATCCGAACGCAAGGCACGCGAAGAGGCAGAGGCGCTGGTCGAAATCGAACGCAAAGCACGCGAAGCCGCCGAGCGCGTGTCGCAGACCGACATTGCCGACAAGCTCGATGCTGAACGCCGGGCACGCGGAGAAGCAGAACGTCTGGCACAAGAGGCTATGAATGCCAGCGCGGCAGCGGAAAAAATCATCCGTGCCGCCAGTGATAAAAAAACCAGCGAGGCGGAAAAATCTGTCGCCGAAGCCCGGCGCCTGCTCGAAGTCGCACGTCTCGCCCACGAGCAGGCGGTGTCCAAGGCGCAATCTGAAATGATGGCGCGCGTGCATGCCGAGCAACGCGCGATCATGGAGAGGCAGGCGCGTGCCGCGGCTGAAGACCGCGCCAAACAGGAGGCGGTTGCCCGCGTCATGCAGGAGCATCTGGCGCGGCAGAACGCGGAAACCGAGGTCGCCGCCAAGGTCGAAGCCGCACTCAGGGCGCATGAGCAGGCGGAATTTTCCGCCGACCTGCGCGCACGCCAGGAGGCCCAGCAACGCGCCGAAATCAGCGCCGCAGAAAGACTGCAAGATCAGGACTACGCGGCACTCGGCAAGGCCGTGACATCGCGTCGACGCTCGCCCTGGGGACGCCTGGCGCTGGGTGCACTGGTGTTAATCATCGGCGGCGGTATTGCGGCACTGCAGGTCATACCGCTTAGCGGATTGCGCGTGCGGGCCGAGACCCTGTTGGCGGATCGTTTACAGGAACCCGTCAGCATGGCGAGCTTGCGCTTCGTGTTGTTTCCCTTTCCGCAGGTGAAAATCGAGCGCATCACGATCGGTCGTAACCAGCAGATCAGCATTGAAAACGCGGCGTTGCCGGTGCCGTTGACAGCACTCCTCGATGACAACAAAGACTTTGCAGAGGCGCAGCTAAACAACGTCAGAATAGAGCAGAGCATATTGCCACGCTTCATGGTGTTTGCAAAAGCACGCACCGCTGAGAACCAGCTCAATATCAAATCACTGAAAATGAACGGTATCAAAATCACGCTCAGCGACATCGACATTGCGCTATTCGACGCGAGCATCCAAACCGCGGCCAACGGCGCGTTTGAGAAAGCACAGATCAGTCATCCAAAAATCAGCCTCAACATTGCACCGATAAAACAGGCGGATGCATTAAGGGTGACCTTCCAGGGCCGCTCCATCCAGGTCCCGGCAGCGCCCGGGCTTGAAATCGCCGCCTTCTCTGGATTGGCACAGGTTGGGCTTGAGGACGCCGCGTTCTCCAATCTCGAGGTGCGCCTTGCCGGCGGCAGCCTGAGCGGCGCGGCGGAACTCGACTGGAGTGAGAGTAAATTCCGCCTGCGCGGGGAGTTTGACTTGAACGGCGCGGATATCGCGCTGCTGTTGCCAGCCTTCACCCGCGATTTCGAGGCCAGCGGCACGCTTAACATTAAAACCCGCTTCTCCAGCCAGGGTGCCAGCCTCGGCAGTCTGCTCGCCGCCACGACGTCGAACTCCACGTTCAGTGCCAGCAAAGGGGCGCTCAACAACATTGATTTGGTCCGCGCGATACAAGCGCGTAGCAAAGCCCCGCAGCGCGGCGGCCGCACGGCTTACAACGAAATCACCGGTGAAGCGCAGTCGGCCGGCGGCAGGCTTTCATTGCGTAATCTCAAACTGACATCCGGGCCGATGCATGGCGGCGGTGCAGTCGAAATCGGCGCCAATGCTGAAATCAGCGGCCGCCTCGACTTGCAACTCGGTTCGCAAACGGTGACCGTTGCGCGCGGCGCGCTCAGCTTGAGCGGCAGTCTTAAGGATCCGCAGGTCGTCAGCCAGTAACCGCCACGGCGTGCGCCTAACGCGCAACCACACCCAGATCGGCCAGCATGCGGCTCAACATCTCGTATTCCGCATCCAGATGGCGGCGTGTCTCGGCGCTGCCCAGGAAGCCCTCGGCCCAGGCGTTTTCTTCGAGTTCTTTTTTCCATTCATCACTGTGCGCGATACGGGCGAACACCTGGTCCCAATAGGCCAGCTGTGCGGCGGTGAGCCCTCGCGGGGCGAGAAAACCACGCCAGGCATAATACGTGGCATCCACTCCCTGCTCGCGGAACACCGGCACCGCCGCAAATTTTCCGCCCTGCCGCTGCGGCGCGGTAATGCCGAGCACGCGGATGCTGCCGGCGGCCATATAGGGCAAGGCACCACCAGCGGTGCCCACCCAGACATCAACGTGGCCGCCGAGTGCCGCGGTCATGCCCTGCCCGCCCGACGGGTAAATCACGGTCTTCAATAATTTCGCATCAACACCGGCAGCGCGCGCAAACATGCCGATGACGACATGATTCTGGTTGCCGCGCGCGGTTGAAAATGCAAATGCCACCGAAGCAGGTTCGCGCTTCAGACGCGCGATCAGATCGCGCCCCGAAGTAATCGACGATTCGGTACGCGTCCACACCGCGATGTATTCGCGCACCAGGATGTTCAGCGGCGTGATGTCCTGATAGCGAATAGTGCTCAGCCCGGTGATCTGGTTGGTCAGCACGCCGGTCGAGAGTATGCCAAGGTAATGCGGATCGGCCGGGTGCTGCGCCATGAAATTGAGCGCAACCAGACCGGCGCCGCCGGCACGGTTGGTCACACTCACGCTCGGCATGCCGGGCAAAGCCTGCAAAAACTTTTGCGCCACCCGCGCCTGCCGGTCAGCGCTACCGCCGGCCCCGGAGTTGACCACGATGTCGACGTTACGCTGCGGC
>CAMDSO010000010.1 GCA_945906935.1 Bordetella parapertussis
ATCTTGCCGGCAATGAAATCGTTATCCACCGTTTGCGCCACCGTCGTCAGCGCCTGCACCACCGGCACACCACTGCTGCTGGCCATGGCAAAACTACGTGCAAAGCGTGACAGGGTTGCCTTGGTAATGATTTCACCGGCAATCGGAAATTTGAGCTTGAGTTCATCCCATTTCAATTTGCCGGCCGCCGTACGGCTCCAGCTATAAAACGAAAAATAGGCAGCCACTGCGCCGACCAACAGTGCCGGCCACCAGGCCACCATGAAATCAGAGAAGCCGATCAGTATGCGCGTCATCAACGGCAACTGAACCTTCATTCCGGCATAAACCTTGGCAAAGGCCGGAATCACAAACAGGTTGATGACGACGATCGCTACCGCCATCGTGGCGATGACAAAGCTCGGGTAACGCACCGCCGACTTCACCTGATTACGCATGAATTCCTCGAACTCGAGGTGGTGGAACATGCGCAGAAACACATCCTCGAGCTGGCCGGTCATTTCACCGACACGGATCATGTTGATGTAAAACGGCGTAAACACATCGGGCCGGCGCGCCAGTGAAGGCGACAATTCACGACCGGTGTCGAGACTGTCACGGATGCCTTTAATCACCTCGCCAAATGATTTATTGACGGTGGATTCCTGCAAGCCGGCAAGTGCACGCATGATCGGCACCCCCGCCTTCAGCAGCGTATACATTTGGCGGCTAAAGAGCATCAAATCCTGTTGCGTGATTTTTTCCCGCGTCAGGTTCTCGAGAAAACTCCCGCTGGAAGCGCTCGGCGCACTGGTCGGCTTGATTTCGATCGGTGTGATGCCCATGGCAAACAACTGCGATGCCGCGGCACCGCTGTCAGCGCCCTCCAGCACGCCTTGCACCATCTCCCCGCCCGCATTGCGGGCCTTATAAGCAAAATGGGCCACTGGGGTTACACGTCGTCAAACTGATTGCTGATACGCAGCGCTTCATCCACCGTGGTCTTGCCCTCAACCACCAGTTGTGCAGCGTGCGCGCGCAGCGTGTTGCCCTGCATCTCGCGCGTAGCGACCTCGAGGAACTTCGCCGGATCATCCTGATTGGCGGCCTCGACCACGGCCTTGGTCATTTCCAGCATTTCGTACACGCCGGTACGGCCGAGATAGCCGGTGCCGTTGCAATTCGAACAGCCCTTGCCCTTGAAATAACGATGATCGTCAACCTTGGCACCGATTTCCTGCGCCAGCCATTCGTGCTCGCCCGGCAGCAGCGTATAGGGGCCAGTGCAGCTCTCACAGATGAGACGCACCAGACGCTGCGCCAGCACCATCTGCAACGACAGCGCCACCATGTAACGCGGCGCGCCCATGTCGAGCAGACGGATCGGTGTGGTCATCGCGTCATTTGTATGCAGTGTGGAGAGCACCATGTGACCGGTCATTGCCGCGCGCAAGCCGGTTTCCACGGTTTCCTGATCGCGCATTTCGCCGACCAGAATCACGTCAGGGTCTTGACGCAGGGCGGAACGCAACACCCGCGCAAACGTCAGATCAATCTTGTCGTGCACCTGCACCTGATTAATGCCAGGCAGACGATATTCGACCGGGTCTTCCACCGTGATGATCTTGCGCTCGGGTGTGTTGAGCTTGGCGAGCGAGGCATACAGCGTGGTGGTCTTGCCGCTACCCGTCGGCCCGGTCACCAGCATCATGCCGCTCGGGCGCTGCAACACCGCCTGCACGCGCTCGAGGATATGCGGCGGCATACCGATACGGTCAAGCGTCAATATGCCGCTGCCCTGATTGAGCAAACGCATGACGACCGATTCGCCGTATTGAGTGGGCATGGTCGACAAACGCACATCAACCATCGACGTACGGATCTTGACGTTAAAACGGCCGTCTTGCGGCAGGCGTTTTTCTGAAATATCGAGACCCGACATCAGCTTCAAACGCAACACCAGCGCCGAGGCGATCTTCGGGTCGGCCTCCGTTTGCAAATGCAACAGACCGTCGATACGGAAACGGATGACCAGCTTTTTTTCCTGCGGCTCGATGTGGATGTCCGAGGCGCGCACCTGGGTGGCATCTTCAAACACCGACTGCAACAGCTTGACCACCGGCGCTTCTTCCAGCCCCGGTGTAATCGACAAGGCGCCAAAATCAACCGCGTCATCGCCCAACTCAGCCTGCAGTTCCTGCGCAAGGCCGGTAATTTCACTGGTGCGGCGGTAAACCCGGTCGATGACCCCGAGCAACTGCGTTTCGGTAACGACGGCAATTTCAATGTCGTGTTTGACGATGCGCGCAATCTCGTCATACGCGTTGAGATCGGTCGGATCGGCCATGCCGATCTTCAGCGCCTTCGGGTTGTCTTCGAGAACAATCGCGCGAAAACGCCGCGCCTGGGTCTCGGGCAGCTTCTGCACCACCTCGGGCTTGATGTTGTAGTACTTGAGATTGATGTAAGGAATCTGCAGCTGCTTGGCCAGCGCTTCAGAAATTTCCTCTTCGGTGACATAGCCCTGCTCGATAAACACGCGACCGAGTTTGCGGCCGCTACGCTTTTGTTCATCGAGCGCGAGCTTGAGCTGTTCGGGCGTCAGCAGTTTTTGCTGAACAAGAATTTCGCCGAGGCGAACTTTTTCAGGGCGGGCCATGCGTGGTCAATCCAATCGGGCAATCGGGCAATCGAGTTTAATCTCGTAAAACAGTCACGACACACACCACTTTATGCAATGGGGGCAGCAAGTTAGCGTGTTTTGAAGCAACTAACAAGCAACGATGATGGTTTATCACCTGACCTAACGGCACAATTCAGGCTTGGCTTGAATGCAAAACCTGTGCCAGCACAAGTCAGGGCGTGCACACGCGAACGCAAGCGCAAGCGTCGTGACGCGCTGACCAAACCCTGTCAACCTTGCCGACATTGCGACAATCACCCCTGCCAAACAGATGTTTGAAATCGTTCTCTACCAACCGGAAATCCCGCCCAACACCGGCAACATCATGCGCATCTGCGCCAATGCCGGCTGCCGTTTGCATTTGGTCCGGCCGCTGGGGTTTTCGATCAGCGACCGCCAGCTTGAGCGTGCCGGCATGGACTACCGCGAGCGCGCCGCGGTCGTGCTGCACGATGACTGGAACGCCTGCCGCAGCGCGCTCGGCAGCGCGCGCCAGTTCGCCATCACCACGCGCGGCTCTGCGCGTTACGACCAGACGCGTTTTGAGCCGGGCGACGCCTTTATCTTCGGCCCCGAAACACGCGGCCTGCCCGACGAAATGCTGGCAACCTTTACCGCCAGCAAACGCCTGCGCATTCCGATGGCGGCGCAAAGCCGCAGCTTGAATCTGGCCAATTCGGTCGCCGTCATCACCTTCGAAGCGTGGCGGCAATGCGGTTTCAGCGGTGCCGCAGAAACAGCTTAAGCGACCGGTAAAAACGCTTTGATGTAAGCGCATGCTCTGCCGCAATGCAAGCTATTACTTGGATCAATCAAAAGATAACTCCGGCAATCCGCAACGCCACTCGTGTCGCGACACGGCGGTTCGCAGCGCAATCCTGGCGGCCACAATCAATTGGTGACATCGCATGGCGTGGGTCGTAGGTCGCCGGGCGCGATGCCGGCACGCAATGACCGGCACAGCAACAAGCCATTTAGGCAATCAGTATCAGCAGGCCATGCGGCCAGTCAGGCTAGTACTCGGAAGTCGGATCGCGCCGTAACAGTTCTTGCACGGCGTCACGCGCCGCCACCTCGCCATCGAGCACACGGCACACTGCGCGCGTGATCGGCATTTCGATGCCCAGCGCGGTGGCCAGCCGGCTCACCTCACGCGCCGTGTTGACCCCTTCGGCCACGTGCCCGAGTTCGCGCAAAACCTCGTCAAGCCGGCGCGCCTGCGCAAGCTTCAGCCCAACATTGCGATTGCGCGAAAGGTCGCCGGTGCAAGTCAGTATCAAATCACCGACGCCGGTCAACCCCATAAAGGTTTCAAGCCGTCCGCCGAGCTTTAAACCCAGCCGGGTGATTTCCGCCAGCCCGCGCGTCACCAGCGCGGCACGCGCATTGGCGCCCAGACCCAGCCCGTCACTGATGCCGGAGGCGATCGCCATCACATTTTTTACCGCACCCGCCACTTCAACGCCGGCTACGTCATCGCTGGAATAAATCCGCAGCGCGGGCGCATGCAGTTCGCGCGCCATGCGCCGGGCGAAATCAGCATTGCCGCTGGCGAGCGTCAGTGCAGTTGGCAAACCGCGCGCGACTTCCTGCGCAAAACTGGGCCCCGACAAAGCGCCGCGCAGCATCGTCGCCGGCAATTCGGCAGCGGCAATTTCATTGGGCAGTTGCGCCGTTTCACTTTCAAAACCTTTGCACAACCAAAGCACCGGCGCACCATGACCAACACTGAGAATGTTCCGCAGGGTGGGACGCAAACCGGCCGTTGGTGTCGCCACCAGCGCCAGCTCGCAACCGGCCAGCGCCTCAGCGAGCTGCGCGGTGATCTTGAGCGATGCAGGAAATGCAATGTCGGGCAGATAACGTGCATTGACACGCTGCGCCTGCATGGCATCGGCGAGTGCCGCCTCACGTGCCCACAATGTGACCGCGTGGCGCGCCGCCAGACTGATACTGATCGCCGTGCCCCAGGCGCCGGCGCCGAGCACCGCAAGCCTCATAAGCCCCAGACCTGCGTCGCGCGGAGATAACCGCCTTGCCCGTCGCGATGGGTGACGCGCACCCAAACCCCATCACCCAGTTCGACGAGGTCGAGCAATACATTTTGCTCGACCTGAAACACCAGAGGCGCGCTGTCGGACGCGGTCTGGCGCACATCGGCCAGACGCGCTTTGACGATCAGCGTCCGCCGTTCGGTAAGATTTTTGCCTTCGATCCAGGCCAACCCGCCACTGACGTCGCGAACCTTGTACCAGCCCTCGAGAGTAACGATGATTTCGACCGGATAACCGCTGCCGACGACGTGTGTTTTTTTGGCCTTGAGCGACGGCCCATCAAACAACACCGAGGCATGCTCGCCGACGGCACGAAAGTCGGCGGCCTGCGCCGCAGCCGCCAGACACAGCATGCCGCACAAACACAGGCGCGCGGCATGCTTCACGGCATTAGTTGGGCTTGCCACCCGCCCCCTGCGCCGCCAGCATCTGCTGTTCGAGCTGCTGTTGATAAATGGTCTCAAACGACATCGGCGCCAGTACCACGGGCGGAAAGCCCGCACGCGAGGTCACGGTGGAAATCGTTTCGCGAACATAGGGAAACAAGGTGTTCGGGCAGGCGATACCGAGTAACGGCCCCATATCCTGCGGCGGCACGTTGCGGATTTGAAACAGGCCGGCCTGCGCAGCCTCGACCAGAAACATCACCTTGTCGCCGGTCTTGGCGGTGAGCGTCACTTTCAACACCACCTCAAACATGCCCTGCTGCACCTCGCGCGCTTCGCTGTTGATCTCGACGCCGACCTCGGGTGCGGTACGCTCGGCAAACACCTCCGGCGCATTGGGTACCTCGACCGAGAGGTCTTTCAGATAAATCTTTTCGATGGCAAATATCGGTTGCAGCGCTTCACTCATGTGTTTTCCAAACGGTATTGCGCGAGATCAGCTGCGCAGCAATTCATCCAGCTTGCCGGCCTGATCAAGAGCGGCAAGATCGTCGTATCCGCCGACGTGCGTTTCGCCGACAAAAATCTGCGGCACAGAGCGGCGTCCTGTGAGCTGCATCATCTCGCCGCGTTTTTCGGTATCCAGATCGATGCGGATTTTTTCAATCGCCACGCCTTTGGACGCCAGCAGTTTCTCGGCCATCACACAATAAGGGCATACACCCGTGCTGTACATGCGAACTGTCGCCATTTATTTCTCCACCGGCAGGCTGGCTTCCGCCCACCCGCTCATACCCCCACGCAACGCGAACACTTCCTTGAAACCGGCCTTTGTCAACGTTGCACAAACCTTGCCCGCCACACTAGGGGCGCAGTTGATGAGCAAGGGACGCGCTTTGAATTTTTCCAGCTCGCCCAGACGCGTGGCAAGCTCTGCCATCGGCAGATGACGTGAATTGGGCAGACGACCGGCGGCATACGCCGCCTTGTCGCGCACGTCGATCACCAGTGCATCGCGGCGGTTGATCAGATTGACCGCTTCAAAAGGACCGACCTGCGGCGCCGCGCCGCCGGCGAGACGGCCGAACAAGGGCCACATCAGCATGCAGCCGGTGACCACCGCGGTGCCAAACAACGCCATGTTGAAGGGGCTTTTTTGCAGAAAAACGAAAAAGGATGCGTCCAACTTTTTTCCTTTGGCATGCACAGCATGCAGAAGCGTGGATTTTAGCAACACCGGATGGCGCGGGCAAAACAACTCTCGGCCGGCCGCGCTGAAATCTGACAAATGGGCTTAAAATGAGTAACGCCTTTCCACCTTGAAGAACACTGATAAATCATGCCCGTAACGCCCGTATTGCTGATCATACTCGACGGCTTCGGCCATCGCGAGGAATGCGATAACAACGCCATCTGTCAGGCGCGCAAACCGCATTGGAATTTTTTCTGGAACCGCTTTCCGCACACCACCATCGACGCCTCGGAACAATGGGTCGGGCTGCCGGCGGCGCAAATGGGCAATTCCGAGGTCGGCCACCTTAATATCGGTTCGGGGCGCGTCGTCTATCAGGATCTCACGCGTATCGAGGCGGCGATCGCCAGCGGCGAATTCGCCACCAACGCGGTACTCGGCACAGCCGTGGAAACGGCGCGCAGCAAAGGCGCCACGCTGCATATCATGGGTCTCTTGTCACCCGGCGGCGTACACAGCCAGGAAACGCAGATTGCGGCGATGCTCGAAATGGCGGTCAAGGGCGGCGTTGGCGACGTCTGCTTACACGCCTTTCTCGATGGCCGCGACACCCCGCCGAAAAGTGCGGAAGCCTCGCTGCTGCGGCTGCAAAACAAATGCGCAGAGCTCAAGGGCGGGCGTATCGCTTCGGTGGTCGGACGCTATTATGCGATGGATCGCGACCAGCGCTGGGAGCGCGTGCAGGAAGCCTATGACCTGTTGACCACCGGCAAGGCCGCTTATCAGGCCGCCAGCGCCGTCGAAGCCTTGCACAACGCCTACGCACGCGGCGAAAACGACGAATTCGTCAAGGCCACGGCGATCGTGCCGGCAGGTGCCGCAGCGGCGTCGATGAAAGACGGCGACGTCTGTGTCTTTATGAATTTCCGCGCCGACCGCGCACGTCAGATGACACGTGCATTAACCGACCCGGCTTTCAGCGGCTTTACGCGTGAGCGCATGCCGCAACTCGGCTATTACTGCACCCTCACCAGCTACGGCGAGGAATTCAAACTGCCGGCCGCCTTCGCGCCGCAAAGTGTCGCCAACGGGTTTGGCGAATACATCGCGCAGCAGGGTCTCAAACAACTGCGCATCGCTGAAACCGAGAAGTATGCGCACGTGACCTACTTCTTCAACGGCGGTGTTGAAACGGCGTTTCCCGGTGAAGACCGCGTGCTGGTGCCCTCGCCCAAGGTCGCCACCTACGACCTCAAGCCGGAGATGAGCGCCTACGAAGTGACCGACAAACTGGTCGCCGCCATCGAGGCCAAAAAATACGACGCTATCGTCTGTAATTTCGCCAACAGCGACATGGTCGGGCACACCGGTATTTTGTCGGCGGCAACCCGCGCCATCGAAGTGATCGACGAATGTCTCGGTCGCGTCATCCAGGCCATGCAGGCAGCCGGCGGCGAAGTGCTGATCACCGCCGACCACGGCAACGCTGAAACCATGCTCGACGAAATCAACCACCAGCCGCACACGGCGCACACGCTGAATCTGGTGCCGGCGCTCTACATCGGGCGCAAGGCCAGCATGGCCGACGGCGGCGCGCTGCGCGACGTCGCGCCGACGCTGCTCAAAATGATGGGCCTGCCGCAGCCCCCGGAAATGACCGGCAGACCGCTGATTGAATTTGTTTAGCCGCGTCCGCGCCCTGCTGATCGCGGCGACGCTGTGCGTAGCCGGCGCTGCCGCGGCCGCCACCGCGCCGCCCAAGGAAGAACTGTCACAGTTGCGTGGCCGCATTGAGGCCATGCAAAAACGTCTCGCCGCCGCCGAAGGGGCGCACAGCGAGGCGGCCGACGGACTGCGCGATTCGGAACGGGCGATTTCAGAATCCAACCGCTCACTGCGCGACCTGGCCGCCAAACAGCGGGCGATCCAGGCGTATCTCATCGATCTGCAGCAACAGGAAATGCGCGCCGGCAATGACATCGAATCCCAGCAACGGCTGCTGACGCGGCAGCTCTATCAGCAATACCTCGGCAACCAGCCCGACGCTGTGAAACTGCTGCTGAACCGGGAAGACCCCAACCGCATCGCGCGCGACCTGCACTATCTGACCTATCTCGCGCGCATGCGTGCCGAGCAGATCCGCACCCTGCGTGCGAGCATCCGGCAGCTTGACAATCTCGAGGAAGAGACCAAACAGCAAAGTGAAGCGCTGGCCGCCGTGCAGACTGAACAACAGGCGCAACGCGAAAAAATCGAACGCGAAAAGCAGACGCGGCGCGATGTGCTGCAGAAAGTCGCGCGCCAGATCGAAAGCCAGCGGCACGAGATCAGCAAGCTCAAACGCGACGAACAACGTCTGGCCCGGCTGGTCGAACAGATCAAGCAGATGATCGCACGTTCACGCGCCGAGACGCCGCGCAACGACCGTGTGCCGGATAGTTCGACCGACGGTAGCGCCTTCGCCGAATTAAAGGGCAAATTAAATTTACCAGCGCGCGGGGAACTAAAGGGACGCTTTGGCAGCCCAAGAGCGGACGGCGGACTCTCCTGGAGAGGCGTTTTCATTGCCAGCCAGCCGAACCAGGAAGTGCGCGCGATCGCTGCAGGACGCGTGGTCTTCGCCGACTGGTTGCGGGGCTTTGGTAATCTGCTCATCATCGACCATGGCGGCGGCTATATGAGCCTCTACGGCAATAACGAGTCGCTATTCAAACAGGTTGGCCAAGCGGCGAGGGGCGGTGAGACGATCGCCGCCGTCGGTAACAGCGGCGGCAACACGGATTACGGTTTATACTTTGAAATGCGTCATCAGGGCAAAGCTTTCGACCCGTTGTCATGGGTCCATCTGAAGTGAATCTGCAGTAAAACCGCACCAAACTTGAAGCGACCTTGGAGCCATAGGCCATGCGTGGAAAACTGAATCAAATCGGATTAATCGCGCTGGGCGCCTGCCTCGGCGTGATGATCTCGCTTAATTTCTCCGCGGTCGCCCAGCGCGAGGCCTTAAGCCCGCTGCCAATCGAGGAGCTGCGCGCGTTTACCGAGGTGTTCGGGCGCATCAAGAAAGATTATGTCGATCCGGTCGCTGATAAGAAGCTGATCACCGAGGCGATCACCGGCATGCTGGCCGGGCTCGATCCGCATTCGGCCTATCTCGATCAGGACGCCTTCAAAGAACTGCAGGTTGGCACCCAAGGCGAATTTGGCGGCCTCGGCATCGAGGTCGGCATGGAAGACGGCTTCGTCAAGGTCGTCTCGCCCATCGACGATTCGCCAGCCTCGCGTGCCGGCATCAAGTCCGGCGATTTGATCGTCAAGCTCGACGACACCTCGGTCAAAGGCATGACGCTCAATGACGCGGTCAAGCGCATGCGCGGCAAGCCCAACACCCAGATCACCATCACGGTGGTGCGCAAGAACGAACCCAAGCCCCTGCTGCTGACGCTGACCCGCGCAGTGATCAAGATTCAAAGCGTCAAATACAAACTGATCGAACCGGGCTACGCCTACTTCCGCGTCACCCAGTTTCAGGAACACACCGGCGAAACACTGGCCGCCGCGATTCAAACCCTCTACAAACAGAATCAGGGCAAGATGAACGGTATCGTACTCGACCTGCGTAACGACCCGGGCGGCCTGCTCAACGGGGCGGTAGCGGTCTCAGCCGCCTTCCTGCCGCAGAATGCCTTGGTCGTTTACACCGAGGGGCGTGCCGAAGACGCCAAGATGCGCCTCACCGCCAGCCCTGAAAATTATCTGCGTAGCCGCAGCACGCGTGATGATTACATCTCCAAACTGCCGGCCGATGTCCGCAACGTGCCGATGGTGGTACTGGTTAACGGCGGTTCGGCATCGGCGTCTGAAATCGTCGCCGGCGCCCTGCAGGATCACAAGCGCGCCGTCATCATGGGCACGCAGACCTTCGGTAAAGGTTCGGTGCAGACCATCCTGCCCCTCGGCAATAACACCGCCATCAAGCTGACTACCGCACGCTACTTCACGCCGAACGGCCGCTCGATCCAGGCCAAGGGCATCGTGCCGGACATTGAACTCGATGACGGCAGCGCCGGCCGCAACGAACCCAGCCTGAAGCTGCGCGAGGCCGACCTCACCAAGCATCTCGACGGTGACAAGAACGCCAAGGCCGCCCCCGCCACCCCGCCGGCGACGGCAGCGAACCCGGCCGTTAACAACTACAACTTCGTGCCGGTGCCGCGGCAGAAGGATGTCGCCGACAAAGACCTCAAACCGGAACCGGGTGAAGTCATCGCGAAATACGATTACGAGCTCTCACAGGCCATCACCTTCCTGAAGAGCCGTCCGGCGGCAACGCGCGCCAGCACCAACTAAACGTCGGCACACCACTAAAAAACGCCCGGCCTGTGCCGGGCGTTTTTATTTAACCGGCGGCGTCATCCACGTCGCTCGCACCATCAGGCAGACACGGCATCACAAGCGGGCGACGGTTCCCCCGTCACCACGCAGCGCTGATAAACTGAAACACTTCACACGCGCCCGCCGGCATCACCATGAACGATCAACAACTGCTGCGCTACAGCCGCCATATCCTGCTGCCGGATATCGGTATCGAAGGACAGGAAAAAATCCGCGCCGCGCATGCCCTCGTCATTGGTGCGGGCGGGCTTGGCTCGCCGGTCGCGCTGTATCTCGCCTCGGCCGGCATCGGCACGCTAACCATTTGCGACGGCGACACCGTCGATCTGACCAATCTGCAACGCCAGATCGTTCACCGCAACGATGCCATTGGCACAGCCAAGGCCGAATCAGCGCGCCACACGCTGGCCGCCATCAACCCGGAAGTGCGCGTGAATGCCGTCTGCGAACGTCTGGCCGGCGCCGCCCTCACCGAGCGGGTGGCCGCCGCCGATATCGTGCTCGACTGCAGCGACAACTTCAGCACGCGTCACGCCATCAACGCCGCTTGTGTGGCGCACCGCAAACCGCTGGTCTCCGGGGCCGCCATTCGCTTTGACGGACAACTCGCCGTATTCGATCTGCGGCAGGCCGAATCGCCGTGCTACCAATGCCTGTTTCCGGCCGGTGGCGACGACAGTGATATGCGCTGCGCCGTGATGGGCGTGTTCGCGCCGCTGGTTGGCATCATCGGCTCGACGCAGGCAGCCGAGGCGTTAAAACTGCTGGCCGGTGCCGGCGCATCTCTGACCGGGCGCCTGTTGCTGCTCGACGCCTTGAGCATGGAATGGCGCAGCATGCGACTCCAGCGCGACCCCGGCTGTAGCGTCTGCGCGCAGCGCTAGCGTGCTGCTCGCCGCCCTGCGCACGCTCTTCCGCAGCCGCCCCGGCACCGCGCAAGCAGCTGCAGGCGCCTCGGTGAAAACCGCGATCGAGGCGGGTAAACAAAAGAGTCTGGCCGGCGATCACAGCGGAGCCGCCGCGGCTTTTCAGCGCGCACTGGCCGCCGCCCCGACTAATGCCGAAGCGCACTTCCGACTGGGCCTCGCCCTGCGCGACCAGCAGCGACTCAATGACGCCGCCGCCAGCTACCGCCGCGCCATCGAACTACAACCGGCTTACGTGGAAGCGCACAACAACCTCGGCTCGGTTCTGCAAATGCTGGAACAACGCGACGCAGCGCTCGCAGCCTATCGCCGCGCCGTGGCGCTCGGCCCCACCTTTGGCCAGCCCTATTTGAACCTCGGCCGTCTCTACACCCTCGCAGGCGACACGCTCAACGCCGCGGCAACCTTCGAAGCGGCCATCGCACGCGGTATCGATGTCGACAGCTTTCGTCATCTGCTGAGCGCACTCAAGGGCGAAACAACCCTCCGCGCCCCCGACGCCTATACGCGCAGCCTGTTTGATAATTTTGCCGTTGATTTCGACCGTCGGTTAATCGACGAACTCGGTTACCACGTACCCGAAACGTTGGCGCAACGCATCAAGGCGCTGGCACCGCAGAGCGCCTTGCGCATACTCGATCTGGGTTGCGGCACCGGGTTATGCGGCGCGGCACTCGCCGGCTGCTATAGCCAGCTGACCGGAATCGATCTCTCCGGCCCGATGCTGGAGAAAGCACGTGCGCGCAATCTTTATACCGAACTCACTGAAAGCAGCATCGAGACCTGGCTCGAACACGCGCCGCCAGCGGCTTATGACATCGTGCTGGCCGCCGACGTGCTGGTCTATTGCGGCGACCTCGCACCGCTTTTCGCATCGATCGCGCACCGCCTCGTGACGGGCGGGCTGTATGCGTTTTCGGTTGAAATCGCCAAAGGCGAAGCTTTCGTCCTGCAAGCCAGCGGCCGCTATGCGCACCCGGTCGCCTACATACGCAGCCTGTATGCGGGCAGCGGCCTGACGGAAGTCGATGGATTCCCGCATCACATCCGCGGCAATGTGAACGGTTATATTTTTATTCTGCGTAAATCCTGAGAACTGCAAGCCGCCTCAAACAGCGGCGCCATGCCGTGCAACGCCTATTGCTTGGTCATGTCGAGATCGTTGTCATCAGCGGTGGCGGCAACCGGCGAAGCGGTGGCAGCAGCCGGCGAAGCTGCTGCGCGAGCTGGCGCGACCGGCGCAGGCACGGCACGTGCTGCGGCCGCGGCAGCCGCTCTCAGCGTAGCCGGGGCGACGGCATCCGGCACCGCAACCTGCCCTGACAACAAGGCCTGCAGATCTTTCATCACCTGTTCAAGGTTGGGGCCGACCCGGCTTTGACATTGCGACAGCACGCGCGCCGGAAATTCCTGCAGCGAGGGGGCGCGATTGGTTGAACGGATTTTCGCCACGCTATCCAGTGCGGGCGTCAGATAAGTCGCCTTGAAACCAGGTTTTTGCGCATCGATCGCATCAATCACCGCCTGTTGTGAACGCGCGATACCGATCAATAATTCAGCCAGCTGCTGGGTGGTGACGTTCATAGTGTCTCCGAAAAATCAGCGTCAGTGTGCAATCAGGGTGCGCCATTGATCCGGCCAGTATTGCATCGGGTCGCGCTTGAAGCCGCTCTTGGCAAACTGCTGCCAGCGGCCGGAGACGCAACTCATGATCAGATTGGCGCGCGCCGCGGCATCAATATCGGCGGGCAACTCGTTCTGGCTGGCGGCAAAACGGATCGCCTGTTTGAGCGTCGCCTCGACACGGTCGTGCAACTGGTTGATGCGCAGCTGCAGCCGCTGGTTCTCGTGCACCAGCGCGTCACCGATCAGCATGCGGGTCATACCGCGGTTTTTCTGCGCAAAGCCCAGCAACATGGTGGTGATCGACTCAAGCTGGCGGATGCCACTTTTTTCCTCGGCGGTGACCTTGTTGATGAGACCGAAGAGCGTCTCTTCGATAAATTCGATCAGCCCCTCGAACATTTGCGCCTTGCTGGCGAAATGTCGGTAGAGCGCAGCCTCCGATACATCCAGCTTGCCGGCCAGCGCAGCGGTGGTGATTTTTTCGGCCGCCGGCTGTTCCAGCATGCCGGCCAGGGTCTGCAGAATCTGCAGCTTGCGATCGCCGCGTTTGGTCATTGCGGTCTCCGTTATTTCAAATGCCACGCGAGGCGCGGCAACTGCATCAAATTACGAACACTCAGGTCCACATAGCCCGGCGTCTTCGCCGAACGTGCCACCCACACCGTGGCCATCCCCAGCTTCTTGGCGGTTTGCAGATTCGCCAGCGTATCCTCAACCATCACACAACGATCGGCGTGCAGGCGGTTGCGATGAAACAAGCGCAAAAAACCGTAGCTGTCGGGCTTCGGCCGGTAGCCGGTGTGTTCGATGGAAAACACATCATCAAACAAATCGGCGATGCCAAGTGCCTGCAACACCGCGGCAGCATAATGCGCCGGCGCGTTGGAAAATACCAGCTTGCGTCCGGGCAATCGCTGCAAGGTGGCACGCAAAGCCGGCTCCCTGACAATCTTCGCCGGCAGATCGTCGACATCATGCGTGGCGCGCAAAAAATGCTCGGGGTCGATGGCATGGTGGCGCATCAAGCCGATCAGGGTGGCGCCATAACGCTGCCAGTAGTGGCGCCGCAATTCACAGGCGGCGGCGGCATCGAGACCAAGATGCGTTTGCAGATAGGCCGTCATCGCGCTGTTGATATGCGGAAAGATGTGCGGGCTGGCGTTGTGCAAGGTGTTGTCGAGATCAAACACCCAGACACGGTTGAATCTCACAGCCTGCGGTCAGTGCCGCTTGATCAGCGTACCGACACCTTCACTGGTCAGCACCTCGAGCAGCAACGCGTGTTCAACGCGGCCGTCAATGATATGACATGAATTGACCCCGCTCTTGACCGCCTCGAGCACCGAGGCGATCTTCGGCAGCATGCCGCCGTGTATGGTGCCGTCGGCAAACAAAGCATCGATCTCGCGCGCGGTCAGACCGGTCAGCAGCTTGCCGCTCTTGTCGAGCACGCCAGGCGTGTTGGTCAACACCACCAGCTTTTCCGCCTTCAGGATTTCGGCCAGCTTGCCGGCCACCAGATCGGCATTAATGTTGTAGGACTCGCCTTCCTTGCCAACGCCCACGGGCGCGATCACCGGAATGAAATTCTGCGAGGTCAGCAAGCGCACCACCTCGGGATCAATCGACTCGACTTCGCCGACCTGGCCGATGTCGATCAGTTCTTCGGGGTTATCCTTGCCGCGCATCATCATTTTGCGTGCGCGGATCAACGGACCGTCGGTGCCCGAGAGGCCGACCGCACGCCCGCCGTGCTGGTTGATCAGATTGACGATATCGGTATTGACCTGCCCGCCGAGTACCATTTCAACCACGTCCATGGTTTCGGCGTCGGTCACGCGCATACCCTGGATGAACTCGCCCTTCTTGCCGATTTTCGACAGCTGGTCGTCGATTTGCGGACCGCCGCCGTGCACGATCACCGGATTGATACCGACCAGCTTAAGCAGCACCACATCACTGGCAAAACTACGGCGCAGTTTTTCATCGATCATCGCGTTGCCGCCGTACTTGATGACGATCGTCTTGCCGTGGAAACGCTGGATATAGGGCAGGGCTTCGGCCAGAACTTTTGCCTTCAGTTCGGCGGTGGTCGCAGTCAGTGGCATGGTCGGTTTAAATCATGTGGGTGAGGGTTCACAGATTCTACATGAGTGTGCCGGCAGGCAGGCGGCGCGGGCAAAAAAACGGCGGGCCCGCAGGCCCGCAGACCCGCCGTCGCTCGTTGCCGCCGCCACCCAGCGCGCGGCCCTTACGTTTACTGGATCGAGATACGCTTCAGTCTGACCGAGGTTTTCTTCGGCAATTTCAGCGCCAAGACGCCGTCGCCATAGCGCACCCCGGTGGCCGCGTCGTCGATATCATGCGCCAGCGCAAAAGCACGGTGGACCTTGCCGAAATAGCGCCCAGCACGCAGCACTTTTTCACCGTCCTGCGGTGCCCGGCCATTCCTCACCCCGGCGCTGAGCTCGATCTGGTTACCATCGACGGCCACCTGAATATCGTCCTTCTTCACGCCGGGAATTTCCGCCAGCAACATATAGCCGCTTTCAGTTTCGCTGACATCCATGCGCAACTGCACCAGCGCTGCCGGCTCGACGTTCATCGGGCGCACAAAAAAACCACGCAACATTTCATCCGGCGTGTTATCCATTACGCTCATGCGCACATGATTTGCCATCTTCATTCTCCGGTTCAAATGGGTCAGGTGTTCGCTGCGGCCCGATGTTTTCTACATCGGTGCGGTGAAACCTATTTCAAGCACCCGCAGTCACTTGATTGCACGCACGGGCGCGCAGCTTGTCGGGCGGCGCAAAAGTCCGTAGATTGCGCTCTTCCCACGCACATTCACGCTTGTCATGCAGCCACCGGGTACTGAAGAACTCGAATCATTGCGACCCTATTTGCTGCGCTACGCCCTGTTGCAGCTGCGCGATCGCGACAGCGCCGAGGACGTAGTACAGGAAACCATGCTCGCCGCGCTCGAAGGCCGCGCCCGCTTCGCCGGCAAATCAACGGCAAAGACCTGGCTCACCGGCATCCTCAAACACAAGATCATCGACCTGCTGCGCCGCCGGCAACGCGAAGAGCCGTTGATTGGGGATGAAGATGGCAGCGAAGCCGACGCCGTCGATGCGATGTTCCAGGCCGACGGCCACTGGCTGGCAACGCCCGCCGATTGGGGCAACCCGGCGCGCGCACTCGAGGACAAACGTTTTCGCGAAGCCTTCGAACTGTGCACCAAAGCCATGCCTGTGCGCAACGCGCGGGTGTTCATGATGCGCGAAGTGCTCGACATGTCTGGCAGCGAAATCTGCGAGGCACTCGATATCACGCCGGCCAACCTGTGGGTCATGCTGCACCGGGCGCGCCTGAGCCTGCGCGCATGTATCGAAATCAAATGGGGCGCCGCGGCGCGCTGATGTCATGCTGAACTGCAAACAAGCCGGTGAGTTGTTGTCTCAGGCGCAGGACCAGGCGCTCGGCCTGCGCCAGCGCCTCCTGCTCAAACTGCATTTGCTGGCCTGCACCGGCTGCAGCCGGTTCGGCCGCCAGCTTCAACTCATGCGCACAGCGCTACACCGCCTGCGCGACAACCGCGAATGAGCGCCGCCCCGGCGGTCGCGCCGGTGCGCTTTGTTATAATTGCCACTTTTCGATCCCATGCGCGCCCTCCTCTCTTTCTTTCTGCTGCTCGCTGCGGCATGTTGTTTCGCGCAAACCGGCGTCGCCCCGCCCCCCGCGATCGCCGCCAAATCCTATTTGTTGCTCGACTTTCACAGCCGGCAGATACTGGCAACGCAGAAAGCCGACGAGCGTTTCGAACCGGCCTCGCTGACCAAGCTGATGACCGCCTATCTGACATTCAGCGCGCTTAAACAGAAAAAAATCGAACCCACGCAAGTCGTGCCGGTATCACAGCGGGCCTGGAAAGCGGAAGGCTCGCGCATGTTTATCGATCTGCGCAAACCGGTTACCGTCGACGAACTGATCCGCGGCATGATCGTGCAATCGGGCAACGACGCCTGCGTCGCGCTGGCCGAACTGATCGCCGGTAGCGAGGAGGCCTTCGCGCAGGTGATGACAAAAGAAGCGCAGCGGCTGGGCATGCAAAACACCCACTTCATGAACGCCACCGGCCTGCCCCATCCGCAGCATTATTCGTCCGCGCTCGATCTGGCGCTGCTCGCCTCGGCCATCATCCGTGACTTCCCCGAATACCACCCGCTGTATTCGATGAAGGAATACCGTTACAACAACATCACCCAGCCCAATCGCAACCGGCTGCTGTGGAGCGACCCGACGGTCGACGGCATGAAAACCGGCTATACCGAAAACGCCGGCTACTGTCTGATTACATCGGCCAAACGCGGCGAGCGGCGCCTGCTCTCGGTAGTAATGGGCACCGACTCGGCAAACGCACGCGCGGTCGAAAGCCAGAAGCTGCTGAATTACGGCTTCCAGGTTTATGATAGCGTGAAGCTCTATGAGTCCGGACAGGTGGTGTCCAGCGTCGCGGTCTGGAAAGGAACTCTAAACCGCGTCAAGGCGGGCTTCGCCGAGGAACTGCACATGAGCATTCCAAAAGGCCAGGCCGATAAACTCAAAGCGCAGCTCGAAACGCCGCAGCCGCTGATGGCGCCGGTGGCCGCAGGCCAGAAAATCGGCGTGATGAAACTGACGCTCGATGGAAAACCTTATGTCGATATCCCGGTCGTCGCGCTCGAAGCCGTGCCGCTGGCGGGCATCATCGGCCGCAGCTGGGACGCACTCCGGCTGTTGTTCAAATAACGCCGACGTATTCAACGCAAAGGCACACAGGAGATTGACATGACCACCGATATCGTCCACCTGAACGGCGCATTCATGCCGCTCGCCGAAGCACGCGTGCCGGTACTCGACCGCGGCTTTATCTTCGGCGACGGCGTCTACGAAGTGATTCCGGTGTATTCGCGTCATCCGTTCCGGCTCGTCGAACATTTGCGCCGACTGCAGAATAGCCTCGACGGCATACGTCTGGCCAACCCGCATAGCGACACCGAGTGGTCGCAACTCGTGCACGACATGATCGAACGCAACGACGGTGACGACCAGTCGATTTATTTTCAGATCACGCGCGGCGTGGCAAAACGCGCGCATGAATTTCCGACACAGGTCAAACCAACGGTGTTCATGATGAGCACGCCGCTCTTGACGCCGCCGCAGGAACAGCTCGATCACGGCATCGCCTGCGTTACCGGTACCGATTTCCGCTGGCTCAAGTGCGATGTCAAATCGGTGGCGCTGCTCGGCAACTGCCTGCTCAAGCAATCGGCAGTCGACGCCGGTGCGGCCGAAATCGTTCTCTTTCGCGACGGCCATCTGACCGAAGCGGCCGCCTGTAACGTGCTGGTAGTGCAAGACGGCGTCTTGCTCGCCCCGCCGAAAGACAATCTGATCTTGCCCGGCATCACCTACGACGTGGTGCTCGAACTGGCCGCCGCCAACCAGATCCCGCTGGAAATGCGTGCGGCCTCCGAACAGGAGGTGCGCGCTGCGCAGGAAATCTGGATTACCTCGTCCACCAAGGAGGTGCTGGCCGTGACCCGCCTGGATGGCGCCGCAGTCGGCGACGGTAAACCGGGTCCGCTGTTCCGGCGCATGCATGCGCTGTATCAGGACTTCAAGCGCACTTTTATGCGGCACACCGCCTGAGTCGATGACACAAACACCAATGACCGAACCCTCGTTAATCGAATACCCCTGCGATTTCCCGATCAAGGTGATGGGACACGCGCAGGCCGGCTTCGCCCAGAACGTGCTTGAAATCGTTCGCCGCCACGCCCCCGACTTCGACGGCGCGACGATGGAGATGAGACCCAGCAAGCAGGGCAAATATCTGAGCGTCACCTGCACCATCAACGCCACCTCGCGCGCGCAACTCGATGCGCTCTACGGCGAACTGTGCAATAACCCGATGGTGGTGATGGCGCTTTGAACGCCAGGGGCAAGGCGTGAGCGAGATGGCGCAAACCCGTGTCCTGGTGGCGGTGGCGGCGGCTACGGCGCCCCGCCTGACGCCTGACGACGCACGCCTCACCGTGCGCAAGCTCGGGCGTGCGGACTATGCTCTGACACTGCAGGCGATGCAGCAATTCACCACCGAGCGTAACGACAACACACCAGACGAAATCTGGCTGCTCGAACATCCGCCGGTCTACACGCTGGGCCTCGCTGGTAAGGACGAGCACCTGCCACGCGCTGACAACGGCATACCGGTGCTACGCATCGACCGCGGCGGGCAGATCACCTACCACGGCCCCGGCCAGGTGGTGGTTTATCTGCTGCTCGACATGCAGCGGCGCGGCCTCTCGGTACGCCCGCTAATACGTTTAATGGAGCAGGCGGTGATCGATCTGCTCGCCGCCCGAGGCGTCGCTGCGCTGTATCGCGCCGAGGCACCGGGCGTCTATGTCGGTGCGGCGAAAATCGCTGCGCTGGGTCTGCGCATCCGCCGCGGCTGCTGCTATCATGGCCTGGCTTTGAACGTGGCGATGGATCTCGGCCCGTTTCGCGACATCAATCCCTGCGGCTACGAGGGCCTTGATGTCACCCAGACACGCGACCTCGGCATTGCCGACACCCCCGACGCAATAGGCGGACAATTGATCGAACACCTGACACGGCTGCTGGCGGCGACAGCACCGCCAACACGACAGCCGCACCAAGATGACTGACCTCACAGAGAAACAAAAAGGCGCGGCAAAAACCGCCCGCGCCCACGGCAAGGGTGCGATTCCGATCGTGCCCGTCGAACGCCTGAAAAAACCGGACTGGATACGCGTCAAGGCCGGCAACGCGCAGCGCTACGCCGACATCAAGCAGATCCTGCGCGAGCACTCGCTGCACACGGTGTGCGAAGAGGCGTCCTGCCCGAACATCGGCGAGTGTTTCGGCAAGGGCACGGCGACCTTCATGATCCTCGGCGACCTGTGCACGCGGCGCTGCCCGTTTTGCGACGTCGGTCACGGCCGACCGAAACCACCAGACGCCGCCGAACCAGCCAATCTCGCGCGCACGATCGCCGCCCTGAAGCTGCGTTACGTCGTCATCACCAGCGTCGACCGCGACGATCTGCGCGACGGCGGCGCCCGCCATTTCGCCGACTGCATCAGCGCGGTGCGCGAATTGTCACCGCAGACGCGCATCGAGATATTAGTACCCGATTTCCGCGGCCGTCTGGCCACTGCGCTGGATATCCTTGCCGCCGCGCCGCCGGATGTCATGAACCACAATCTGGAAACCGTGCCACGCCTCTATAAACAGGCTCGTCCCGGCGCGGACTACGCCAACTCGCTGCAACTGCTCAAAGAATTCAAGGCACGCGTGCCGGGCGTACCGACCAAATCCGGCCTCATGCTCGGGCTCGGCGAAACCAACGCGGAAATTCTCGACACCATGCGCGACCTGCGCGCGCACGATGTGGAAATGCTGACCCTCGGCCAGTATCTGCAACCGAGCGCCCATCACCTGCCGGTCGAACGCTACGTCGAGCCGGCCGTGTTCGAACAATTCGCGCGGGATGCCGCTGCGATGGGCTTTTCACACGCTGCCAGCGCGCCCATGGTGCGTTCGAGCTATCACGCCGACGAACAGGCCCATCTGGCCGGTGCGATTTGACACCACAATCTTGGGAGCATCATTCATGCGCCGATTTTTACTGCCTCTTCTGCCGCCACTGATTGCGCTTTTCTTCGCTGGCCCCGCCCTCGCACTTGGCATTGCCGACATCAGCAACAAGGATGCCGTCGCCGGACTCAAGGCAGCGCTCAGCGACGGGTCCGCCGCAGCGATCGGCAAGCTCGGCGCGGAGAACGGTTTTTTCAACAATGCCAAAGTCAGGATACCGCTGCCCGAGTCGCTGAAAAAAGTCGAAGGCATGATGCGCGCGATGGGCATGAAGCGGCAGGCCGATGAACTCGAACTGGCGATGAACCGCGCCGCCGAAAGCGCGGTCACTGAAGCCAAACCACTGCTGCTCGATGCGGTGAAAAACATGTCAGTGGAAGACGCCAAAGGCATTCTCACCGGCGGCGATAGTGCAGCGACCGAATATTTCCGTCGTAAAACCGCCGAACCGCTGGCGAAAAAATTCCTGCCCATCGTGAAAAAATCGACGGCACAGGTGGGGCTTGCCGAAAAATACAATGCGCTTGCCGGCAAGGGCTCGCAACTCGGCGTCATCGACGCCAGCCAGGCATCGATCGAGCAGTATGTGACGAAAAAAGCCCTCGACGGCCTCTACACCATGATCGCCGACGAGGAAAAAGCCCTGCGCCAGGACCCGGTCGGCGCTGCCAGCAGCCTGCTGCAAAAAGTATTCGGCGCACTGAAATAAGGCGGGAGCAACCCGGATGCCACGTTTCTACATCGGACTTGAAGACGGCGAGAAGGAACTCTGGAAGGCGAAAAACGTCACCTGCGAAGGCAGCTTCGTTGTCAGCGTCGAACTCTCATTTGGCGGCCAGGATGCGCGGCCGCTCGATCGTTACAAGGCGGCGATGCTGGCGTTAAACCGCGACGCCGCCACACGCCGCCAGTTGTCGAAATACTCCTGGCTGTTCGCCCTCGACGCACGCCTTAATGATGTGTTCCAAACGCTGGTCGACCATCTCGGTGTCGAACACCATTCTTTCAGCGTCACCGCCTTAAAAACCGGTGACGGCCTCGCTTACGATGCAGAAAAACGCGTGGTGTGCGAGTTCTATGCGAAGAACTGGTTGAAATAACGCTGGCTGCACCAGTCAGGCGCAAGCTCAGTGCGCCCTCAGTGTGCCTGATCCCAGTTCGCGCCAACGCCAACAGTCACCACCAGCGGCACCGCCAGCGCCGCCACACGGCACATCAAGCCCGGCAGTTCGCTTTGAATCAACGTCAGTTCGACGTCGGGCACCTCGAGCACCAGTTCGTCATGCACCTGCATGATGAGCTTGCTTTGATGATGGCCCCGCTCCAGCCAACCCTGCACCGCGATCATCGCCATCTTGATCAGATCGGCCGCGGTACCCTGCATTGGCGCATTAATGGCCGCACGCTCAGCACCCTGCCGCCGCGCACCGTTGCTGCTTTTGATTTCCGGCAGCCACAGGCGCCGGCCAAAGACGGTTTCCACATAACCGCTGACGCGTGCCTGTTCGCGGGTAGTGCGCATGTATTCGGCGACCCCCGGATAGCGCGCAAAATAGCGGTCCATATACTGCTGCGCCGCCGCGCGCTCGATGCCCAATTGTCCGGCCAGCCCGAACGCCGACATGCCGTAGATCAGGCCAAAGTTGATGACCTTGGCGTAGCGGCGCTGTTCGTTGTCCACCGCATCGAGCTCGGCGCCAAAAATCTCCGCTGCCGTCGCGCGGTGAATATCTTCGCCCGCCGCAAAGGCTTTTAAGAGACTGGCATCGCGCGAGATATGCGCCATGATCCTGAGCTCGATCTGCGAGTAATCGGCTGAAACAATATGGCTGCCCGGCGGCGCGATAAACGCCTCGCGGATACGCCGACCCTCGGCGTTACGCACCGGAATGTTCTGCAGATTTGGATCGTTACTGGCCAGCCGGCCGGTGATCGCCACCGCCTGCGCATAGTTGGTATGCACGCGCCCGGTGTCAGGGTTGATCATGCGCGGCAGCTTGTCGGTATAGGTTGATTTGAGTTTGGCAATGCCGCGATATTCGAGCAAGAGCTTGGGCAGCGGATGATCCTGCGCCAGTTGCTCGAGCGCATCCTCGTCGGTGGAAGGCGCGCCGGTCGGCGTTTTTTTCACGGGCTTGATGCCCTGTTTGACGAAGAGAATTTCCTGGATCTGTTTCGGCGAATTCAGGTTGAACGGTTGCCCGGCCAGCGCATGCGCCCCCGCCTCGAGCTTCTGCATCTTGGCGCCGAGCTCGCCACTCTGGATCTCGAGCAGGCGGCTGTCGAGCAACACGCCGTGCCGCTCCATCGTCTGCAACACGCGCATCGCCGGCACTTCGAGTTCGCCGTAAATTTTCGCCAGCCCTGCATCCGCCTCGATCTGCGGATGCAGAGCGTGATGCAACTGCAACGTGATATCGGCATCCTCGGCGGCATACTCGGCGGCCGTTTCAATCGACACTTGATCGAAGCAAATCTGCTTGGCGCCCTTGCCGGCGACTTCTTCAAAGCTGATCGTCTTCACGCCAAGATGGCGCTCGGCGAGGCTGTCCATGTCGTGCGAACGATGACTCTCCAGCACATAAGACTGCAACAGCGTGTCGTGCTGTATACCGGCGAGATGCACGCCGTGATTGGCAAAGATGTGGGTGTCGTACTTCAGGTTCTGCCCAAGCTTGAGCGCCGTCGCGTTTTCCAGCCACGGCTTCATTTTTGCCAGCACCGCCTCGACACCCAGTTGTTGCGGCGCACCGGCGTAACGATGATCGAGCGGAATATACGCGGCGTGTCCGGCTTCGACGGCGAGCGAAATGCCGACCAGTCGCGCGCGTAGCGGCTCCAGGCTGGTGGTTTCGGTATCGACCGCGGTCAGTGTGGCAGCGTTGATTTTTTGCAACCACGCATCGAGCTGCTCTTCGCTGAGCACCGTCTCATAGGCGCGCGTCATATCGGCGGCCACCGGTGCCGCTGTCGCCATTGATAATGGCGCGGCATCGTCACCGCTGCGCTCAGCACTGCTACGAACCGGCTCCGCTGCTGCGCCGCCGCCCTGCAGTTCACGCAACCACGTTTTGAAATCAAAACGGGCATAGAGTTCGGCGAGCTTCGCCTCGTCATGTTTTTCGTGGGAGAGCGCGTCTATCGTTGCCGGCAGCACGACGTCGCATTTGATCGTCAGCAGTTGGCGTGCCTTGGGCAGCCACTCGAGCGTCTTGCGCAAATTTTCGCCGACCACACCGCTGATCTCAGCGGCGTGCGTCATCACGTTATCGAGAGTTTGATACTGGGTGAGCCACTTTACCGCGGTCTTCGGACCGCACTTGGGCACACCGGGTACGTTGTCGACGGTGTCGCCAATCAGCGCCAGATAATCAACAATGCGTTCCGGCGGCACGCCGAATTTTTTCTCCACGCCGGGGATGTCGAGTGTTTCATTGGTCATCGTGTTGACCAGCGTGACCTGCGCATTGACGAGTTGCGCAATATCCTTGTCACCGGTCGAAATGATGGTGCGCATGCCACGCTGGCTGGCGGCGACGGCGAGCGTGCCGATCACATCGTCGGCCTCGACGCCGTCGATCATCAGTAGCGGCCAGCCCATGGCGCGGATCGCCTCGTGGAGCGGTGCGATCTGGCAGGCCAGATCGTCGGGCATCGGCGGCCGGTTGGCTTTGTATTCAGGGTAGGCATCGTCGCGGAAGGTTTTGCCCTTCGCGTCAAAAATGCAGGCGCTATAATCGGCCGCATAATCTTTGTGCAGTCGCCGCAACATGTTGAGCACGCCATAAATCGCACCGGTCGGTTCGCCGCGACTGTTACGCAGATCAGACTGCGACATGGCATGAAACGCGCGATACAGATAGGACGAGCCGTCGACCAGCAACAGCGTCCTGCCATCGGAAGGTGCGGGATTATTCAAGTTCAAGGAAGTCCAGATGAGCCATTCAGATAAATTGCCGGGCTGCGTCGCCCCCGACCGCGAAGTGTCGGCGCGCGAGGCGTGGCGGATGTTCGGTATTATGTCAGAATTTGTCGAGGCCACCGACCGCCTGAGCCAGATCCGTCCGGCGGTCAGCGTCTTCGGCAGTGCGCGCATCCCGCCCGGCCACGCTTACTACATGCTGGCCGAGCAGATTGCACGACGCCTCTCCGACGCCGGCTTCAGCGTGATCTCGGGTGGCGGCCCCGGCCTCATGGAAGCCGCCAACAAGGGCGCGTATTTCGGCAAATCACCGAGCGTGGGCCTGAACATCCAGCTGCCGCACGAACAACAGCCCAATCCGTATCAAGACATCAGCCACACCTTTCACCACTTCTTCGCACGCAAGGTCATGTTCTTCAAATTCGCCATGGCCTATGTAGTCTTGCCCGGCGGCTTCGGCACGCTCGATGAACTATTCGAGGCGCTCACACTGGTGCAAACCGGCAAGACGCGCAGCATGCCGATCATTCTGGTGCACTCTCCGTTCTGGAACGGGCTGCTCGACTGGCTGCGCAGCGCGCTGCTCGCCAACGGCACCATCAACCCGCAGGATCTGAACCTGTTGCGCGTCATTGATGATCCACAGCAAGTGGTCGAGGCGATTTTCGATCACTATGAAAAACGCGGTTTCGAGCCCGCCGCCGCGGAACGCGAACTGTTGCTCAATTTATAGCGCGTCGCAGCCCTCGCGCAGCTTTATATTTTTTGCCGGAAGGCCGATAATGGCGCCACCGCGCAAGGCCGCGAATCAAGGAAATTGCATGCGCAAACTGCTCGCCCTACTGCTGCTCACCATCGCCCTGCCGGCAGGTGCCGCCGAGCGTCCGGGCAACCTGCAGCCGGTGCCCGATGTGCCGCCGCCACCCGATTTCAGCCTCGACACGGCGCTCGAACCGCAGATCATGATCATCAAACGCGGTACCGATACAATTGAAGAGCATCGTGTCGCCGGCAAACTCTTTATGCTGAAGGTCACGCCGGCGAGCGGCGCGTCCTATTACCTGATTGATGAAAAAGGCGACGGCAAAATGACGCGCCAGGAAACCCTCGACAGCGGCATCCGTCCGCCGATGTGGGTCATTCATTCCTGGTAGCGGCACCGCCGCCGGCTTACCCCGGATCGCCGGCCGTCGAAAACGGTCCGGTCGTTGTTCTCAAACTGATGTTGCAACACTGATACCGCGCCCAGCGCAACGTTAAACCCATGTCCGTATTCACCACCGTCACGGCCGCACAACTACAGTCGTGGCTCACACAATACCCGCTCGCTACCTTGCAAGGTCTCGAGGGCATCTCCGCCGGCATCGAAAACACCAATTACTTCGTCACCACCGTGGGCGCACGCCACGTGCTGACGCTGTTCGAAAAACTCACACCGGCCGAACTGCCGTTTTATCTCGGCCTGATGGCGCATCTGGCACAGCTCGGCATACCCTGCCCGCAGCCGGTGGCGAACAACAACAAGGGCTACCTCGGCAGCCTGAACGGCAAACCAGCGGCACTCGTCAGCTGCGTAGCGGGACGCGATCTGAGCGAGGTCGATGCAACCCATTGTGCCGCCATTGGCGCGCTGCTGGCGCGCCTGCATATCGCCGGCCTAAGCTACCCGGCAAGCATGCCTAACCCGCGCGGCGCGGCGTGGTGGACCGCCGTGATGCCGCAGGTGCTACCGTTTCTCGATGCCCCGGCGGCGGCCCTGCTGCAAGCCGAGGTGGCGTTTCAGGCCGCACACCACTTCGATACACTGCCGCAGGGCGTGATACACGCCGACCTCTTCCGTGACAATGTATTGTGGGATGGCGTGCAGGTCGGCGGGGTGATCGATTTTTATTTCGCCTGCAATGACTGTCTGCTCTACGATGTCGCCATCACCGTCAACGACTGGTGCAGTGCGGCCGATCAGTCGCTCGACGCGTCACGCGCGCGGGCCCTGCTCGCAGCCTATCAGCAAGTGCGCCCGCTCAGCACTGGCGAGCGCGCGGCATGGCCGGCACTACTGCGCGCCGGCGCGCTGCGTTTCTGGGTCTCACGCCTCTATGACAAGCATCTGCCGCGCGCGGGCGAACTGACGCACACCAAGGACCCGCGCCATTGTCAGCGCGTGCTTGAACAACGGATTGCGCAGACCGCCGGACTCGGCGCGCTGCTCGCGGCATGAATATCCGCATTGTCAAAGCGCGTCACGGCTGGCTCTGGCTGGTGGCGGGCATGCGCCTACTGCGTGCCGCACCGCTGCAGTGGCTGTTGCTGATCGGCGTACTCTTCGTGGCCAGCCGCGTGCTGTTTCTGCTGCCGCTGGCGCCGCTGCTGGCGGTGCTGGTGGCGCCGCATTTTCTGGCCGGCCTCGCCCATGGCGCGCAGGCCGTGGAAGAGCACAAGCCACTGCGCAACGGCTATCTGATCAGCGGGTTTCTGCGTGACGCCTCGCCGCTACTGACCATCGGCGGCATTTCGCTGATCGGGCAGATGCTGACGCTGATGGTCATCTTGTCGGTCGGTGGCGACACCTTCAATGACATCGCCAAGGGCATCTCCGCCGGCGCCAGCAAAGCCGAAACCATCCGCGCCCTGCAAGAAGCCGCCCCACGCATGACGCTGGCGATGCTCGCCGGCTTTACGGTTTCACTACCAGTGATGATGGCGACCTGGTACGCACCGCTGCTGGTTTTTTTGCATGGCATCAAACCGGCTGCCGCACTGTATCTAAGCCTGCTCGCCTGCCTCAGAAACATGCGCGCGATGATGCTCTACGGACTGGCGCTGATGATCCCGCTGTTCTTTTTCACCCGCGCTGGCATGCTGATCGGCCAGGTCGATCTCGGGCTGTGGATGCTCGCACCGCTGATCGTGCCGTCGATCTACGCCAGTTATCGCGATGTATTCGTGCCGACACCGCCGCCCGAGGAAGCGCCTGCCAATCCCTGATGAGGGTCTAAGCCGGCTCCAGCTTCGCAAATTCCAGCGCCAGCCACTTGGTGCCGTGACGATGAAAATTCACCTGCACACGCGCGTCGCTACCGCGCCCCTCGGCGTTGATGATGACGCCGGCGCCAAACTTCGGATGCGTCACGCTCTGACCGACGCGCCACGGCGACGCGGCATCCGCGAAACCCGCCTCACGCACCACCTCCGGCCGCCCGCCACGTCCGCCTGTCGCCGTAGAGGTCGCCGTCGAGAACGGCGCGCGCGATGAAGCGCCGCCTGAAAACGCGCGCGTGCGGTTGACCGGCTTCATCAGCTGTTCGGGAATTTCACGCAGGAAGCTAGACGCGATGTTGTAACGGGTCTGCCCGTGCAACATGCGGCTTTGCGCAAACGACAAATACAAGCGGCGGCGCGCGCGGGTCAGGGCGACATACATCAAGCGCCGCTCCTCTTCCTTGCCGTCGGCTTCGGAAAGACTGTTCTCGTGCGGAAACAGCCCTTCCTCGAGGCCACTGATAAAGACACTGTGAAATTCGAGGCCCTTGGCGGCATGCACCGTCATCAATTGCAGCGCATCGCTACCCGCCTGCGCCTGGTTGTCACCTGATTCAAGCGAGGCGTGCGCCAGAAATGCCGCCAGCCCGGTGTCTTCGAGCAACTCGTCGGCGACAAAACCGGCGGCAGCATTGATCAACTCATCGAGGTTGGAGAGGCGGTCGGCACCTTCGCGCTCACCCTGATAATGCGGCTTCAGACCGCTGTGTTCGATCACATGCTCCATCAACTCAGGCAGCGGTAGCTCGGTGATGGACTTGCGCATACGCGTAATCAACGCAACGAAACCAGGAATCCCCTTGAGCACGGTGGCAGGCGCCGCGTCAACGTCGTCCCCTTTCGGTGCGCGCGCATCAGCCATCGCCTGCGCAGCGGTCCACAGGCTGGTGCCGGCGGCGCGCGCCGACTCCTGTAACTGCTCGAGCGAACGATTGCCGATACCGCGTGCCGGGAAATTGATCACGCGCAGCAGCGCGCCGTCGTCTTCGTCGCTCGCCAAAAGACGCAGATACGCCAGTGCGTGCTTGATTTCCTGACGCTCGAAGAAGCGCAGTCCGCCGTAGACACGATAGGACATAGCCGCATTGAAAAGCGCGTGCTCAAGCACCCGCGACTGCGCGTTCGAGCGGTAGAGCAGCGCGATCTGCGACAGGCTCACGCCGTCATTGGCCAGCGACTTGACCTCATCAACGATAAAACCGGCCTCGTCGATATCGGTATCAGCCTCGTAAACCCGTAGCGGCTCGCCCTTGGCCTCTGCGGTCCATAACTCTTTGCCGAGCCGCCGTTCGTTATGTTTGATCAGCGCGTTGGCAGCGTCCAGAATATGGCCGTGGGAACGGTAATTCTGTTCGAGCTTGATGACCGTCTCGATGCCGAAATCCTTTTGCAGTTCCTGCATATTGGCCGCCGAGGCGCCGCGAAATGCGTAGATCGACTGGTCATCGTCGCCCACCGCAAAGATCGCGTTGTCCGCGGCGCGCACCGTTGTGCCAGCGTCAACGCCGGCGAGCAACTTCAGCCAGTGATACTGCAAGCGATTGGTATCCTGGAATTCATCAACCAGGATATGACGGAAACGCTCGCGATAATGCTGGCGCAAAATCTCGTTGCGGGAGAGCAGCTCGAAACAGCGCAACAGCAGTTCGGCGAAATCGACCACGCCCTCGCGCTGGCACTGTTCGTCGTAGATGGCGTAGAGCTCTTGCTTACGCCGCGTGTCACCGTCATAGGCATCGGCGTCGGCGGCGCGACGGCCCTGGTCCTTGTGATTATTGATGTACCAGGCAACCTGACGCGGCGGGAAACGCTCTTCGTCGACATTGGCGGCCTTCAACAGACGCTTGACCAGCGCCAGCTGATCCTGGCTATCGAGTATTTGAAACGTCTGCGGCAGTCCGGCGTCGCGGTAATGCGCGCGTAGCAAACGGTTGCACAGACCGTGGAAAGTCCCGACCCACATGCCACGCGTATTGATCGGCAACATCGAACTGATGCGCGCGAGCATCTCTTTGGCGGTTTTGTTCGTAAAGGTAACCGCCAGCAAACCAGCTGGGCTGGCCTGACCCGTTTGTATCAGCCAGGCAATGCGCGTGGTCAACACACGCGTCTTGCCACTGCCGGCGCCGGCGAGGATTAACGCCGACTGATGCGGCAGCGTTACCGCCTCGTGCTGCCGCTCGTTCAGGCCCGTAAGGAATTCCGTGTTCATAGCATGCGCTTCATTGGTTGATTGACGACCGCCACCGGCCCTTGTCCGCTGCTGAAAAAGCAACGGCCGGCTGCACGCCGGCCGTTGCTGCGAATCGCCCCGCGATGTTACTGCGAAACGCGTGTTTCAGTAATGCCAAAACGGCCCTTGAGGGTAGCGCCCAACAGCTCGGCTTCGGCCTTGCTCAGGAGGTTGGAAATACGCACACGAAAGGCCATCGCCTCATCGCTTTTCAGCGGACTGATTTCCGCCGCATAGCCGGCGACACGCAGCGCATCATAAATTTTCAGCGCCTCGTCCTGCGTCGGCACCTCGGCCAGATAGGCGCGCCACTTGCCACCCTTGCGGATAGCCCCCTTGCCACTGGCGATGTCTGTCTCGGCAGCCCATTCATTCAGCTGCTGCTGCGTCACCTTCGCCACCGCCTCGCCCGGCTGACCTCTGGGCGCGATGTAGAACGACATCGGCTCGTTCATGGTGAAGGCCTCAGCGCCACGCAACACCGTGATGTCACCCTCAATCAAACAGACGACGTCGCGCGCCTCAGCGGCTTTGGCCCACAAATCGGTGCCGCGTATGCCGGCGGTGATAGTGACGACGCGCACTTTGATGTCGCGTTGCCCACGGAATTTGGACAGCGCGCGGGTGCTAAAGCGAAACGCGCCTTTGACCACATCGAGAGACGCCGTCACCACATCCTGCAACTGTTTTTTGTGGCTGCCAAGATCAGCCAGCGCGAGAATGCCGTTTTCACCCAGCTTGATCTCGCTGCCATCGACCAGCCGCAAGAGCGCACGTGAACCCGGGCCGGTGTAAATGCGATCGCTGTTGGCGAGACGCATACCGATCGCGAGTGCTACACGCGCACCGCCTGTATGTTCGACCCAGGCCGGCATTTGTACCGCCTCGACGACGATGACGGCACGTTCGGCGGCCGCGCTGCAGCCAGCCAGCAAGAGGCAGAACACAAACAGAAAGGCTTTCATTTTCATGGAGCGCTCCAGATTCCAGACAGACCGCGCGCCTCGCGGAGGGGCGGTTTTGTTACGGGTATAATGCGTGGTTTAGTCGCAAGCGCAGACCATCATGCAACCCGCAACCATACAGCACAAATACAACGCCCACGACATCGAACCCAAAGCACGCGCCTGGTGGAATGAAAAACAATCATTCCGCGCCGTCGAAATACCGGGCAAGCGCAAATATTACTGTCTGTCGATGTTCCCGTACCCCTCGGGGAAACTGCATATGGGGCACGTGCGAAACTATACCATAGGCGATGCGCTGTCTCGTTATCACCGCATGCGCGGTTATAACGTGATGCAGCCGATGGGCTGGGATGCGTTCGGCCTGCCGGCTGAAAACGCGGCGATGGCCAACGGCGTGCCGCCGGCGAAGTGGACCTACGACAACATCGCGTACATGAAAAAGCAGCTGCAGTCGCTCGGCTTTGCGATTGACTGGGAACGCGAGCTGGCCACCTGCAAACCCGATTACTACCACTGGAACCAGTGGCTGTTCCTGCGCATGCTGGAAAAAGGTCTGGTCTATAAAAAAACCGGCACCGTCAACTGGGACCCGATTGACCAGACGGTACTCGCCAACGAACAGGTAATCGACGGTCGCGGCTGGCGCACCGGCGCTCTGATCGAAAAGCGCGAGATCCCGATGTATTACATGGCGATCTCGAAATACGCCGATGAGCTCCTCGGCGCGCTCGACACCCTGCCGGGCTGGCCCGAGCGCGTGAAGACCATGCAGGCGAACTGGATCGGCAAGAGCTACGGTGTGCGCTTTGCCTTTCCGATCCAATGGCCCGCTGCCGGCGAGACGACACTTCCCGATAAACTCTGGGTCTTCACCACGCGCGCCGACACCATCATGGGCGTAACCTTCTGCGCGGTGGCCGCCGAACATCCGCTCGCCGCCCACGCGGCGAAAAACAATCCGCAACTTGCCGCTTTCATCGACGAATGCAAACACGGCAGCGTCATCGAAGCCGACATGGCGACGATGGAAAAGAAAGGCATGCCCACCGGCATCCACGTCGATCATCCGCTGACCGGTGCCAAGATCGAGGTCTGGGTCGGCAACTACGTGCTGATGAGCTACGGCGACGGCGCGGTGATGGGCGTGCCGGCACACGATGAGCGGGATTTTCATTTCGCCAAGGTTTACGGGCTGCCGATTCCGCAAGTCATCGCGGTCGAAGGCAAACCCTTCAGCACCGATGGCTGGCAGGAATCGTATGCCGACAAGGAACACGGCGTCTGCGTCAATTCGGGCAAATACGACGGCCTTAAATATCTGCAAGCGGTCGATGCGGTGGCCGCCGATCTCAAAGCCAAAGACCTCGGCGACAAGCAGGTCATGTGGCGCCTGCGCGACTGGGGCATTTCGCGCCAGCGCTACTGGGGCACGCCGATCCCGCTGATCCACTGCGACGCCTGCGGCGTGGTGCCGGTGCCCGACGATCAACTGCCGGTGGTGCTGCCAGAAGACTGCGTGCCCGACGGCGCCGGTAACCCGCTACACAAACGTGCCGACTTTCTCGATTGCAGCTGCCCGCAGTGCGGCAAGCCGGCACGCCGCGAAACCGACACCATGGACACCTTCGTTGATTCGTCCTGGTACTACACGCGCTTTACCTGTGCCGATCAAAAGAACGCGATGGTCGACGAGCGCGCCAAATACTGGCTGCCGGTCGATCAATACATCGGTGGTATCGAGCACGCGATTCTGCACCTGCTCTACTCGCGCTTCTGGACTAAAGTCATGCGCGACCTCGGGCTCGTCACGCTCGACGAACCGTTCGCCAACCTGCTCACGCAGGGCATGGTGCTGAACGAAATATTCTTCCGTAAACCAGTCCAACCCGCGGCTGGCGCGACGGGTGCAACGGGCGGCGGCCGTATCGTTTACTTCAACCCGACTGAAGTCAATATCGAGGTCGATGCCAATGGCAAACGCACCGGCATTACGCTGAAGGCCGACGGCCAGCCGGTCGAGTCAGGTGGCATCGGCACCATGTCGAAGTCGAAAAACAACGGCGTCGATCCGCAATCGCTGATCGAAGAATACGGTGCCGACACCGCGCGTCTGTTCATGATGTTCGCCAGTCCGCCCGAGCAGACGCTGGAATGGTCCGACAGCGGCGTCGAGGGTGCATCGCGCTTCCTCAAACGGGTGTGGGGCCACGCTTACGACCAGCAGGGCGCGATCAGCGCCGCCTTGCGGGGCGTGAAGAATGTGAACGCGGCTACCCTCATCGCAAACGGCTGGAAACCAGCGGTTGCCGCACACGCCGATTTTCGTCGCGAGATTCACAGCGTGCTGAAGCAGGCAGATTTCGACTTCGCCAAATTTCAGTTCAACACCGTGGTCTCGGCGGCGATGAAAATACTCAACGCAACGACCGCCTTCGCCGCGCTCAAAACAGCCGACGACGCTGGCGTTGCCGAACAACGCCTGTTGATCGCCGAGGCCACCAGTATCCTGCTGCGCATCCTGGCACCGATTACCCCGCATATTAGCCACGCGCTATGGCAATCACTGGGGCTGGGCGCCGACATACTCGACGCACCGTGGCCGCAAGCCGACGCCGCCGCACTCGATGCCGACGAAGTCGAACTGGTGCTGCAAGTCAACGGCAAGTTGCGCGGTAGCCTGCGTGTGGCGAAAACAGCGGATCGCGCTGCCATCGAAAAACTGGCCCTGGAAAACGCCAACGTGCAGAAATACATTGCCGGCCAGGCGGTGAAGAAAGTCGTGCTGGTACCGGGTCGTCTGGTCAACGTGGTAGTGTAGGTGCCTGGGATGAAAGGGGTGAGGCGTAAATTTATGGCATGCAACGACCGGTTTTTTGCTGTAACTGCGCCCCTCACAGCCTACCCATCACGCCTCGCGAGATTCGCCTTGCGCCTGACGACAGCCCTCTCACTGTGCGCGCTGCTCGGCGCCTGCGGCTTTCATCTGCGCAGCGCGGCGACACTGCCCTTTGAGAGCATGTTCATCTCGGGGTCCCCTTCCTTCGCCACCCTGCTCGGGCGCGCCGTCCGCGCTGGCAGCAGCACCCGTGTCACCGACAACCCGAAGGACGCGCAGGTCATCCTGCAAATTGTCGGTGAACAAAACGAACGGGTAATCCTCTCGCTCTCAGGCAGCGGCCGCGTGCGCGAACTGCAACTGCGTTACCGCGTCTCCTACCGCCTGAACGATCGCGACAGCCGCGAGCTGCTGCCAGTCAGCGAAGTGCAACTCAAGCGCGACCTGACCTACAACGACAGCGATGTGCTCGGCAAGGAACAGGAAGAAGGGCTGCTGATCCGCGACATGCGCAACGATGCGGTGCAGCAGGTGATGCGCCGGCTGCAGGCGGCACGCCTGGAAGCTGCCGCGAAAATCGCGCCGTGAACAGCCCGGCCGCCTGACGCCGTGATGATCGCCGCCGAAGATCTCGCCACCCACCTCAAGCGCAAGCTGGCGCCCCTCTATACCGTCTTCGGCGACGAACCACTGCTGGTCATCGAAGCCGCCGACCGCATCCGCGCCTGCGCGCGGGAAAACGGTTATGCCGAACGCGAAGTCCTGATTGCGGAACAACACTTCGACTGGTCGCGCCTGCGCATCAGCGGCATTTCTCAATCATTGTTCGCCACGCTACGCCTGCTGGAGCTGCGCGTGCCGAGCGGCAAACCCGGCCTCGAGGGTGGCAAAACGCTGCAGGAATACAGCGCTAATCTGCCGCCCGACACCGTGACCCTGATCCAACTGCCGGAAGTGGACTGGCGCGCCCGCAAGTCATCCTGGTTCGCCGCCCTCGAGGCCGCCGGTAGCATGGTGGAGGCGAAGGCGGTCAAACGCGAACGCCTGCCGGCATGGATCGCCGCACGGCTACGCGCGCAGCAGCAAAGCGCGGATGAGGCCACACTTGAATTCATCGCCGGCAAGGTCGAGGGCAATCTGCTGGCCGCCTTTCAGGAAGTGCAAAAACTGGCGCTGCTGTTCCCCGCTGGCGAGTTGAGCTTTGCCCAGGTCAAAGACGCCGTGCTCGACGTCGCACGCTTCGATGTATTTGATCTGGGCGAGGTGGTGCTGGCCGGAGATGCCGCACGGCTCGCGCGCACCCTCGACGGCCTCGATGGTGAGGGCGTGGCGCCGCCCTTGATTCTATGGGCGATGAGCGAAGAAATCCGCGGCGCCGGCCGCCTGCGTGCTGCGATCGACAGCGGTCTGCCACTGCAGCAGGCAATGCGCGACCTGCGCATCTGGGGCCCGCGCCAGCAACTTCTGCAACGCCACATCAACCGCATCAGCAGCAAACAGGTCGAGGCGGCCCTGCTGCACGCCGCGCGCATTGATCGCATCAGCAAGGGGCTGGCACGCGGCGACGTCTGGGATGAATTGCTGCAACTCGGACTACGTTTCGCGACGCGCCCCGCGAAAGCCGCCTGAGCGCACGCCAAAACACGCGCCGTGCTTCAGGCCGCAGCGCGAATCACGGTATCATTCGCACGTGGAAATCAAAACTTACATGCAGGACCTCGGCACACGCGCACGCGCCGCGTCGCGCCTGGTTGCCAAAGCCGACAGTGCCACCAAAAACAAGGCGCTCACGCTAACGGCTGAGGCGATCGAACGCGACTGTGCGCGCCTGCTTGCAGCCAATGCGCAAGACGTCGCCGCGGCCCGCGCCGCGAAACTCGATTCAGCTGCGATCGATCGGCTGACGCTGACCGAGAAAACCGTCGCCGCCATGGCCGACGGCCTGCGCCAGATCGCACGCCTCGACGATCCGATCGGCGCCGTCAGCGAACTGCAAGAACGCCCCTCCGGCATCAAGGTCGGACGCATGCGCGTACCGCTCGGGGTCATCGCCATCATTTACGAATCACGGCCCAACGTCACCGCCGACGCCGCCGGGCTCTGCCTCAAATCCGGCAATGCCTGCATCCTGCGCGGCGGTTCCGAATCGATCCATTCCAACCAGGCGATTGCGCTATGCGTGCAGGAAGGCCTGCGCGGTGCCGGCCTCCCCGAGGATGCGGTGCAAGTGGTCAACACCACCGACCGCGCCGCGGTCGGCGCGCTGCTGCGCATGAACGACTGCATCGACATCGTAGTGCCGCGCGGCGGCAAGAGCCTGATTGAACGCGTGATGGCCGAATCGCGCATTCCGATGATCAAACACCTCGATGGCATCTGCCACGTCTACATCGACGACAAGGCGGATTTCGACAAGGCGATCCGCATTGCTGATAACGCCAAAACCCAGCGTCTGGGCACCTGCAACACGATGGAAACACTGCTGGTGGCACGCGCCGTTGCCGCCGACATCCTGCCAACACTCGCCGCCGTTTATCAGGCCAAGGGCATCGAGCTGCGCGGCGACGAAGCAGCACGCCGCATCGTCCCCGCGATGAAAGCCGCCACCGAGGAAGACTGGCGCACCGAATACCTCGACGCCATCTTGTCGGTACGGGTGGTCGACGGCATCGAGCAGGCGATCGAGCACATTGCCACCTACAGCTCACAGCACACCGACGCCATCGTCACCGAAGACGTCGTGCGCGCGCAGCGTTTTCTGCGCGAAGTCGATTCGAGTTCGGTGATGGTCAACGCCTCAACACGTTTCGCCGATGGCTACGAATACGGCCTTGGCGCTGAAATCGGCATTTCAACCGACAAGTTGCACGCCCGTGGTCCGGTCGGTCTTGAAGGACTGACCTCGCTGAAATGGGTGGTGTTTGGCGACGGCCAGATCAGAAACTGAATTCTTTGCCACAGAGAACACAGAGGGCGCAGAGTAAAAACACGTGATGTCGCGCATTTAACGCGAATATTCTCAGCGTGCTCTGTGCCCTCTGTGGCTAAAAGGGGTTTTCGCAATGAGCAACACGATCGAAGTCAAAGTCCCCGATATCGGCGACTTCAAAGACATTCCCGTCATTGAAATCATGGTCAAGCCAGGTGATCACGTCAGCGCGGAAGACCCGCTGCTCTCGCTCGAATCCGACAAGGCGACACTCGAAGTGCCGGCACCGTCCGCCGGCACCGTGAAAGAACTCCGGATCAAAGTCGGCGATAAGGCCTCCAAAGGCACGTTGATTCTAATGTTAGACCCAGATGCCGCAGACGCCGCGGACGCCGCGGATGCGCCGGCAGCTGCCACCGCAGTGCCGTCTGCAGCGCCGGCGGTTGCACCCGCCACCGCACCGGCCAAGTCAGCAACGACAGCGGCACCTGCAGCACCTGCAGCACCTGCAGCATCAGCGCCCGGCGCACACCCGACCGCTATCGCGCCCTACGCCGGCCCCAAAGGCGACATCCACGCGGAAGTCGTCGTTCTGGGCGCCGGCCCCGGTGGCTATACCGCGGCGTTCCGTGCCGCCGACCTCGGCCTCAAAACCGTTTTGATCGAACGAGATGCGACGCTTGGCGGCGTCTGCCTGAATGTCGGCTGTATTCCGTCCAAGGCGCTATTGCATGTGGCACGCGTGATTACCGAAGCGAGCGAGATGAGTGCGCATGGCGTGACCTTCGGCGCGCCCAAAATCGAACTCGACAAACTACGCGACTGGAAAGACAGCGTCATCGGCAAACTGACCAAGGGGCTGGGGGTACTGGCCAAACAGCGCAAAGTCACCGTAGTCGAGGGCCGCGGCGAATTTGCCTCAGCCAACATGATACGGGTGGAAACAAAAGACGGCGTGAAAACCGTTTCCTTTGATCACTGCATCATCGCCGCCGGCTCCAGCGTGGCGCGCATTCCGGGCTTTCCCTACGACAATCCGCGTTTGATCGATTCAACCGGTGCGCTGGCGTTACCGGAGATTCCCAAACGCCTGCTCGTCATCGGCGGCGGCATCATCGGCCTCGAGATGGCGACGGTGTTCGACGCGCTGGGTTCAAAAATCACCGTGGTCGAACTGATGGATGGCCTGATAACCGGCGCGGACCGCGACGTCGTGCGTCCGCTCGCCAAACGGCTGGAGAAACGGTACGAAAAGATATTGCTGAAAACCAAGGTCGCCAAAATCGAGGCGGTCAAAGACGGCTTGAAGGTGACGTTCGAAGGTGCCACGAACACGACTGACACCTTCGACTATGCGCTGATGGCGGTCGGCCGCCGTCCCAACGGGCGCGAGCTCAAGGCCGAGGCCGCCGGCGTCACGGTCAATGAACGCGGCTTCATTCCCGTCGACAAACAAATGCGCACCAACGTGCCGCATATCTTCGGCATCGGCGATGTGGCGGGCGAACCAATGCTCGCGCACAAGGCCACCCACGAGGCCAAACTCGCCGCCGAGGTCATCGCCGGGCACAAGGTCGCCTTCGACGCACGCACCATCCCGTCGGTCGCCTACACCGATCCGGAAGTGGCGTGGATGGGGCTCACCGAAACGCAGGCAGAAAAACAGGGGATCGCCTATGACAAGGCGGTGTTTCCGTGGGCGGCCAGCGGCCGCGCGCTGGCAACCGGCCGTGCAGAAGGCATGACCAAACTACTCTTCGACAAAGAAACCAAACGCATAATCGGCGCCGGTATGGTCGGTATCAACGCCGGCGAATTGATCGCCGAAACCGTGCTCGCGCTGGAGATGGGGGCCGACGCCACCGATATCGGACTCACCATACACCCGCATCCGACGCTCTCGGAGACGGTGTTCTTCGCGGCGGAAATCGCCGAAGGCAGCATCACGGATTTATATATGCCAAAAAAATAATCGTGCGAGGGACGGTTCGTTAAACACTTCAGCCGTGGCGCGTTGCACCGCGGTCATCCTGAAAACCGCCCTTCTTTTCTGCGCGCCGGCGAACGCTGATTAGCGATTAGCAATTAGCGATTAGCAATTAGCGCGCATTACAACATGCCAGGCTAAAGCGTGATCGATGTAACAGGTGACTGTTCCGCTCAACCCGAAAGAACTTGGCCGCTGGCACACCGCCAAGCCCGAGGCCCGCCCGCCCCACCGCAACGCCTATCAGGGCGGCCGTGACCTGCATCTGGCCGCCAACGTAAAACGCTATGACCGCGACATCTACGTCATCCTCGACCTCAGCAACCCGGCCAAACCGTTTGCGGTATCGCGCTTACCAGTAGCGGCGCCACCATCCGTAGCCGCCAGAAAAAGTGTATCTCGAGTCCTACCGCAACCACCTGCGCATGAAAGAGGTCTGCCTCGACAGCCGCGGCTACAGATACCTCACCGGCAGCGCACAGCCGGGGATTTATATTCTGCGTTACGCCGGGCCGGTCAAGAATTGATGATTGGCAAGATGGCGGCGCCCCAATCGAGGCTGCGCGGCGCACTGCCACAAATACCGGCAAACGCTCGCAACATTTCTCTTTTTTGCCGCAAAATTAACGATTTACCGGTTTTTCTAAAGCGCCCCGGAAAGCCCCATTGCAGCGCCCACACGCGCCCTCGCAATAACAACTCTAGTGCTTGAAATTTCAAGGCTTTTCACCGCAGCATAGGAGGCGTAATATAGCGGCCACCCAAACCGCCGTCAGTCTGTTTTAGCACTCGCGCGTTAGTGTTTTTCTAGCGCGCAGGAAACCGCAAATGTAGGCGGCGGGCGAAACAAGGAGAACAATTGAAACCCACCGATATTTCCAACCCCGACTACTTCCATAAAGTGGTCGATTGTCAGTTGGCGTGTCCCGCCCATACGCCAGTTCCTGAATATATCCGCCTGATCGCGGACGGCAAATACAGCGATGCCTACATGATTAACTGGTATTCGAATGTGTTTCCCGGCATTCTGGGCCGCACCTGCGACCGCCCCTGCGAACCGGCCTGCCGGCGCGGACGGGTCGAAGAAAACAACGGCGAGAAGCCGGAACCAGTCGCCATCTGCCGCCTGAAACGTGTGGCCGCCGATTACAAGGATGACGTCAATCCGCGCATGCCGAAAGCGCCGACCCAGAAAAACGGCAAACGCATCGCCTGCATCGGCGCCGGCCCCTCTTCGCTGACGGTCGCGCGCGACCTCGCGCCGCTCGGCTACGATGTCACTGTCTATGATCGCGATCAACGCGCCGGTGGCATGATCTGGTCGCAAATTCCGCGTTTCCGCCTGCCGATGGAAGTGATCGACGAAGAAGTCGGCTACGTCTTCAACCTTGGCGTGGCCTTCAAGAACGGCATCACCGTTGCAAGCCTGAAAACAATCCTCGACGAAAAATATGACGCTGTATTTGTCGGCACTGGCGCGCCACGTGGCCGTGCCCTCGAACTCCCGGGCCGCCAGGAAGCGGCGAAGAACATCCACATCGGCATCGACTGGTTGTCGAGCGTTTCGTTCGGCCATACCGAAAAAATCGGCAAGCGCGTCATCGTGCTGGGCGGCGGTAACACGGCAATGGACTGCTGCCGTTCGTCGAAACGCCTGGGTGGCGAAGACGTCAAGGTGATCGTGCGTTCGGGCTTCGAAGAAATGAAAGCCAGCCCGTGGGAGAAGGAAGATGCCGCGCACGAAGGCATCCCGATCCTGAACTACCTGGTGCCGAAAACCTTCGTGCACAAGGACGGCAAACTCACCGGCATGACCTTCGAGAAGGTCAAGGCGGAATACGACGCCAAGGGCCGGCGCAAGCTGGTGTCGACCGGCGAACCGGATCAACTCTTCGAATGCGATGACGTGCTCGTTGCAGTCGGTCAGGAAAACGCCTTCCCCTGGATCGAACGTGATATCGGCCTCGAATTCGACGATCAATGGGACATGCCAGTGGTCGACAAGGTCACCATGCAATCGACGATCCCCAGCGTATTTTTCGGCGGTGACGCAGCCTTTGGTCCCAAGAACATCATCTGGGCGGTGGCACACGGCCACGAGGCGGCTATTTCCATCGACAAATTCTGCAACAGCGAAGACCTCAAGCAGCGCCCGGCGCCGATGAGCAATCTGATGTCGCAGAAAATGGGTATCCACGAATGGAGCTACGACAACGCGGTGTCCAATGATCAGCGCTATAAAGTGCCGCTGAAGGATCAGAAAATCGCGCTGAAAAACATCAAGGTCGAGGTTGAATTGGGTTTCGACCAAAAGCTCGCACTCGCCGAGGCACAACGTTGCCTGAACTGCGATGCGCAGACGGTGTTTGAGCCGAAACTGTGCATCGAGTGCGATGCCTGCGTTGATATTTGCCCGATGGATTGCATCACCTTCACCGAAAATGAGGAAGAATCCGTCCTGCGCACGCAACTCAACGCGCCGGCAAAAAACCTCACGCAGGATATCTACATCGCTGACGGCTTGAAAACCGGCCGCATCATGGCCAAGGACGAAGACGTTTGTCTGCATTGCGGCCTGTGCGCCGAACGCTGCCCGACAGGCGCCTGGGACATGCAGAAGTTCTTCCTTGAAATGACGTACGCCGGTCCGGGTTGCCGTAACAAATCACAGAAACGCGCCGCCTGATTACCCGCAAACCTCTATCTACCGTCGCGAAAACCACGGACAACAAAGGGTCTGTTCGAATGAAACGCATAGAAGCAACAAACGACTTCGTCATCAAATTTGCCAACGTCAATGGCTCCGGCTCAGCCAGTGCAAACGAACTGTTTGCGCGCGCCATCCTGCGCATGGGCGTGCCGGTCGCGCCGCGTAATATCTTCCCGTCGAACATCCAGGGGCTGCCGACCTGGTATGAGGTGCGCGTAACCGAGGCCGGCTATCAGGCGCGCCGCGGCGGCGTCGATCTGATGGTCGCCATGAATCCGCAGACCTGGGACAACGACGTCAAGGAAATCGAGCCGGGCGGCTACCTGTTCTACGACAACACCAAACCGCTGCCGAAATCAAAGTTCCGCGACGACATTACGATCCTCGGCATGCCGCTCACCGGCATCTGTAATGCGACCTATACCGATCCGCGCCAGCGCCAGCTCTTCAAAAATATTATTTATGTCGGTGCGCTGTCGGCGTTACTGGAGATCGACCCGGCTGAAATCGAACGTCTGTTCGGCGAACAGTACAAGGGTAAAGAAGCGTTGCTGCAATCCAATATCAAGGCCCTGCGCCTCGGTCGCGACTATGCGCTTGAACATCTCGGGTGCCCGATCGGACTACGTATCAAACGCGCCGACGCCGTGGGCGACAAGATCTTCCTCGAAGGCAATAATGCCATCGCCCTCGGCGCTGTCTATGGTGGCGCGACTATCTGCGCCTGGTATCCGATCACGCCCTCCTCCTCGGTGGCCGAAGCGTTTATCAAGCATTGCCAGAAATACCGTGCAGATGCCGCAACCGGCAAGCACAAATACGCCATTGTGCAGGCCGAAGACGAACTCGCCTCGATCGGTATAGTGATCGGCGCCGGCTGGAACGGCGCGCGCTCCTTCACCGCGACCTCCGGCCCCGGCATCTCGCTCATGAGCGAATTCATCGGGCTCGCCTATTTTGCGGAAATCCCGGCGGTCATCGTCGACGTACAGCGCGGCGGCCCCTCAACCGGTATGCCGACGCGCACCCAGCAGTCGGATGTACTGGCCTGTGCCTACGCTTCGCATGGCGATACCAAACACGTGCTGTTATTCCCCGAAGACCCACGCGAGTGTTTCGAACTCACGGCCAAGGCCTTTGATCTGGCCGAGCGTCTGCAAACACCGATCTTCGTCATGACCGATCTCGACATCGGCATGAACACGCGCCTCTGCGATCCGCTGACCTGGGACGACGCACAGGAGTATGACCGCGGCAAGGTCATGTCCTACGAAGAACTCGAAGCCGGCCGTGATTTCGGCCGCTACAACGACGTCGATGGCGACGGCATCCCGTTCCGCACGCTGCCGGGCACCCACCCGACGCGCGGCGGTTACTTCACGCGCGGCACCACCAAGAACCGTTATGCGCAATACAGTGAAACCGGCGCCGACTACACCTATAACGTCGACCGCCTGTTGCGCAAATTCGATACCGCGAAAAAATACGCGCCCTCGCCGGTGCTCTACGCGTCGGAAAAACCAGCGCGCTTCGGTGCGATCTTCTACGGCTCGACCAGCCCGGCCATGCAGGAAGCACTCGACGTACTCGCCACACGCGGCATTTACGTCAACGCTTTGCGCGTGCGCAGCTTTCCGTTCCAGGATGAGATCGCTGATTTCGTCGCCTCGCACCCGTGGGTGTTTTTAATCGAGCAAAACCGCGACGCGCAGCTCAAAACGCTGCTTGTTACTGAAGCGAAGGTCAACCCGGCACACCTGCTGTCGGTGTTGCATTACGACGGCACGCCGATCACCGCGCGCTTCATCGTTGAACAAATTTCGCAACATGCGGCCGCCCATACTGTGGTGCCGCTCAAAAAGGTGGTGTCATGACCTATATCGCCAAACCGTCGCTCCATCATCCCGATCTACCGAAGAACGCGGTCGGCCACACCCGGCGTGATTACGAAGGCAAGATTTCAACCCTCTGCGCCGGTTGCGGCCACGATTCCATTTCGGCGTCTATCATCCAGGCGTGCTGGGAGATGAACATCCAGCCGCACCGGGTGGCCAAACTCTCGGGCATCGGTTGCAGCTCAAAGACCCCCGATTATTTCCTCGGTAATTCACACGGCTTTAACAGCGTGCACGGTCGTATGCCCTCAGTACTGACCGGTGCAAATCTGGCCAACCGCGAACTGCTCTACATGGGCGTGTCGGGCGACGGCGACTCGGCGTCGATCGGACTCGGCCAGTTTGCGCATTGCATGCGGCGCGGCGTCAACATGGTCTATATCGTCGAAAACAACGGTGTCTACGGCCTCACCAAAGGGCAGTTCTCCGCCACCGCTGACAAAGGCTCGAAATCCAAGCGCGGCGTCGTCAACAGCGACGAACCGATCGACATGGTCGGTCTTGCGCTGCAACTCGGTGCCACCTACGTCGGCCGCAGCTTCTCCGGTGACAAGCAGCAACTGGTACCGCTGATCAAAGGCGCGATCGAACATCAGGGCGCCGCCTTCATCGACGTCGTCTCACCCTGCGTGGCCTTTAACAACCACTCGGGTTCAACCAAGAGTTACGACTACGTGCGCGCGCACAATGAAGCGGTCAACCGCCTTGATTTCATCACCGGCCGCGAGGAAATCACCGCGGAATACGCACCGGGTACCGTGACCACCGTCAAACAACACGACGGTTCGATCCTGCGGCTGCGCAAGCTGGCCGAAGATTACGATGCCACCGACAAGATCAAGGTCATGAACTATCTGCAGGAACGTGCTGCGGAGGGTGAAGTGGTGACCGGCCTGCTCTACGTCAATCCTGATTCTCAGGACTTGCACGAGCACATGGAAACCGTCGGCGTCCCGTTGAACAGCTTCGGCGTACGCGATCTCTGCCCGGGTAATGCAGCGCTCGAAAAAATCAACGCCTCCATGCGTTGATCAAAGTCCGCGGCACGAAAAACAAGGGGGCTGAGGCCCCCTTCGTTTTTATACGCAAGTTAACGCGGTTGGTGCACAGAACAGCGCTTATCGCCGCACGCCAGGGGCCTCAATCGGCAGATTACCGCTACGCCACGCCAGATAGAGTTCCAGATCGAGATAAGCCGGCGCCCCCTGCGGCAGCATCTCTGCGCGCACGCCCGACAAACAACTGCGGAAACGGCGATGCAAGGACCCCATGGTCTGCCATTCGAGGCGATAAATCGGATAGGGATTGCCGTGCCCCTGGCTGATGGCTTCCGGACCGAGCTTCTTACCCCAATTATCCTGATGACATTGCGCGCAGGAGAGGTTCATCTGACCGAAGCGCCGGTAATAAAACTCACGCCCGCGCTCGAAATGCGGCTGTGCCGCCCCCGCGATGCTAATACTCATAGGCATGCCATTCGATTGCTGACGAACGTAAGCCGTCAGGCCCAGCAATTCTTCGGACTCATATTTGAGCGGCGGCGCATGCTGGCGCTGTTCACGACACTGCTGGATACGCCCTTCGAGATTGATCAAGGCGCCGCTGGCCCTGTCGATCTGCGGATAGCGTGTGGCAACCGCCTTCATGCCGGCGGCCGCCTCGCCATGGCAGCCAGCGCAGGCGCGCGCCTCTTTGCCGGCCGGCTGATCCCACAACGCACTACCACGCAAAATCCACAACATGCCCGGATTGGCAAATTCATCACCCTGCAAAGCGCGCACTTCGGCACCGGTAAATTCAATGCCTGATTTCAATGGCGCCGGACGTGCGGCAGGCTGCGCCAGCGTGCTGCTGCAAACACATACGAAGAACAGGGCCAGAAGCCGCACGGCCAGACGGTGCGAATTCATCAGGCGACGATAATCGCCGCGCGTTCGCTTCCTGCCACGCCAGTATCGTCCACCCAATCAAAGCGTAATTCACCGGAAGCGGCAGCGACAATAAAAAACGACAGGTAGGGATTAGCCGATATCCCTGAACCCATTTCCGCGCGAAACACCTCGGCACCGTTGTAACGACAAACCAGCTTGTTGATGACGTTCTTCGTGATCGCCGTGCCGTTGTCCTCGACGCGATAACCGGTTTCCATCGGATGCTGGATGGCGATCCGGATTTCGATCTGGTCGCCGCGACGCGCGTTTTGCGGCACTGCAATGCGGGCGGCCATCAGCTTGCATCCCAACAAGCGGAAACGGTCACCGCAACCTCGGTGGTTGCCGACCAGAAGGAACCATCCGACATCGCCGCGATTGCCATCACACCCTGTGACCCCGACAAGCGGATGCGCGTGGTGAGCTGCGGCTTGCCGGCACTGGCACCAAAGAAAAAGCTGGCGACACCGGGGCGCGGATTTTTGGGCGCCACCAAATGTATGCTCTTGACGTAGTTGGCGGGGGTCATCGGGCTCTCGACCACCACACGCAGGCTGACCGAATTGCCGTTATCCGCCAATGCCGGAATCTCCAGCCTGACGCGGCCAGTCTGTAACGGCGCACCGCCGGTAATTTTTTCGAGCAGGGCATCCGCCGCAGACGTTTGCGCGCGCGCGCTACGCAGATTTAGCAGGGGAAGCACAAGCAGCGCTGCAATGCGCGCCATAAAGCGGCGCCGGTTTATCCATTCAGTCATTTGAGTTGTACCAAATATGCAACGACGTCCTCGACCTGCTGCGGACTCAATAACGGCTTACCGCGATACGCGGGAGCCACCTGGTTGAAACCCTCAATACGATAGTAAGCGGGCATGATCGATTGCGGATTGATGCGCGCTGAATCAACCACACGCAGGCGCAATTGGCCCTGCCCCAGCCGCGCGCCGACACCCGCCATCGGCGGCCCCAGATTACCGGCCGCAGCGCCCCCGGCATCGGCAAACGCGTGGCACAAAAAACAATTGCCGGATTCGCGGCTCAGCACGATGGCACGCCCGCGCGACGGCTCTCCGGGCGCCGCCAACGGCGTCGGTATTTCACCGCCCTCGACCTGATAGGGTGCCAGCGTTTGTGCGCCCGCCGCTGACAGCCACGATAACGCGCACACCACCGCCGTCATTGCGATCGTCTGCAGACCGTGTTCTACGGGACGCCCCCTCGGCTGCGATTGTTTTTGTTGCATGATTTTCTCGCTTGCTTCCGCCAATCGGAGCAGGTTATGCCGCGAGCGGTGTGCGGTCAAGCGGCGCGCACGCCCAGTGTCCCAGGCGGCACATCGAAGATGGATACAGGCTGCTCAGGGCAGCGCCGCCCTACCCATACGCGACAAAATAATTTCCGTACGTTTGTTCAAGTAAGGTGTCTCAACCCCGGGCCGGTAACGCCGCGGGCTCGGCACCATCGCCGCCAGCTGGGCGGCCTGCTCGGCACTCAACTGACTGGCAGGCACGCCGAAATGATATTGCGCGGCGGCCTCGGCGCCAAACACCCCGTTGCCCCACTCGATTACGTTGAGATAAATCTCGAAGATCCGCTTCTTGCTCATCACCGCTTCAATCATCACGGTGATCGCCGCCTCCTGGGCTTTGCGCCACCAGGTGCGCTCACCAGACAGAAAAAGATTCTTCGCCAGCTGCTGCGTAATCGTCGAGCCGCCGGCCACCACCTTGCCCTTCTGCCGGTTTCTCTCATAGGCATTGCGTATGCCATCCCAATCAAAGCCCTGGTGATTGGGAAATTTGGCATCTTCGGCGACCACAATCGCGCGCTTGAGATGCGATGAAATGCGCGCATAGGGCACCCAGCGAAACTCCAGCCGCGCCTGCGGATTTTTTTCATGCAGGCGTTCGAGTCGCGCGTCCATGAAGGCAGTGGATGACGGGTTGTGATCGACCCAGTACCAGATGTGCAAAAAAAACCAGAACTGCAGGAGCACCAGTCCAATCAACGCCGCCAGTATGGAGTAGCCGATGGTACGGCTAAAAAACCTCAGCAGGGCACGCACGGCGCGACCACCTTGCAGCCCTTGCAGCGGATAGCCATCAGCGCTTTTGCCGCAGCGCGGCGATCACGGGTGCGGTTTGCGGACGCACACCACGCCAGACAAAAAATGACTCCGCCGCCTGCTCGACCAGCATGCCAAGGCCATCGGCGGTCTGTGCCGCCCCCAGCTGTCGCGCAAAATCGAGAAACAACGCGGCTTTCTCGCCGTACATCATGTCGTAGGCCAGCGCACCGGCTGCAAACACCCCCGCAGGCAGCGGCGGCAGTGCACCAGCCACACTGGCGGAGGTGGCGTTGATCACGAGATCGAATGCCATCCCGCCCAGCGCTGCATAGGATTGTGCGGAACAATCTCCCCAGCGGCTGAAATGTTGTGCCAGTTGCAGCGCCTTGTCAGGACTGCGATTGGCAATCACCAGCGCCGCCGGTGCGCGCTCGATCAGCGGCAACAGCACGCCACGCGCGGCGCCGCCGGCCCCGAGCAGCAGCACGCGCTGACCGCCGATTGCCATGCCAAGATTAAGTTCGATATCTCGGCTGAGACCCGCACCATCGGTGTTGTCACCGAATATCTGCGCGCCGTCGAAGTGCAGGGTATTCACCGCCTCGGCCTGTTCCGCACGCTCGCTGCGACGGGTCGCCAGACGCCACGCTTCGAGCTTGAACGGCAAGGTCACATTGACGCCGCAGCCGCCCGCCGCGCGAAACGCCGCCACACTGGCGGCAAAACCATCGAGCGGTGCGAGCAGGCGCGTGTATTCAAGATCAGCGCCGCTCTGGCCAGCGAAGGCGGCATGGATCTGCGGCGAGAGGCTGTGGGCAACGGGATTGCCGACGACGGCGTAACGGTCAGTCATAGGGGTGTATTGTAAGTAAGCGGCTGGCGGGGTGCGGTGCAATCGACAGACTGCGGACGCTCTTCAACAGCTGCGCAAGCGACCAGCTATTGTCATGCAATTAAAAAAATCGGGCGAAACGCGGCGCATATTACTCGGTTGCAAGCTGATCAGAACGGGTAAAAATCCAGGTTCGTGTAATGCTGAGGATATCCGTATCCCTGGCAATGTCAGCAGGGAAAGCGGCATACGGCGAACCCATATGCACGATACGCTCCGCCGCGTCATCGAGCACCTTGTGACCTGAGGATCGGTTGATTTCAACGCTCTCGACAGCGCCATTGGGGCGGATCGATACCGTCAGCTGCAAGCTGCCGTAAATTTTCTGATCGCGTGCGGCAGCCGGATAATTCAGCGTGCCGATGCGCTCGATCTTCTGCCGCCAGTCGTCGATATAGCGACTAAATCGATATTCACGGGTGCGGGCGCCGACGAACTGACGGCGCGGGCGTTTTTGCACTGCATCCCAGTCTTTCGCAATCTGCGCCTCAAGCCGCGCGATTTCGAGGCTGCGGCTCATGATGTCTTGCGCGGTGGGCGAGGTCTTTGAATCGGTCTGCTGCTGCGCTTGCGGCGGTGCCGACTCCACTTTGGTCGGCGCGTTTAACTGCGTCATCAAGCGGCGCGCCTCCTGCTCGAGCTGCTGTAAGCGGCTGGCCTCCATGGTGACTTCGGCGGTCTGCTTGTCGTTGCGCGACACCGGCAAGGGGCTCTTCGCACGGCGATCGAGATCAGTCGTGCCGCCGCCATCGAGATTGTGCTGGGCCAGAATATCGCTCTGCTCGGGCCGATTTTTTGATTTCGCATTGACCAGAACGACTTCAAGCGACGGCGCAACGCTGCCGAGTTTCGACAAATCAGGCGGACGAAAACTGATGCCGAATAAAACAAAGCCATGCAGCAGGACGGATGCCAGCACGGCGTACTGGAAACGGGTTTCGTAATCGAGCGCGAACCAGCGCCGCTGGAACGTACGCCAACGTTCCGCCCAAGGCAGAGGGAGCGACGGCATCGAAAATCGTCCCGTCAGCAGGTTCTTGTTTAGGCCTATTGCACTCATGTCATGACTCGCGCCTGTGCCGTCCTTGGGTTCGACGGCAGGTCTACGGATCGGCATAAAATATCTTATATGACAATGCTTTGCAATGTCTATTTAAGGCTATTTAAGAGCATCACACATCAAACTGCAGGATTGATCCCGACGAACTCCGCATGCACCGCAAGCTCCCAAAAATCGAGGCGCGACAGCGCAATGCGTACATTCGAACCTGGCGGCGCGTCACGCAGCGACGGCACGCGGATGACCAGCGGGATACGGTCGAAACGCACCAGGTTGTCGCGGATCACCGTCGCATTGAGTTCGGCCGCCTGTTCCTGCTCGATCCAGCGCAGACACCAGTAGCGTTCCATCATGCGCTGAAACTCGCCATAACTGTCATAGGCCAGCTCGAAATCGCGCAGCGCGGCCATCACCTCGGGCGCGCCCTGCGCATAGGGTGCCGGCGCCTGCGTAAACAGCGCCAGTAACTGGCGCTGATTGATCAAATCGACATAACGGCGCAGCGGCGAACTTGACCACGCGTATTGCTTGACGCCTAGCCCGTCGTGCGGCGTCGGCACGGTGGTCATACGCGCCACGCCACCGGTTTGGGCGCGATAGGCCCCGATAAAACCAGCCTCGCTCAGCGCGCGCCCCCATTCGGCATTGGCGTGGATCATCATTTCCGCCACCAGCTTGTCGATCGGTGAACCGCGCCGGCGCGCGACGATACGCACCTGGCCGGCCTCAACATAGAAGTTGTATTCCGTACGCTGCTGGTCGTTGGGGTTGTCCGCCTTGCCGCGACCGACCTGCAGCTGCTGTGCCAGACGCCACAGGGCGGTGATCTCAGAACCAAAGCGGTGCTGGATATTACCGGTAGTGAGCGCTTCTTCCGTGAACACGTTTTCGAGTTCGCCATGACGCAAATTGGCGGCAATCGGCACCCGCTCGCAACCGCTATGGCTGGTGACAATGACGCCGGCCGGATCAACTTCGAGGTATAGCGACAAGGCCGGACGCGCCGCCCCGGCCAGCAAAGTAAACAGATCAATCGCCGCCGTCGGCAACATGGTGATCTTGTCGCCCGGAAAATAAACCGTCGACAAGCGCCCACGCGCCGCCACATCCAGCGCCGAATCGGGCGCGATGCCGAGCGCCGGTGCGGCGATATGAATACCAAAACGGGCGTTGCCGTTGGCCAGCACCACCACCGAGAACGCATCGTCGATTTCCGTAGTCGTTTCGTCGTCGATGCTAAAAGCCTCGACCGCTGCCAGCGGCAACGCGTCAGACAAGGCCACCGCCGGCACTTCGCCAAACGCCGTGCCATCCGGAAAATGCTCGAACAGAAAATGTCCGAGGTGATAATCATGCGCCGAGGCGAGCGCACCACAGCGCTCGAACACCTTGGCCGGCACCAGCTTCTGCTGTTCGCAAACGGCTTCCAGCGCCTTCCACTCCAGACTGTTTTTGTCCGGTGCATAAAGCAATTGCGAGAGCAGCGGCTGAAACGCGGGCGGCAACCGCCCCCCCGCCAGATCGTCGATGTAAGCCTGTTTCTGTTCGGCCAGCAGGCGTTTTTTCTCGACGCTGGCCAGCGCCGCGCGCAGCGCCTCGGCGGGCGCCGCCTTGTAGCGTCCCTTGCCCTTCTTGTAAAAATACATCGGTGCGCCATGCAGGCGCAGCAGCAGGCCGGCCGACTCCAGCGCACTCGGCGCATGACCAAAGTATTCGCGGCCGAGCGTTTCGAACGCGAATTCATCCGCGCCGCAACACTCCCACATGAAATCGATATCAATCTCGGCGGCGGTGCGTTGCGCGGCGTCCATGAAAGCAGCCAGCGCGGGCTGATCAAAACGCAACATCACGGCACTCGACTTGATCTTGGAACGCTTGCCGTGCGGCGCCTCGACCTGCAGCGAGCTATCGTTGTCGGCCAAGATGGCGCCGACCTTAAAGCCACCGTCCTCTTCGTACAATACATTCATATGGGAAACGGTGCGTGCCGCGGCCTGAGAAAGGCGCGGATTATAGCCCAGCGACCCCGCCCCGCCGTGCCATGAAAAAAGGCCGCGCACTCACGCACGCGGCCTTTAATAGCGACATCCGTAGACTATTTGGCGCCGGACTCGAGCTCCAATGCATCGTGAACATCGGTGGCAATCAGCATGCCCTCGGGGCCGCCGGATTGCACGTTGCCGCTGACCAGATGCAGGCGCGCACCGACAATGTCGCCGGCCAGACCGTGACGCGAGACCTCCATCGACGGCAGCGAGGTCCAACGATTGGTCGCCGGATCATAGGCCTCCACCGCGCGGAAAGTCGCCGATAAACGATCGGTACGCATTTCGCCGCCGGCCACATAGATCTTGCCTTTATATGTGCCCCAAGCGGTGGCGCTGCGCGCAGTCGGCATCGGCGCCAGCAACGCCCCCCACTGGTCGGTGGCCGGATCGTATTCCTCCACCACGTCAGTGTTGCTCGCACGCGTAATAAACGCGTTACCGACGCGACCGCCTATGATGTAAATCTTGCCGTTCACCACACCGGCGGCCGCATGATTGCGGGTCGTCGGCATCGGGCTCTTCGTTTCCCATTTGTTGGCGGCAATGTCATAGACCTCGTTGGTGCCCAACACACGCTGTGGCCGCGCCGGATGCAAGGCGGTTTCTTTCGCCCCGGGACTCAACCCGGCGCCGCCGATCACATACAGCTTGCCGTTGACGATGGCCGCATTCGGCGAGCCGCGTTTGGTTGGCATCGGCGCCAGCGCCTTCCAGCTGTCGTTGGCCGGGTCGTATTCCCACAAATTATCGACCGGCTGCCAGGCCGACGGGCCGCTGGCGGGTTTGATAAAGCCGCCGATGATATAAATCTTGCCGTTATGTTCGGCCGTCGCCACATGGTGCGACAACAACGGCATGTTTTTCTTCTTCGTCCACTTGTCGGTGGCCGGATCGTATTCAAAGACCAGGCCCTTGGGCGTCCAGCCCGGGGCCAGACCACCGAACACATAGAGCTTGCCGCCCGAGCTGACACCATAAAGCTCTTCAGAAGCGTCCGGAAACGGCGCCAGCTTCGCCCACTTTTGCGCCTGTGCAACGCCATGACAGGCAAGCCCGATCACCACCACCGCAAACAAATTCCGCAACCAGCTTATTTTGGAAAACATGCATCCTCCCCCGAAAGTTGAACCGCACGACATCCTACGCCTAACTCTAGTGACCTGCCCGCCCCCGGCAATTCCAGCACATCACGAATATCGGTGGCTAGACGAATGCTGGCCAGCGGTCATTGCGATGGCACCCCCCTGTGCAAGCGGTGATGGTTCGTTTTAAAACGCTATCGCTATCTCCCGGCCAGACCAGCAAACGCAAAAACCACCTCAAGATGATCGGCGAAATCGCCAAAGCCGTGGTCACCACCTTCGATCACATACTGCTGAGCGCTGGCATAACGCGCCACTGCCTGCCGGTAATCGAGCACTTCGTCGCCGGTCTCCAGCATCAACAAATAACGCGCGGGCGTCACGCGTGCCTGCTCTAACGCGCGCAACTCCTCGACGTGGGCGGCGGTAAATTCATAGCGCTCGCCAGTGTAAAGATTCGTCTGCATACCAACATGGTCGTGTAGCAATTCGTAGGGCCGCACTGCGGGGTTGACCAACACCGCACGTAAATCGTAGCGCTCGGCGAGCCAGCCCGCGTAATAGCCACCGAGCGAACTGCCGACGAGAATCGCCTGCGGATGAGCAACGACTAACGCTTCGAGCAACCGCGTCGCAGCGGTGGGAGAAGGCGGTAACGCCGGCGCCATAAAGATGGCACCCGGCGCACGTTCGGCCAACTCCTTTTGCAACACGCGCGCCTTGAACGAAGCCGGCGAGCTGTTAAAGCCGTGGATGTAAATCAGCGCAGTTTGCATGCGTCGATTCTAACCGCGACGACCCGCACCTATAATCAGCTGGTTATTTTTCAAGGTTCAGCCATGACAGAAAAATCATCCTGGGCGAGGCGCGGCATGATGGTGGCACCGCACGCGCTCGCCGCCCAAGCGGGCTTGGCGGTATTGCGCGAAGGCGGCAACGCACTCGAAGCGATGGTGGCCGCCGCCGCCAGCATTTCGGTCGTCTATCCGCACATGAATGGCATCGGCGGCGATAGCTTCTGGTTGATCCACGCGCCGGGCCAGGAGGTGGTCACCATCGACGCCTGCGGCCGCGCCGCCGCAAATGCCAGCGCCACTTTCTATCGCGAGCGGAATCTGCAGAAGATCCCAACACGCGGGCCGCTCGCCGCCAACACAGTGGCGGGCACGGTGTCCGGCTGGGCACTGGCAATGGACTACGCACAACAACAATGGGGCGGACGTCTGCCGGTGTCACGTTTGCTCGAAGACGCCATCCACTATGCCGAACACGGCATTGTCGTCACGCAAAGTCAGGCTGCTTGCACGGCGGCGAAGCTCGCAGAGTTGGTCAACGTTCCCGGCTTTAGCGATCGCTTTCTGGTGGATGGTCAATCACCCGCCTTTGGCTCGATACTGAAACAAGCGCGCATCGCCGCCACGTTACGCAGCCTCGTCAAGAATGGCCTCGGCGATTTTTACAAGGGTGAGCTCGCGCGCAGCATCGCCGCCGATCTTGCCGCTGTCGGCAGTCCGCTCACCCTCGCCGATCTTGCAAGCCACGCCGCCGAACTGCGTGCGCCAGTGATGTTGCAACACAGTCTGGGCACGCTCTACAACATGGCACCACCAACGCAGGGCACGATCTCGCTGATGATCCTTGGCATTCTCGATCAGCTCGGTCTCGGTAAGGTTGTGGCCGATAGCGCCGATCACGTGCATCTGGCGGTCGAAGCAACCAAACAGGCGTTCATGGTGCGCGACCACCACATCACCGACCCGGCGTATATGAACGTCGATCCGCAACAACTGCTAGTCAGCGCTGCACTGGCGAAACAAACCGCTGCCATTGACCGCTCCCGCGCGCTGCCGTGGGGCGCGCACTCCAAGCGCGGCGACACCATCTGGATGGGCGCGATCGACGGCGCAGGCCGTGCCGTCAGCATGATCCAGAGCATCTATCACGAGTTCGGCAGCGGTATCGTGCTCGCCAACTCCGGCATCAACTGGCAAAACCGCGGCTGCAGTTTTTCGCTCGACGAAGATGTGCTGAATTTTTTGCAACCGCGGCGCAAGCCCTTCCATACGCTGAATCCCGCACTGGCACGCTTGAACGATGGGCGCGTTGTGGTCTACGGCACCATGGGCGGCGACGGCCAACCGCAAACGCAATCGGCAGTGTTCACGCGTTACGCGGTGTTCGGTCAGGGCATGCAACAAGCGATCAGCGCGCCGCGCTGGTTATTGGGCCGCACCTGGGGGCAATCGAGCGACACGCTGAAAATCGAATCACGTTTTGATCCGGCGCTCATCGCCGAACTCAAACAACGCGGCCACGCTGTTGAAGTATTGCAAGCCTTCGATGAAACCATGGGCCACGCCGGCGGCAT
>CAMDSO010000011.1 GCA_945906935.1 Bordetella parapertussis
TGCCCCCAGATCTCGCCGAGCCGGGGCGCGATCGATCTCGCGATCAAATCGCCGGCGCCACCTGCTGCAACCGGCGTAATCCAGCGCACGGACTTCGCCGGATAAGGTTCGGCGGCTGCAACGGGAAAAACAAACGAAAAAGCCAGTAACAGCTTCGTGCAATTTCTGTAATCGAGTGCACGAATAAGTTCCCAAACATTTGGGAAGACTACCGTCTGCCCGGTAATTCTTTGAAGTGTACCGTCTCGCCAAGTAGTGTGATCGAGCTCAGTAGCACTACTTGATGCACCGCCAGACTCTCGGCAAACCAGCTGCGCTTCCAGCCAAAGCGCAACCAATCCAATCCAGTGTCCCGCGGCGTGCCTCACGCACTGCCGCCTGAGTCAGATCACCGTACTGTGCTGACGCGAGATATGTGCAAAGTATTTTAGTTGGCGCAAAAGGGGCGCTATTTTTAGTCGAGCTCATTGCTATTGGCCTGAATACATGCAAGAACGATCGAGAAGATATAAAACAATGGAAACCCAAAACTCGGGTTGAAAGTATACTTCACACAAACGTCAGATACCTTGAATCGCATCTCATCAATACTAGCCAATCGACGCCGACGCCCCACCCGTCATCTCAGTAATGCTGCGCGACAGAAATTGAAGGAGCAACAAATAATGAATACAGTTAAATTTTTTCATACCCTGTCGTCTGCAACCCTCTCGGCGCTGGCATTTTTCTCAATTACCATTTGCCATGCACAAGGATATCCCAGCAAAACGATCCGCATGGTGGTACCCATCGCCGCGGGTGGTGCAACCGATACGGCTGCGCGCCTAATTTCGCAAAAATTGTCCGAACAATTGGGGGTATCGATCGTGGTTGATAACCGCGCGGGAGCAGGAACGGTGCTGGGAACCGAACTGTTTTCGAAGGCTCCGCCTGACGGCTATACCCTCATGGCCGTTGCCCCTGAGTTTTCCATCAATCCGAGTCTGCGCAAACTCCCATACGATCCAATCAAGGATTTTATTTTTATTACTCAAATTGCCTCCGGCCAATATTTTCTTTCGACCCACCCATCACTGCCTGTCAAAACCACCAAAGACTTCATTGCATTGGCGAAGGCGCGCCCCGGGCAGGTCACGTTCGGATCATCTGGCAACGGCAGCGCCAACCATCTTGCCGGCGTCATGTTCCAACACATGGCTGGGACCAAACTTATTCACGTACCCTACAAGGGAGCTGGGCCGGCCGTAACGGCACTATTGAGCGGCGAAACAGATTTCATGTTCAGTAACGTCGCATCGGCCATCACTCACGTCAAAACTGGCAAACTCAGAGCAATTGCTTCTACTGGAGCACGGCGTTCTCTAGTTGCGCCAGACGTACCGACGATCAATGAATCAGCTGTTCCGGGTTTTATCGTCACCGGATTTGTCATTTTAATGGCCCCTGCTGGAACGCCACCGAATATCATTGCCACACTTAATGCAGAAGCGGTAAAGGCAATTCAATCTGCGGCGCTTAAAGACCGACTGGCCGCCCTAGGCCTCGAGCCAGTCGGCAGTTCTCCTCAGGAATGTAGCGCATTTATCGCTGCGGAAATTGCCAAGTGGGCGCCCATCGTAAAAGCCGGCGGCATGCAGGTCGATTGATAACGTTGAAAGGCTTGATTTTTTTGGTTTATCTGTAATCGGCGGATAACATTAAGCGTCAAGGTATCGTCCAAGAATAATCCCATATTGCTTGACTTTAGGCGATCACTACAATCACTACAATGTTTTCACGCTACGTCCGTGCCGGTGGTTGCACGGCCTATGCTGAGTGTCTTGAAATAACCCGCTTACCGAAGGTTTGGGAAGCCACCGCAGGGTGGCTTTTTCTTTGATGGTGCCCGGAACCGGAATCGAACCGGTATGCCAGTATGACCCAGCGTCGGATTTTAAGTCCGATGTGTCTACCAATTTCACCATCCGGGCGTTTTTTGAGTCTCTTTAAATTCCCGACCATGCTTTCGTAAAATATCATTATTTTACTTATTAATTAGGGGGATTGAGTAGTTTGGAATAGACATTTTAAGTCCCTTGTGTCTACCAGTTTCACCACCCGGGCATGCAAGTAATGGAGGCGGGGGTCGGAATCGAACCGGCGTACACGGCTTTGCAGGCCGCTGCATGACCACTCTGCCACCCCGCCCGGGTCCAGGTCAAAATCGACATTGATTGCAGCAGTCAACCATGACTGCAACACTTCCGATTCAGGCGAATTACAAGGAGTTTAACGCCGTTGCGTTACTACTCGCTGCGGGGGCAACACCGTTATATTTAAAACAATACAACCAATGCACCCTTCGAAATTCTGGAGCGGGAAAGGAGTCTCGAACTCCCGACCTCAACCTTGGCAAGGTTGCGCTCTACCAACTGAGCTATTCCCGCAGTGTGAAAAGAATTATACGCAATAACTTTGCCGAACTCAATCCTGTTTAACGACCGCCGGCAATGCTCTTCTTAGGTAATACAGCATCGATATCACCGTCAGCACCGCAGCAACATTAATCAACACAGTACCGAGCCATCGACAATTAATCTGCCCGAACAGGTCGTCTTCGAAAAGCAGTAGCGGAATCGCCACCATCTGCACAACAGTCTTTACCTTCCCGACAAAGGCAACCGCCACACTGCGGGATTGACCAATCTGTGCCATCCACTCTCGAAGCGCTGAAATTCCAATTTCGCGCCCAATAATAATTAGCGCAACGACCGATTCAACACGTTCAAGCTGAAGCAGGACTATCAAAGCTCCTGCAACCATTAACTTGTCCGCAACAGGATCAAGGAATGCACCGAACGGCGACATTTGATTGAGGGCGCGCGCGAGATAACCGTCAAGCCAGTCGGTCAGAGCGGCAAATACAAAAATCCCAGTAGCCGCAAGATTCTTGTTCTCCGCGCTCAGCATGGTTTCGGGCACGTAATAAACACCAACGATCAACGGTATCAGAACGATACGTAGCCAGGTCACTAGATTGGGGATATTGTGGGGCATCGCTTAGTGCAGAGTCTCGTATATGCGTTTGGCAAGTTCGCCGCTAATTCCATCAATCTGTGCAATGTCGTCAATGCTGGCGGCCATCAGGCCCTGCAAACCACCGAAGCGCGTAAGCAGCCTTTGTCGCCGCTTTGCTCCGACGCCACTGATTTCTTCGAGCGTTGACGAATTTCGCGCCTTACCCCGCCTCGCTCTGTGCCCCTGGATGGCGAAGCGATGTGCTTCGTCACGGATTTGCTGTATCAGATGCAGCGCAGGATGTTCGGGGGGCAATTGTAGCGCTTCGTCGCGGCCGTGAATAATCAATTGCTCAAGTCCCGGTTTTCTGGCCTCTCCCTTGGCGACGCCGACGACGCTTAAGTCCTGCAACCCAAGTTCGCCCAGCACCTCCCGCGCTACACCAACCTGCCCTTTGCCACCATCGATTAACAACAAATCCGGCAATTTACCCTGTTCCGCGATAATCCGCTGGTAACGACGGGTCAGCGCTTGTCGCATAGCGCCATAGTCGTCCCCGGGCGTAATACCGCCAATATTAAAGCGCCGGTATTCTCCGTTTTGCATGGCCGATTTGTCGTAGACGACGCAGGAGGCAACAGTTGCCTCGCCCATGGTATGGCTGATATCAAAGCATTCGATGCGTTGCAGGTTTTCGTTGGCATCGAGCGCCATTTGCAACGCCTGTAATCGCGCCTCCTGCGTTGCGCGCAAGCCGAGCTGCCGTTGTGCCGCCAACTCTGCATTTTTTACAGCCATCTCGAGCCAAACACGGCGTTCACCGCCCGGGTTCGTGGCAATTCGGACCTGCCCCGCCGCCAGGCTGCCTTGCAGATAATCAATAGATTCATCGGTAAGCGCCGCACCGACGATCAGCGCGGGCGGGGAATCCCGTTCCGCATAGTGTTGACCTATAAATGCTTCAATGATCTGCTCTATAGAGAAACCAGCTGCATTTTGCGGGAAGAAATTACGATCTCCCAAATGATGGCCGCCCCTGATCATAACCAGATTAACGCAAACTATTTCTCCCGCCAAAGCGCAGGCGATGACATCTGCATCCCGCCCATTATGGCCGCTGACGAACTGCGTTTCTCGCACCCGCCCCAGTGCCGCAATCTGGTCACGCAACACTGCCGCCGTCTCGAAATTTTGTTCCGCGGCAGCGGCGTGCATGCGCTCCGCGAGTCGTTCAACCGCCTCCTCGTCCTTGCCCTTCAGGAACAAGGCGGCCCCCCGCACATCGGCGGCATAATCCGCCGCACCGATCTTTTCGACGCACGGCGCGGTGCAGCGATGTATCTGGTGTTGGAGGCAAGGTCGGTTGCGATTATTGAAAACACTGTCCACACAGGTGCGCAGCCTGAATACCTTTTGCAACAATTGCATGCTTTCACGCACCGCACCGGCATGCGGAAACGGGCCGAAATACTGGTGGCGCGGATCGAGGCTCCCACGATGAGAGCCCAGCCGCGGATATGAATGCCCGGAGAGCATCAGGTAGGGATACGATTTGTCATCGCGAAAAACGATGTTGTAACGCGGGCGCAGCGACTTAATCAGATTGTTTTCGAGCAGCAACGCTTCGCCCTCGGAACGGGTGACCGTGGTTTCCAGCGCGTGAATCTGCGCGACCATTAACTGGATGCGCGGCGAAAGACCCGCCTGCGCACGAAAATACGATGAAACACGCTGTTTCAAATCGCGCGCCTTGCCGACGTATAGCACGTCACCGGTCGCACCAATCATCCGGTATACGCCGGGCTGGTGGGGCAGTGAAGCTAAAATCTCAGTCGGATCAAATGACGCCACTAGGCACTTCCGGTTGCCTACGAATCACGAAATTCAACCGCAAGGAGTCCGTTTTCACGGCTCTTTACGCTCTGCCAGCAGGCTGGCAATATCGGCAAAAACACTCTCGAACATGGGAGCTGTGAGACGGCGCGTCTGCGTGTTGTAGCGGCTGCAATGATAACTGTCGATCAGGACCAACCCGCCGGGAAGTGAATGACGCGCACCATGCCCAAAAACGTATTGGGAACGTCTGGCACCGACAGCCCGCAAAACCGCCTGATGCGCGATGGCACCCAATGCCAGCAGCACACTTCCCGCCGCTAGCGACTGTAGCTCCTCAGACAGGTACTGATTGCAGCATTTGATCTCGTCTGTTTGCGGCTTGTTCTGCGGAGGCAGGCATTTCACGGCATTCGTGATGCGGCAATTGAACAACTGCAATCCGTCCTCCCGCCCTACTGATTGGGGCGCGCTCGAAAGACCGAATTTGTGCAGGGTTTGATAGAGAAGAATGCCGGCATAGTCGCCTGTAAACGGCCGACCGCTGCGATTCGCGCCATGCATACCTGGCGCCAGCCCTATGATTAATAGAGAAGGATTGTCCACTCCAAACGGCGACACTGGTCGTGCATGGTAATCAGGATGTTCGGTGCGCACTTCCTCGAGAAAGCCTGCCAACCTCGGGCATTTTCGACAGTTTTCGGAGAAAGCCAAGGGCTATCCCTCAACTTAACGCGTCAGCGGCAATTCGCCGTCTCGTGCACCAATCTGTCGAACGACCTGGACGGCCGCGAGATAGTGAGCATCATGCTGAAGCTTGTGCCGCGACTCTGCCCCGCCGCGTCCATGTACGCGTGCCAGGCGCGCCAAGGAAATTGCAGGCATGTGATAGGCAAGCCCTGCGAGTAGTTCCTCAGCGGCCACTGGATCATTGCAAACCAGAACCATATCGCAGCCTGCAGCGAACGCAGCATCTGCGCGCGCAACAATGTTTCCTGCGCTACGCGCCCCTTCCATTGAGAGGTCATCACTGAAGATCAACCCGTCGAAGCGGAGGTTGCCCCGCAGGATACCGTCGAGCCAGGTTTTGGAAAATCCGGCAGGCTGGTCGTCGACCTTGGAATAAATGACATGCGCAGGCATGATTGCGCCAAGGCCGTTGTCTATTAACCGTCTGAACGGCTGCAGATCGCTGCGCTCGATTTCCGCAAATGACCTCGAATCAACCGGCATTTCAAGATGAGAATCTGCGCGCACATGACCATGTCCCGGGAAATGTTTTCCGACGGCCGCCATACCGCCATCGCGCAAGCCACGCATCAGACACAACGCTAGTTCAGTAATGGCCGCCGGCGAGCTATGAAACGCGCGGTTGCCTATCACGCTGCTATTGCCATGATCGATGTCAAGGACAGGCGTATAGCTCAGATCAACCCCGCACGCACGCAACTCTGCAGCCAACACGTAGCCGGTTTGCTGCGCCAGCAGTTTTGCAGCATCGGGGTCGCTATCCCAGAGGACACCGAGCTCACGCATAGGGGGCAAAACAGTGAAGCCTTCGCGAAACCGCTGCACCCGTCCGCCCTCGTGGTCAACCGTTATTAGAAGCGGCGGTTGGCGCAAGGCATGAATTTCCAGTGTCAGCCGGGTAAGTTGTTCGGGCGATTCATAATTTCGCGAAAACAAAATAACGCCACCAACCTGCGGATGAAGAAGGCGGTTACGCTCTGATTCAGTCAGCACAGATCCGGCAATATCAACAATCACCGGGCCCAGCGGCAAGTTATGTGTGGCACTCATGTGGTAGCTCCACGTGCGATCGCCGACAAATAGTTGCGCACCGTTTGCGCAAAGCCGGCATCAAGCGCATCAGCAATCAGTGCATGCCCGATCGACACTTCTAATATTCCTGGCACGGCGGCCAGAAAAACAGGCAAATTGGCCAGGTTCAAATCGTGCCCTGCATTCAAGCCAAGGCCCGAGTCTGTTGCAGATCGAGCAGCGCGCGCATAAAGATCAAGGGAACCTTCGGGATCTCCTGCATCGAATGCCCTTGCATACGGTTCCGTATAAAGCTCGATACGGTCTGCGCCGAGCTCACGAGCGACCCGCATTGACTCCGCATCCGGATCCATGAACAGGCTCACTCGTATGCCTAAATCCTTGATCTCCCGGATCAACGGACGCAAGTGTGCGCCATCGCGAGCAAGATTCCAGCCGTGATCCGAGGTCGCTGCAGACTCCTCGTCCGGGACCAGAGTACATTGGTGCGGCCTCACGCGACGTGCGATCTCGCAGAGTCCGTGAAACGGATTCCCTTCAATATTAAATTCAATATGAGGATGCGCTGCAAGCAGCCCGCTGAGAGCATCAATATCGGTGCTGCGAATATGGCGCTGGTCGGGACGCGGATGCACAGTAAGGCCGTGCGCACCTGCCTGAATCGCAACTGCTGCAAAGTGTGTAACACTCGGCACGCCAAGCGGCCGTGCATTACGCAGCAACGCGACTTTGTTCAAATTAACGCTAAGGCGTGTCATAACTGCTGCAGATCCTTCAGCAGCTGGCGGGTATTGAGCATTTGATTGCCAAGATAGTGGTTAATCAGCATCCGCATCAACGCTTTGCTTTGTTGCAGTGTCACGGGATTGGTATATTCTTCGCGCGCAATATCAAGCAACGTCTGTCCGCTTAATTCTATCCGGTTTTTCTGGGCGCCGTCTCCAAGTCTATCTAACGGAAGAGGCCCGCTTTCGAGCAAATAACAATAGTTACGCCCGGCAACCACCGGCGCTCCACTCTCCGCCTCGTGCTCGAGTGATGGTGCATAGCCTATTTCTGCCAGTAATTTACGTTCGAACCGCCGTAAAGCGGCGCCTTGGTGCGCACCATTCGCAAGGGCCTGTAGGGTTTCATCATAGGCATGAAAAAGCACTGCGTGCGGATCGTCGCGTGCAACCAGCTTGAGTAGCAACTCGTTGAGATAAAAACCACACAACAAGGCATCGCCCTTGAGCTGCGGCAATCCTCCTTGCCACTCCGCCTTGTGCAAAGTCCGCAACTCAGACTTGCCGGACCAACTGATTGTCAGGGGCGAGAACGCCAGCAAAACTCCCCTGAGCGCCGAGCGAGGACGCCGTGCGCCTCGTGCGACGAGCGCCACCCTGCCCTGATCGCGAGTAAATGTTTCGATAACCAGACTGGTTTCGCGATACGCGTAGCTGTGCAGCATATACGCCGGCTGAGCATCCTGCCTTATTCGATCCGCCTCAGTCATATCCTAGCTGTTTCAGCGCCCGGTCACTATCGCTCCAGCCATTTTTTACGCGCACCCATAACTCAAGGTGAACCTTGCCATCAAACAGCTTTTGCATATCGAGGCGTGCCAGTGTTCCTATCTCGCGCAGGCGGCTGCCCTTCGCCCCGACAACGATACCCTTGTGCGATTCCTTGTCGACGATAATAGATCCCGAAATACGCCGCATGGTCCCTTCCATCACAAAACGCTCGATCAGGACGGCGCAACCATAAGGCAACTCGTCTCCCAGCAGACGGAACAGTTTTTCGCGGACCATTTCGGCTGCCAGAAAACGTTCGCTCGACTCTGTAATTTCGTCTTCTGTATAAATTGCGGGCGCCAAGGGCAGATACTTTGCAATAACCCCGCCCAAGGTGTCGACCGCATGACCTTTAGTCGCCGAAATTGGGATCACTTCATCGAAAGCGCGGTGCTTGGTTACTTTCTCGATAAACGGCAGCAGAGCACCACGTTCTTTCAAACGATCTGTTTTGTTAATGGCAAGCAGGACTGGTCGCCCGGCGGGCAACAACGCCATTACCGCCCTGTCGTCATCGCTAAAGTGATCGGCCTCGACAACCATCAATACGACATCCACTGCCGCCAGCGCCTGGGTCACCGACCGGTTCATGCTGCGATTCAGTGCGCTAGCATGCTTTTTTTGAAAGCCCGGCGTATCAACGAAGAGTAGCTGCGCGTCATCCAGCGTCACGATCCCGGTAATGCGCTGCCGCGTAGTCTGGGGTTTACGCGATGTAATGCTGAGCTTTTGCCCCACCAGCTTGTTCAACAGCGTTGACTTCCCCACGTTAGGACGGCCAACAATAGCGATATAACCGGTATGGAATTTCACTGTTTCGGTTTGATCGGTCATCTAGCGCCCCACTATCAAATCGTATGCCTGGCGTGCCGCCACTTGCTCAGCCGCACGTCGGCTAGCCCCGTCGCCCGTGGTCTGCATACCAAGTTCAGGAACGTTGCACTCTACTTGAAACGATTGCTCGTGAGCCTCCCCGGCGGTGGCAATAACGACGTAGCGAGGCAGTGGAAGATGCCGCGCCTGTAGAAGCTCCTGCAACAATGTTTTTGCGTCCTTGCCGGCAACACGCAAATCAATGGTCTTTAGAGAGTCTGCAAAAATTCGCAGGGTAAATGACTGCGCAACAACAAATCCTGCGTCGAGGTAAACGGCACCGATAACCGCTTCAACGGCATTTGCCAGCATGGAGGGACGTTGTGCCCCACCGCTACGCAATTCACCCTCACCAAGAAGGAGGTGGCCCCCCAGATCAAGCTGGTTGGCAAGAACGCTGAGATTCTGCCCGTTGACCAGACTAGCCCTCACCCGTGAAAGATCACCCTCTGCCATCTCCGGATACATGCGGAACAGCTCTGCCGCGATTACGCAATTGAGTACCGAGTCGCCAAGGAATTCTAGCCGCTCGTTGTGAGCTGAGTTATGACTGCGGTGGGTCAGGGCCTGACGCAGCAGGGCGTGATCTACGAAGCGGTAGCCGGCAACCTCGATGTCATTAGTGACCGTCATGGATCGGGATGTGCTCAATACACCCGCTACTTGGCAGCCGAGGATGGCGCAAAATCAAACATCAGGCTGATATTCTTGACCAAGGGCACGCGCACCGAATAACTCGCGCTGATGATGAGTTCGTTTCCATCTTTGGTCAGCTCAATTTCATCGCCGCCCAACACGTTGACATCGCGTTCCGTCGTCGCATATTTCGACCAGGCAGCGACAAATTCACGCCTCCCCCCGTCCTTGATTTCCGGGTTTACGGCGAGGGTCTTAAAAATTTTCTGAATCGTATAGAACTGTTTGTAAGGCCCAAAAATTTTAAAGCCAAACAATACACAAATAATCAGCGCCACCACCACTACCAGCAGGCCGCCAAGAGACACGCCTTTTTGTTTTTTCATGGCAATCTACTTTTAATCAATTGATTGTCCGATGCGTTTGAATTGATCGAAATTCCACCAGATCAAAAACGCTTTGCCGACTATATTCTGGTCTGGGACAAACCCCCAGTAGCGGCTGTCGCTGCTGCTGTCGCGGTTATCACCCATCGTGAAATAATGTCCCGACGGAACAGTACAGGTGAATCCTGATTCATTGTAGACGCAATTTTCCCGATAGGGAAACGCCCTCACATCGCTTTGACGAACCGCCGGAATTTCCGGTTGCACAAGAATTGAATGGCGATGAGCACCGAGTGTTTCCGTATAGCGCAACGATGAGACAAAACTCATACCGGTTTCGACATAGTTATACTGTCCGTCTGCCTCGGCACGAACCTCTCCACCATTCACAGACAGCCGTTTGTTATGGTAGCTAATTTTGTCTCCCGGTATGCCGACCACCCGCTTGATATAGTCGAGAGAAGGATCATCCGGATATCGAAAGACCATCACGTCTCCGCGCTCTGGTGCATTGAGATCAATAACCTTCTGGTTGATTACCGGTAACCTGATCCCATAGGTAAATTTGTTTACCAATATGAAATCGCCAACCAGCAACGTCGGGAGCATGGAGCCGGAAGGAATCTTGAACGGTTCGACTAAGAAAGAACGCAAAACAAATACGATTAATATCACCGGGAAGAAACTCTTCGCATACTCGACCCACCAAGGCTCCACCGCCCCGGCACTACGACGTGGGTGGAGTACAAAACGGTCTAGCAGCCATACTGCGCCACAGGTGACGAGTAAGGAAAACATAATGAGCGGGAAGTTCATGTCATTTTTCCTACTGATTTCCGTGTTCGGACAATGATTTATTCGGCGTCAATTACCCACCTGCAAAATTGCCAGGAAGGCCTCCTGCGGAATCTCGACATTGCCGACCTGCTTCATGCGCTTCTTGCCGGCCTTCTGCTTTTCGAGCAGCTTGCGTTTGCGTGAGATGTCCCCGCCGTAGCATTTGGCCAATACGTTTTTGCGTAAAGCCTTGACGGTTTCACGGGCAATGATGTGCGAGCCAATAGCCGCCTGCACCGCAATATCAAACATCTGCCGTGGGATCAGTTCCCGCATTTTCGATACCAGTTCGCGGCCGCGAAATTGTGCGCTTGATCGGTGCACGATCAACGATAGTGCGTCAACGCGATCACCGTTGATCAGAATATCCAGCTTGGCGAGATCATCGGCGCGGTATTCCTTGAACTCATAGTCGAGAGAAGCATAGCCACGACTGACCGATTTCAGTTTATCGAAAAAATCCATCACCACTTCGTTGAGCGGGAGTTCGTAGGTCAGCAACACCTGCCGGCCCAGATATTGCAAGTTTTTTTGCGCACCACGTTTTTGGGTGCAGAGTGTTATAACCGATCCGACATAATCCTGCGGCACCAGAATCGACGCCGTAATTATAGGTTCGCGGACTTCGCTGATTTTCGATGGATCAGGCAGTTTCGACGGATTTTCGATTTGCAGTATTGTGCCGTCGTTCAGTCCCACCTCATAAATGACGGTCGGCGCGGTAGTAATCAGTTCCATTCCATATTCGCGTTCCAACCGCTCCTGCACAATATCGAGGTGCAGCAAGCCGAGGAAGCCACAGCGGAAACCAAAGCCCAGCGCCTGCGAGGATTCCGGTTCGTAACGCAGCGACGCATCATTCAGGTGGAGTTTTTCGAGTGCATCCCGCAAGGCCTCGTACTGGTTGGAATCTATTGGGTATAGCCCTGCGAATACTTGGGGCTGAATTTCCTTGAAGCCCGGGAGGGCTTCGGTAGCCGGTGTATCAACCAGAGTCACGGTATCGCCAACACGCGCATCCTTGAGTTCCTTGATACCCGCGATGATGAAGCCGACCTCGCCCGCCGATAAATGCTCCCGCGCGCGTGATTTCGGCGTAAACACACCAACCTGTTCGCACAAGTGCTCGGCATGCGTAGACATCAACAAAATCTTGTCTTTGGGCTTGAGAACGCCGTCGACGACGCGCACCAACATCACTACTCCGACGTAGTTATCAAACCAAGAGTCAATAATCAGCGCTTTAAGAGGTGCTGCTGGATCGCCTTTGGGAGGCGGAATACGCTCTATCACCGCCTCCAGAATATCCTGTATGCCAATACCGGTTTTCGCGCTGGCGTGAACCGCGTCCGTCGCGGGTATGCCGATGATTTCCTCAATTTCCGCAATGACGCGTTCCGGCTCAGCCGAAGGCAAGTCAATCTTGTTCAGCACAGGCACTACTTCGACACCTTGCTCGGTCGCCGTGTAACAATTTGCCACCGTCTGTGCTTCCACGCCCTGTGAAGCATCAACAACCAGCAAAGCCCCTTCGCAAGCAGCCAGTGAGCGTGAGACCTCGTACGAGAAATCGACGTGGCCAGGCGTATCGATCAGGTTCAGATGATAGATTTCACCGTTGCGTGCCTTGTATTCGAGCGCTGCGGTCTGCGCCTTGATCGTGATACCCCGCTCGCGCTCAAGATCCATTGAGTCAAGCACCTGGGCTTCCATCTCACGATCGCTGAGGCCTCCGCACCAATGAATAAAGCGATCGGCAAGCGTCGATTTGCCGTGGTCGATATGCGCGATGATGGAAAAATTGCGGATGTGATCCATAGGCGATCAGTTCGCTAAAAGGGGTGGCGGCAAGCCGAAAAATAGGCAAAGATGAGCAATAAAAAAGGCACGCGCCGGTGCCCAAAAACTTACCCGAGTTTAGCCGAATTTTCTCAGATATTCATCAACTTTCAGTACATCTAGATGGTAGTGGCACAGACGCTCTCCATTAGCAAACAGTACTGGCACCCATTCGCCGAATTTCTCTTCTAATGCCGGGTCTTGGTCGACGTCAATAATTTCGATCGGACAGTCCGCCGCCTCAGGAAAGGCACGCAAGCCAGCCGCCATGTCATCACATAGATGACAGTAAAGGCGGCCGTAAATTACAAACCGGACAGTGCTCTTACTCAATTCGCAACGGAATATAGAGCGCGTTGGCACCACGGCGCACGAGAAGCGCGACAATCTTGCCTTTTTCGAACTGCCCCAGCATCTGACCGAATTGTTCCAATGACTTGATATCCTGATTGTTGATCGCAAGAATGATATCGCCCTTGCGCATCCCGGCACGACTCGCCGCCCCCGGAGTCACCTCTTCAACCACTACGCCGCCAGCGATATTGAGCTGTTCGCGTTGCTGAGGCGTCGACTCCGAAAGCGTCATGCCCATGCGCGTCACAGCCTCCGTCGGTGGCTTCCCACCTGGCTGCCCACGACGTTGCTGGCGCTGAGCACTGCGGGTTTCATCCGGCATTTCACCGACCACTACCGTAACTTCCTTCGCCGCCTTGTTACGCATGATCTGCACAAGCGCTTTACTGCCTGGCTTGGTAGCGCCGACCAGTCGCGGAAGATCCTCTGATGACGCAACAGGTTTACTGTCGAATTTTAAAATCACGTCTCCAGCTTCGATCCCTGCCTTTTCGGCCGGACTACCCTTTTCGACCGCGCTAACCAGTGCACCGGCCGGTTTTGCGAGGCCAAATGATTCAGCCAGTTCTTTCGTGACCGGTTGAATCACCACACCGATCCGCCCGCGCGTAATTTTCCCGTTAGATTTCAGTTGGCCAGCGATGTCGTTTGCCACGTCAATCGGAATTGCAAATGACAATCCCATGAAGCCGCCAGTCCGGCTGTATATCTGCGAGTTGATACCGATGACCTCGCCGCGCATGTTGAACAAAGGGCCGCCCGAATTACCTGGGTTAACCGCGGCATCGGTCTGAATAAAGGGTACAAAATTTTCCTGCGGCAAAGAACGCCCCTTGGCGCTGACGATACCGGCGGTCACTGAGTTTTCAAAACCGAAAGGGGAGCCTATTGCTATCACCCACTCGCCCACTTTAAGTCTACTCGGATCACCAAACTTAACCGCCGGCAAGCCGGCAGCCTCTATCTTCAGCAGCGCGATATCAGTGCGACGGTCGCTGCCTATCACTTTCGCCTTGAATTCACGCTTGTCATTGAGTTTGACCGTAATCTCATCGGCCGCTTCCACCACGTGTGCATTGGTCAAAACAAAGCCGTCGGTACTGATGATGAAACCCGAGCCAAGAGAGTTACTCTGAAATTCGCGTGGCCCGGGATTTGGAGCAAATCGCCGGAAAAAATCGTAAAAGGGATCATCCTCACGCAGTTGGGGCGATTGAGGTGCAGCCTGCGCGCGAGGACTTTGGGTCGTACTGATGTTTACCACCGTCGAGCCCTGCTTCTCAACCAACTCAGTGAAATCAGGCAATTGTCCGTAGCCATGCAGCGGCAGCAAAAATAAAACCAGCAACATCAATTTACTAAACATCTTTTTTCCTCAAAGGACAACAGCTTTTGCAACAAGCAAGCCGGTTAAACCCGGTGTTTTACATTATCGATCGCGCGGACTAAGCGATTCAGCTACCAGGCGAACGGTCCGCGCGGGGGTCTCACCCACCACGGTCAACATCTGTTCCGCCTGTGGTTTGACGTAAATATTAACCGACCCCTGATATGCCAGTGGCCCGGCGACAGGCAATGTTTTGGGCATTGGTTCGATGAAGATTGATATCGCCGCGAGCCCGTCCGAATACACCAGATGGGAAACTGATGGCCGCCCCGCCATTACCCTACGCATTTCGGTTATTTTGCGAAACCCAGGCGGTTGATTTTTCAAAGTCCATCCCGAATCCGAATTGAGTTCGCCACGATCCAGGGCCGTGCGATCGATCCGCCACCCCTGACTCTTCGCGGCATAGGTCGATTTGAGCAGATCCTTGGTCACCGCATTACCGAGCAGCAACTGGGTGAAGGAAAATGATTCAATCATTTGATTTTTTTCGTTGTAGGTACGGGCACGCAATAACAATCCGCTATTAACCTCAGCACAAAAGCGATGACCATAACGAAAATTGTCTTTGGGCTCCAGCACGATCATTTGGCATTCAGCCCCCGCAACACGATCGGTTTCACCTTTGCGGACCACGTAGTTGTCGGCGATTCCCGCAAGATCCTCCGGCAAAAGGGAGGGGAACTGCCGGCCATAGCGCCTTGTAATCAGCACCGCTCTGCTCTCGGGCAAATAACAAAATACGTTTTCATTGTTGCGTATGATTTCGCGAGGCGGGCCATCCAGCGTAGAGAGTTTTTCATACTCGCCGTCCGCATCGGCCCAATGTGCGATACGCGAAGATTCAACCTGCCGCCCATGTTGGTAGACAAAGCTGCCGGCATAATTTAACTGGCGTGCGGCATTGGCGATTTTTTGCAACCACCCGACTGCGTCAGTAGTATCGGCGCAGACGGGCCCCGCGCACACCACGGACGCAATAAATACATACAGTAATACCCTAAAACTGCGCATAAAAACCCGATACTAGTGCCTATTACCATCGTGCGATTCGGAGACAGAGCGAACATAGGGCACAACACCCTGCAACGCAGTGCGCGGCGAAAACTCCTGGTGTGCAACCAGATATTCGTTAACCTGGCCTGCACTAGCCACTCCTGCAGGATGGGCGCGGGCTTCTGCAGAAGCAGGCTGGGCCAGTTGCGACTGACTCAACCTGTCGCGGGCGTCCATTTCCCTGAATTGTCCCAAGGGATTATTCGTCCAAACGAGCCCCAATATCACTGCAAAACCGGCAATCGCAGCCGCGGCCGAATAGAGCGCCGGTGTCGATGGGCGCAACCGTGCATGCGGCGCCAATACGGTCGGCTCCTCGTCGAGCCTTGCACGCAAACGCTCTACAAAATCTCCGCGCAACACAGGATAGCCGCGCATCACGTCACCAATCATGTGAAAAGTATCGATCTGCCTACGACTGCCGTCATCGCTGCGCAGACGCTTTAAAACCGCGAGTGTGTCGGCGGGTGCCGATTCACCATCCACGAATGCCGAGATCTTGTCCATCACCACCTCCTGTCTTGTGCCAAATCCAGCTGGGGCCGCAGTTTTTCCGCAATCGCCTCACGCGCCCGGAAAATGCGCGACCGTACGGTACCGATCGGACAATTCATGATTTGGGCGATTTCTTCATAGCTCATACCGTCAAGTTCACGCAAGGTTATGGCCGTTCGCAAATCGTCCGGCAAACTTTGCAAGGTCGTATTTACAGTTTCAGCGATCTGCCGGGTCATCATTAGACTTTCCGGCGTATTCATATCCTTAAGCTGCGTTCCGTCCTCAATATCTTCCGCTTCTTCGTTATCAACCTCGGTGACCGTTGGGGCACGCCGCCCCATGCTGACCAGATAATTTTTTGCAGTATTGATGCCGATACGGTAAAGCCAGGTATAAAAAGCGCTGTCGCCACGGAAGGCGGGCAGCGCCCGATAAGCTTTGATGAAGGCTTCCTGGGTCACATCCTCGACTTCACCCGCATCCCGGATGAAGCGTGAGAGCAACCTCGCCAGTTTGCGTTGATACTTGATGACCAGAAGCTCGAACGCATGCTTGTCCCCGCGCTGTGCCCGCTCGACCAGTTGAAGATCAACTTCACGCTCGCCCATGAAACCAGTTCCCGAAATCCTGCGTTTCGCAAGCCCGCCGCCTGCCAAAACAAGACAACAAGTATACCCCAGGGTTTGTGTCGGGTAAGCCGGGTTTAACATTCACCAAAACCACGTTGCGACAGACACCGACGACGAGGATTTAGTTCAATTCAATTGCCGTGGCTTCGCCCCGCCGGCGCTTGCGGTAACATAGAGTTTTAACTTTTCGACAAACATGGCACATCGATTTGACGTACTCATCATTGGAAGCGGGCTGGCAGGCCTGACACTCGCCCTGCATTTGGCGGAAAAACGCAAGGTAGGGGTAGTGACAAAAAAAGAATTACTCGACGGGGCTAGCAACTGGGCACAGGGTGGAATTGCCGCCGTCCTGGCTGGTGATGACACGACAGAAAGTCACGTGCGCGACACCTTAATCGCCGGTGCCGGCCTGTGCGACGAAAAAATCACCCGTTTTGTCGTCGAACGGGGCCGGGAATGTATCGACTGGTTGATCGGCGAAGGAGTTCCATTCACGCGCGACGCCTCCAGCGACACCGGCTACCACTTGACCACGGAGGGCGGGCACAGTCATCGCCGGGTCATCCACGTCGATGATGCAACCGGGCATGCGGTTCAGACAACCCTTGAATCCAAGGTGCGCGCACACCCCAATATCACGCTGCTAGAAAACCACAATGCGGTCGATCTCATAACGGCCGCCAAGCTCGGTGAGAAGCAAAACCGCTGCCTCGGTGCGTACGTACTCGATACTGCACGCGGCAAGGTCCTAACCATTTCGGCACGCCATGTCGTCATGGCAACCGGTGGCGCCGGCAAGGTTTACCTCTACACGACCAATCCGGACACCTCGACCGGTGATGGCATTGCCATGGGCTGGCGCGCCGGTTGCCGGGTAGGAAACATGGAATTCATCCAGTTTCATCCCACCTGCCTCTACCATGCCCATGCCAAACCTTTTCTGATTTCGGAAGCGGTACGTGGCGAAGGTGGCATACTAAAACTGCCTGATGGCACGCGCTTCATGCCCTCTCATGACGCACGCGCTGAACTTGCGCCCCGCGACATCGTCGCCCGCGCAATCGATTTTGAAATGAAAAAGCGCGGCATAGATTGTGTGTATCTCGACATTACGCACAAGCCCGCCGAATTCATCAAACAGCATTTCCCCAACATCTATATTCACTGCAAGGATCTGGGCATCGACATCACGCGCGACCCCATCCCGGTAGTGCCTGCCGAACATTACACTTGCGGCGGCATCGTCACCGACGAGCGCGCACGCACCGATATTCCCGGGCTCTATGCGATCGGCGAAACCGCCTGCACCGGTTTACACGGAGCAAACCGCCTGGCCAGTAATTCACTTCTTGAGTGCCTGGTTTTTGGCATGGCTGCGGCAAGGGATATTCTTGCAGACGACGCCGCACCACCCGCAGCGCTGCCGGATTGGGACGAGAGCCGGGTGTCGGATGCGGACGAGGAAATCGTGATTGCCCACAACTGGGATGAACTACGGCGCTTTATGTGGGATTACGTCGGTATCGTGCGTACGAACAAACGACTCGAACGGGCCTTGCACAGAATTCAATTACTGCAGTCGGAGATCCACGAGTATTACGCGAAGTTTCGCGTCAGCAGCGATCTGCTGGAACTACGCGACCTCGTCCAGACGGCAGAACTGATTGTGCGCAGCGCCCAGTTGCGGCACGAGAGCCGTGGTCTGCACTGCAGCCGGGATTATCCTGACTTATTGGCTGAAGCACACCCAACGATATTGTCGCGCTAGCGCAAACTGCTGCCGGTGCGGCTTTGCCCGCCGGGCACAACCATCAACCCTTGAGCGGCACCCGCTTGGCATACTCGGTGGCGGCGTCTTCCAAAGTGGTAAAGATCGCTCCGCCATCCTTAAGCTTGCGGATCAACTTCTCCAGCATCAACATACGTCCGCCGCGGCCGATAACGAAGGGATGGAAGGTATAGGTAATCACGCCCCACTTCACAGCCCTGGTCATATAGGCAAAATCATCTAGCCAGTTCGACAGCACGCTAGTGTAATTGCGCAGGCCCGGCATGATCCATTCCTTGGTGCGCATAAACTCAAAATGGGGATAATCATCCAGGGTCCAGCTGATCGGCATTTCCACCAACTTGGTCGGCTTGCCCCACAGCGCAGGCTGATCAACTTTGATGATGTCACCACGCCTGATTCGATACGGCGTGTAGTCGTCCCCCATCATGCTGCTATCGTAGAAAAAACCATGCTTCAGCAACAGTTCGACGGAGTGTGGACTTAAGTCCCATGAGGGCGAGCGATAGCCGCGTGCAGTTCGTCCGGTCAGCTTGCGGATCTGCTCGTTAGCCCGCACCAAACCCTCCTCCTCCTGTTCCCGCGTCATATCCGCAGGCGGCACATGAGTCCAGCCATGGTGACCGATTTCATGTCCTGCATCAAACACCGCACGACATTGGTCCGGGTAGGTTTCGAGCGTATGGCCGGGGATGTACCAAGAGGTCGGTAGTTTGTATTTTTTCAACAACGTCAGAATCCGCGCAGCACCAACATTAGCGCCAAACTCGCCGCGAGAAATCGGCGTCGGCGAGGTCATGCCGCGCGAGATAAACCCGGACATTGCATCAAAATCAAAGGTCAGACAAACCAGATGTCTCGCCACCACATTCTCCATCGCAAACAGTTTTGCAAAAAACGGCCTTAAACCAGCATGTATGGTAGCCGAATCACCCCGGACACGGCAAAATATCGACTCGATCAAAACGCAAAGTGACCCGCATGAAACCTCGCGACTACAGCCTCGATTCGTTGTGGATGCCGTTTACGGCGAACCGTCAATTCAAGGCCGCGCCAAGAATGTTCGTCGCGGCCAAAGATATGCACTTCACCACCGATGACGGCCGCCAGGTGCTCGACGGAACCTCAGGCCTATGGTGTGTGAATGCCGGCCACTGCCGTCCGCGTATTGTTGAGGCGATAAAACGTCAGCTGGACACGATGGATTATTGCCCCCCGTTTCAGATGGGGCATCCGACAGAATTTCGCGTCGCTGATTTGTTGCGTGATCTCGCGCCTGGCGATCTCAATCATGTATTTTTTGCCAACTCAGGCTCGGAGGCGGTCGACACCGCACTAAAGATTGCTTTGGCATATCAACGTGCGCGTGGCGAGGGCCAACGGACCGTGTTGATCGGACGGGAGCGCGGCTATCACGGTGTCGGCTTCGGTGGAATATCCGTCGGCGGCATTCCCGCCAACCGCAAAGCGTACGGAAGTATGCTGCCGCGCGTCGATCATATGCCGCATACACATAATCTAGAGAAAAATGCTTTCAGTCGCGGCCAACCGTTGTGGGGAGCGCACCTCGCCGATGAACTTGAGTCACGCATCATCGCCCTGCATGACGCTTCGAACATCGCGGCGGTCATTGTGGAGCCAGCGGCAGGATCGACCGGCGTGCTGATTCCACCGGTTGGCTATCTGCAACGCTTGCGCGAAATATGCGACAAATACGGCCTCTTGTTGATTTTTGACGAAGTCATTACTGGATTTGGGCGGACCGGGCACGCGTTTGCGGCGGAAACCTTCGGCGTGATTCCCGACATGATCACCTTCGCCAAAGGCGTGACTAATGCAACTATTCCGCTGTCAGGAGTGATTGTGCGGCCTGCCATACACGACGCCATTGTCAACAACGCCCCGCCGGGTATGGTCGAACTGTTTCATGGCTATACCTACTCTGGACATCCGGTGGCAACGGCAGCGGCTGAGGCGACACTGGGCCTGTATCACGAAGAGAAACTGTTTGAACGCGCACGCGAGCTTGCGCCCTATTTCGAAAATACCGTGCACGCGCTCAAGGGATCACGGCACGTGATCGATATTCGCAACTATGGAATGATGGCGGGCATCGAACTGGAACCGCGCCCCGGCAAACCCGGCGCACGCGCATTTGAGGTGTTCCTGCGGTGCTTTGAGAAAGGCGTTCTGATACGCGTCACGGGCGACATTATTGCCCTGTCGCCACCGCTGATCATCGAACAAGCACAGATCGACCAACTCGCCGACACTATCGCCGGCGTGCTAAAAACGATCGATTAGGCCGGCGCTTTCAGTGCACGGGTGCAGCGGCTGATCCACTGTGCGGTCAGCTTCTCCTGGGCACTATTCTGTTTCAACCGCTGGTCGAGACCCGGCCAATCGACGTGATCAAGCGGCTGATCCTGATTGAAACAGGAAAAAACATAACTGATCTTGCCGGTTTGCGGATCACGGTGCGGTTGCAGGCATTGGGCGCAGATCTCCTTCATCATGCACTGCATTGGCGAGTTGATGGAACCAATGGCGAAGTGCTGCGCTTTCATGAACGGTTTGAGTATTGTATGACGCGCCCCCGCCACCGCCGCCATCATTCGATCCGAACCGATGGCAATCAAGCGGTCTGCATTCTTCAAGGCAACCACTTCCGGATTACCTAAATTACCGATCGCATAGGATTTAATCGCCTGCACGATATTGCCTACATAAGTCCTGTCCTGAGGACGTCCCGGAACGAAACCAGGCGCCTCATCACAGCACCAGACGACGACATCGGCAGCCGCTTCGATCTCTTCTACCTTATAGCGGTCGATGACTTTCTTGTAACCGGCAAAATAAAGTACTTTCGAACCGGCGCGCCGCAGCGCTTGGCCGATCGAAAACAACACCGCGTTACCAAGCCCGCCACCGACCAGTGCGACTGTTTCGCCCGCCGGAATTTCGGTGGCGCTGCCAGTCGGGCCCATCAATACGATCGGTTCCCCCGCCTTGAGCTCGGCGCACAAACTACTTGAGCCTCCCATTTCGAGCACAATGGTAGACACCAGGCCCTTACCCTTGTCCACCCACGCACCGGTCATTGCCAGGCCTTCCATATTGAGCGTAGTTTGTGCCACGCGCGGCGCCAGCGTTTCAAAATTCTGTAGGCGGTAAAACTGTCCTGGCTGAAAGCTGCGCGCCGCTTGCGGGGCCCGCACCACGATCTCCATGATATTCGGCGTGAGTCGCACTACCGCATGAACGGTCGGACGCCATTCGGCATTTAGCGTTGCCATGAAAGCGCTGTCGTTGCAGGACTCCGCGGGCGCCCCACCGTTCGACAATACGCGACTGATGATCGGATAGCCCTGCTTCGCACCGCCCATAGCCTTGACGACATTACCAAAAAACGACGGGTGTACGTCGCCAAAATAACTGACAAAGCGGCCATCTTCACGCTTGGCCAGCAGCACGCGCACCTCGTTCGGTTTAGATATCGAGGCCTCTGGTTTAACCGCGTTACCATCCTCGTCGCAGGCGCGAAAGTATTTCCCATCAAGCGGGAAGTGCGCAGCATCTTCGCGTGCCAGCACAGTATTGGGTTGAGTTCCCGCCGCCACCAAAACGCTGCGCGCCGGCAACTCAACTTCTTCCCCGGCACTCCACTTGCCATCTTCGCCGCGTTTCTGACGGGCAAGCCGGATGAGTCGGGTCATACCTTTAACATCCACTTCAATCGCCGTCGGACTCAGGCACTCCGCAAACCAGATCCCTTCCTCAAGTGCTTTCTGCACTTCTTCGTGGTTCAGCGTATAAGAGGGACTGTCGACCATCCGGCGCCGATAAGCGATGGTGACACCACCCCACTGGCGTAGCAGGCTGAGTATGTCAGGTTCGCGTCCCGCTTTTTCCGCGGCCCCACGCTCACTGCGTATGGCCCGTGCATGGGTGAGAAACTCGTCAGCAACTTCGCGCTCCTCCTCGTTCCACGCCAACCGCACCTTCGGCTCGCCGCCTTCCTGCGCGAGCGCTTCATAGCGTGCCAGAAATTTCTCAACCTGTAGCGGATAATAGGCAAGCGACTCGGTCGCGGTATCGATCGCGGTCAATCCACCGCCGATGACTACCACCGGCAAACGCAGCTGCATATTTGCAATAGATTCTTTTTTTGCCGCTCCAGTCAGCTGCAAGGCCATCAGAAAATCCGAGGCGGTGCGCACGCCGTGCGCCAATCCATTGGGCATATCGAGAACAGTCGGCTTGCCAGCACCGATCGCCAGAGAAACATGATCGAAGCCCATGGCAAACGCATCTTCAAGCGTAATGGTGCCACCAAAACGTACGCCCCCAAACAATGCAAACTGCTGACGTCGTTCAAGCAACAGGCGAATCAACTTCAGGAAATTTTTGTCCCACCGTACTGTAATGCCGTATTCGGCAACACCACCAAACCCGGCCATGGTGCGCGCATCGAGCGACTCATGCAGCGAGGCAATATCCTGTATCGGCTCGAAATCTGCGCGCCCACCATGCGCATTAACGCCCGACAGCTCGGCCTGCAGCGGTTCGATTTTCAGACCGTCGATTCCAACCACGGTGTGTCCATCATTCATCAGGAAATGCGCGAGCGTGAAGCCGGCAGGTCCCATGCCAATCACAAGCACCCGCTTGCCGCTCGGTGCTTTGGGATAAGGCGTGCGGATGTTGAGCGGGTTCCAACGGGTTAGCAGCGAATAAATTTCGAACCCCCAAGGAAGTTCCAGAACGTCCTTGAGTGTCCGTGTTTCTGCCTGCGGGATGTCTACCGGCTCCTGTTTTTGATAGATGCAGGCCTTCATGCAGTCATTGCAAATTCGATGTCCCGTGGCCGCCAGCATCGGGTTGTCGACAATGATCACGGCGAGGGCGCCGATAACATGCCCCTCGGTCTTCACCTTGTGAAACTCGGAGATCTTTTCCTCAAGGGGGCAGCCTGCGAGCGTCACGCCAAAGGAGCTTTTCTTGAATGAAGCTGCACCCTTGCCCGCCGCGCCTTTTTCCTTCAACCCCTTAGAACAGGAGTCCTTGCCCTGTTCATGACACCAGATGCAATAGTGTGCCTGATCAAGCGCCCCGGTAAGATCGGTTCCCTGATCGGTCAGGCTAAAACCCTCGCGCCGGCGCAAATGTTCAGGCTTGGCGCGATACACCGGGAAACCCCGCGTCTCATCAGAATCAAACTGCACCAGTTTTTGATGATCGAGTTTGTGCGGGACCTTGAATAAAACGCCCTTTGCATGCGCCTTGCGTCCCTCAGGTGTGTGAACCGCCCACGCCGCGTATTGCTGAGCAAGATTGAGCTCGGCGGCTGAATTTTCCTCTGCAGCGAGCCAGCGCGTTACATGGTTTGCAAAAGCCAGTTCACTGAATTCTTCGCCGAATGCCCTCGTCAGAGCTGCCTTCAATGTAACACCATCAAATCCAACCGCCGCTTCCGCCTTGTATTTGTGCAACGCTTTACGTTGCACAAATAGGCGTTTGCAAGAATATAGCGGCGCGAGTTCATTGTGGCGCGCCGACAACTGTCCTACCTCAGTACGAATATTAAACAAGCTGCCGACAAAGTCATCAACGTGAGGCGCAAGTGCGATTAGAAGCTCAGACTCGTCTTTGGTGGCGAGCAACGCCGGATTGTTACGTGCGGCGACGAGCTGTTGCCGCAACGACTCATTGCCCTCCCCCAGCATACGCATAAATTCCGTATCCAGCCTAAGCAGGCCGTCACGCTGATGAAGGTCGGTAAAAAGCAGTCCGTAGGGGAGATTTAGCATGTGAAGGGTAAGCCTTGAGAAGCGCGTGAAAATAGCACAAATAACCGTTTCTGTCAGCGCAAGCACTGGCCTTATGTCATTGTGCGATAATGGATTTCTGTTTAGCTATGAGGTAAAAAAGCGGTCCCTGCTGACCTCTGCAAACCGGATAGCTAGACTGAACGTCATGCCGGAAAGATGAATGCCGCTACTCACACAAAAGATGCTCGGTTGGTTGCTGGTGTTCTGCCTGCTAGGCTACGGCGGCTACGTCGTCTTTCGCGCCTATCTTGGGCCCGATTTCCTGATTGGTTTTGCGAATTTATTTGTCTGTTAGGACAACCGATCAGCCTGCAACAGAAAGATTTTCAGCGGCTCTGACGGTATTTTCGATTAAGGCCGCTACCGTCATTCTGCCGACGCCACCGGGAACCGGCGTGATCCGCGATGCCACCAGACTCGCAGAGGCAAAGTCGACATCTCCGGTGATTTTTCCGTCTGGCAATCGGTTTATCCCGACATCAAACACCGCTGCGCCCGGTTTTAGCATTTCACCCGTCACCGTAGCAGGCTTGCCCACGGCAACCACGACAATATCTGCTTCACGGGTATGGCGCGCCAGATCACGGGTCTTCGACGTGCAAACCGTTACCGTAGCGCCGCGTGAGATCAGCATCAATGCAGTGGGCTTGCCCACTGCGACGCTACGACCAATCACCACTACATTGGCTCCCTCAAGCGGAATAGCCTCGTGATCGATCATGGCCATCACCCCGAGCGCCGTGCACGGTGCAAGTTGCGGCCGACCGGCGACCAAGGCTCCCAGATTCTCCCAGCTGAAGCCGTCTACATCCTTGCAGGCTATGATTTTCCGGGTTATCCCCTCCGCATCAAGATGAGGCGGCAGCGGTAACTGCAGCAAAACGCCATGAATGGAAGGCTCGAGATTGAGCCTTTGCACCAGGGCCAATAGTTCGGCTTCTGCACAATCTGCACTAAGCCGATGTACCTCGGATTTCAAACCAAGATCGGAACAGGTCCGGGTCTTGTTGCGCACATAGACTTCAGAAGCGGCATTTTCGCCAACGAGTATCGCTGCCAATCCGGGCTTTATGCCACGCGCAGCCAAGGCTGCAACACGTGGGCGCAAACACTCAAGAAGGTGCCGTGAAATCAGCGCACCATCAATCAGGGATGCCGTCATAGCCTTTTATTTTTCCGGTGTCGCATTGACTCGCCGTTCGTCCATCACCTGAAAAAATATCTCATCCTGCCGGATCATGCCTAGTTCGCTGCGTGCACGTTCTTCAACAGCATCCAAACCCTGTTTGAGATCGCGAACCTCTGCATCAAGCGCACCATTACGGGCTCGCAATTTGCGATTCGTTTCATACTGCGAGCCAACGAGTCCGTCGGTTTCCCCAACCCGCAACCACCCCCCCTTGCCCAGCCACATCGGATACTGGAGCAATATAATCAAACCAGCTAATGCGAGGGTTAGGTATTTCACGCCTGCAATCGCTAAGCCCTGCGTATCTGATAGAAGGCTGAACGGCCCGGATAGGCCGCGGCATCTCCAAGATCTTCTTCAATGCGCAACAATTGATTATATTTCGCCAGCCTGTCCGAACGACAAAGGGAACCGGTCTTGATTTGCATCGCGCTCGTTGCAACAGCAATATCGGCAATCGTGGTGTCTTCCGTCTCTCCCGAGCGATGCGAAACCACCGCGGTATAGCGTGCGCGTTTGGCCATTTCAATGGCGGCGAGCGTTTCAGTCAGCGTGCCGATCTGATTAACCTTGATCAGGACGGAGTTGCCGACGCCCTCTGCAATACCCTTTTCAATGATCTTGGTGTTGGTCACAAAAATATCATCCCCCACTAACTGAACACGGTCTCCGATACGCTTGGTCAGTAGCTTCCAGCCGTCCCAGTCATTCTCCGCCATGCCATCCTCAATGCTGATGATCGGGTATTTGTTGACCCAACCTTCAAGCAAGTCGGTGAACTCCGCCGCGCTGAGCGTAAGTCCTTCGCAATCAAGCTTATATTTGCCATCCACATAAAACTCTGAGGCCGCACAATCCAGGGCTAGTGCGACGTCTTCACCAGGCCGGTAACCGGCTTTTTCGATCGCCTCGAGAATCAAAACAATAGCCGCCTCGTGACTGGGTAGTCCCGGCGCAAACCCGCCCTCATCGCCGACGGCGGTTGAAAGCCCCTTCGAATGCAGCAATTTTTTGAGCGCCTGAAAAATCTCCGAACCGCAGCGCAGCGCATCGCGGAATGTCGGCAGACCTAACGGGACCAGCATGAACTCCTGCAGGTCCAAACTATTGTCACTATGTGCCCCGCCGTTGATGACGTTCATCATCGGCACCGGCATGGCCATCGCACCTGCTCCTCCGAGATACCGATGCAAGGGTAGACCACATTCTTCAGCAGCCGCTTTGGCAATCGCAAGGGATGCTGCAAGAATTGCATTGGCGCCCAGTCGGGATTTATTTTCCGTGCCATCAAGATCGATCAGCGTCTGATCAATAAAACGCTGTTCTGTAGCGTCAAGACCAATAATGGCTTCGCAGATTTCAGTATTAACGTGCTCAACCGCTCGCAACACCCCTTTTCCGTGAAAACGTTTTTCATCACCGTCACGCAATTCGATCGCTTCACGGCTGCCGGTTGAGGCGCCGGAGGGCACCGCGGCGCGCCCAAGCACACCGGATTCGAGAAGGACATCCGCCTCTACTGTCGGTAAACCGCGTGAATCAAGAATCTCACGACCAATCACATCGACTATCGCACTCATTTGTTTTCATACCCCGTAACAAGTTGTTCGGCAAAACCATTCTGCTTGACCACATGATCCAGAGTCTTCAAGGTCTCGAGCAATGCTCGCATATGCTTCAAGGGCCACGCATTTGGACCATCAGAAAGTGCCTGCGCCGGGTTCGGATGGGTTTCCATAAAGATACCTGCGATGCCGGAAGACACTGCAGCACGTGCAAGCACGGGCACAAATTCGCGTTGTCCACCGCTTGACGTGCCCTGCCCGCCAGGCAACTGCACAGAATGCGTAGCATCATAAACAACCGGGCAGCCGGTCTCACGCATGATCATCAGCGAGCGCATATCTGACACCAGATTGTTATAGCCAAAGCTAACCCCGCGTTCGCAGACCATGATGTTATCCGCGCCGCTCACCGAGCGGGCCTTGTCGACCACATTCTTCATGTCGCCCGGGGCAAGGAACTGCCCCTTCTTGATATTCACCGGCTTGCCACAGGTAGCTACCGCATGAATAAAATCAGTCTGACGACATAGAAAGGCCGGTGTTTGCAGAACATCGACCACTGCAGCAACCAATTGAACCTGATTGATTTCATGCACGTCGGTCAAAACCGCTACACCGATGGTCTTTCTGACATCAGCCAGAATGTCCAGCCCCTCGTCGATGCCGACACCACGAAACGATTTGTCGGAACTACGGTTCGCTTTGTCGAATGAGGATTTATAGATGAACGGCACACCAACCGACGCGCAGATCGCCTTCAATTCGCCGGCCGTATCCATCGCCATTTGACGGGATTCGATTGCACACGGTCCGGCAATCAGGAACAGCGGTTTATCCAGGCCAGCTTCAAATCCGCACAATCGCATAATGCGTCCTAGGCGTTAATTTTTGATTGAGCCGCAGCCACTTCAACTGCAGGCGGGGTTTTAACGTTCGCAGAGGCGGCGCTAACAAAAGCATTAAACAAGGGATGTCCATTGCGAGGCGTCGAGGTGAATTCCGGATGGAACTGGCAGCCAACGAACCACGGATGCCCGGGTAATTCGATCATTTCACAAAGTTCGTCTTTTGCCGACAAGCCCGAAACACGCATGCCAGCGGCTTCGATTCTCGGCAGGTAGTGATTGTTAACCTCGTATCGGTGGCGGTGACGTTCGATAATTCGATTTGCTCCATAGACCTCTCTGACCACACTACCGGCCAGTAGCACGCATTCCTGTCCGCCAAGACGCATGGTGCCGCCAAGGTTGGAGTTCACGTCACGCTGCTCGACGCGGCCGTCACGGCCCTGCCACTCGGTAATTAACGCAATCACCGGGTGCGGCGTCTCGGGCTCAAACTCTGTGCTATGAGCACCTTGTAGACCCGCCACACTGCGTGCATATTCGATCACCGCTAGTTGCATGCCGAGACAAATGCCCAGATAAGGCACTTTGTTGACTCGGGCGTAGTTAATGGCCAGCAGCTTGCCTTCGACACCACGCTTGCCAAAGCCGCCAGGAACCAGTATCGCATCCATGCCAACGAGTGCGCCAACGCCGTTGGTTTCGATGGACTCAGAATCCACATAATGAATCTTGATACCGACGCTGGTATGGATGCCCGCGTGTATCAGCGCCTCGGACAGAGACTTGTAGGACTCAGTCAGATCGACATATTTGCCGACTAATGCAATGGATATATTTTTGGTCGGGTGTTCGAGCGCATAGACCAGGTTGGTCCAAGCAGACAAATCCGCCGGTGGCGCCGTGATCTCGAGTTTGCGGCAAACGATATCATCAAGATTTTGCGCGTGTAGCTCGCCTGGAATCTTATAAATACTGTCGACGTCCACCGCCGATATAACCGCTTCCATCTGCACATTGGTAAATAGGGCAATCTTGCGCCGTTCTTCATCGGGCAGCGGACGATCGCCGCGGCACAACAGGATATCGGGCTGAATACCGATTTCGCGCAACTCCTTGACGGAATGCTGCGTCGGCTTGGTTTTAATTTCTCCCGCCGAAGGGATATAGGGGATCAGCGTCAGATGGATATAGCAGGCATTGTTCCGCCCCAATTCAATGCCCATCTGTCGTATGGCTTCGAGGAACGGCAGAGACTCGATATCACCGACAGTGCCGCCGACTTCCGCTATCGCAATGTCAGCGTCGCCAGCTCCGCGCTGAATAGAATGCTTGATCTCATCAGTAATATGCGGAATGACCTGAACGGTACCACCGAGATAGTCCCCGCGGCGCTCTTTCTTGATCACGCTCTCGTAGATCTGGCCGGTTGTGAAGTTATTCCGCTTGCCCATCTTGGCGCTGGCGAAACGTTCGTAATGTCCAAGATCGAGATCGGTCTCAGCGCCATCTTCGGTAACGAAGACCTCCCCATGCTGAAACGGGCTCATCGTCCCTGGATCCACATTGATGTATGGATCCAGCTTAAGCATCGTGATTTTCAGGCCGCGCGATTCAAGAATAGCGGCAAGAGAGGCGGCAGCGATACCTTTGCCGAGGGATGAAACGACACCACCGGTGACAAAGATATATTTAGTCATTTCATACCATATAGTTTACATATTCTAGCTCGAAATCAACCTTGGGCTCAACGAAAATCATTCCGTCCAGGCGCTTAATTCGTTTTAACCTGCGCTTCGCGCGCCAGATACAACCACGTTTCTACCACGGTATCCGGATTTAGGGACAGGCTTTCGATACCCTCGTCAACCAGCCACTTCGCAAGGTCCGGATGATCCGAGGGGCCCTGACCGCATATACCCACATACTTGCCCGCCTTGCGACAGGCGGCGATCGCCAGATGCAACATGTACTTGACCGCTGGATCCCTTTCATCAAAGCCTTCGGCGATGATGCCGGAGTCGCGGTCGAGGGCGAGAGTCATTTGTGTGAGATCGTTGGAACCGATCGAGAATCCGTCAAAATATTGCAGGAACTCGTCGGCGAGAATTGCGTTCGACGGGATTTCACACATCATAATAATTCGCAGCCCGTTTTCACCGCGCTTGAGTCCGTTTTGTGCGAGTAACTCGATCACCTGCTTGGCCTCGCCGACGGTGCGCACAAAGGGCACCATCAACTCGACATTGGTGAGCCCCATTTCATTGCGAACCTTGCGCATGGCACGGCATTCAAGCTCGAAACAATCGCGAAAAGCAGGCGAGATATAGCGCGAGGCGCCGCGAAAACCCAGCATGGGGTTTTCCTCATGTGGTTCGTATTTTGAGCCGCCGGTCAAACTGGAGTATTCGTTGGACTTGAAGTCAGACAGGCGCACGATCACGGGCTTGGGCCAAAACGCAGCGCCCAGTGTCGCCACTCCCTCGACCAGCTTTTCCACATAAAAGGTCACCGGGTCCGCGTAGCCTGCGGCATGTTGTTCGACAGCCAGCTTGAGATCTCCCGGCAAATCCGGATAGGCAAGCACGGCTCGCGGATGCACGCCTATCATGCGCGCGATAATGAACTCAAGCCGCGCCAGACCGACACCTTCGTTGGGCAGGCGGCGGAACTCAAAGGCAAGTTCGGGGTTGCCCACGTTCATCGTGATTTTTGCCGGCGGTTTTGGCATCGCTTCGAGCGAAAGATCAATGATCTCAATTTCAAGAGCGCCCCGATAAACAAACCCGGTATCCCCTTCAGCGCAGGATACAGTAATCATCTTGCCGTCTTTCAATACCTGTGTCGCATCACCGCACCCCACCACCGCCGGGATACCCAGCTCACGCGCAATAATGGCGGCGTGACAGGTTCTGCCCCCGCGGTTGGTGACGATCGCTGACGCCCGCTTCATGACCGGCTCCCAATCGGGATCCGTCATATCGGTCACCAGCACATCGCCTGGTTTGACGCGGTCCATTTCCGCCGCAGTCGTTATGAGTTTTACCGGACCGGACCCGATACGCTGTCCGATCGCACGCCCTGAAGCAAGAACGTCCGAGCGCTGTTTCAAGCGATACCGTCGCAGCGTATCGACCTTTTCACTTGCCTTAACGGTCTCCGGCCTGGCCTGCAGGATGTAGAGTTTTCCATCAATGCCGTCTCGTCCCCATTCAATATCCATCGGACGCTGGTAGTGCTTTTCGATGATCATTGCATAACGCGCGAGCTCCTCGACCTCGGCGTCACTAATGGAAAACTGTCTGCGCTCTGCCTCGGGCACCTCGAGTGTCTGCACAGATTTTCCTGCGCTGCGGGCATCCGTGAAGGTCATCCGCAGTGCCTTGGATCCGAGGTTGCGACGGATGATCGATGTTTTACCCGCGCTTAACGCCGGCTTATAAACATAAAACTCGTCTGGATTAACCTGTCCCTGAACCACTGTCTCCCCAAGCCCATACGCCGAGGTGATAAACACCACCTGGTCAAAGCCGGATTCCGTATCCAGCGTGAACAGGACGCCGCTCGCCCCCAGATCACTGCGTACCATCCGTTGTATGCCCGCGGAGAGCGCGACGTCGCTATGGATATAACCCTTGTGCACGCGGTATGAAATCGCACGGTCGTTATACAGCGACGCAAAAACATGCTTAATGGCAGTAAGCACATTATCGATACCGTGAATATTCAGGTAGGTTTCCTGTTGTCCGGCAAACGACGCATCCGGCAGATCCTCGGCTGTCGCTGAAGAGCGCACGGCAACCGACAGATCATCGCTGCCCGCCGCTTGTATTTTCTTATAGGCATCCCGGGTCGCAGCTTCAAAATCAGCGGGAAAAGGTTGCGCAAAAATCCAGCTGCGGATTTCAGCCCCTGCTTTTGCCAGTGCATTAACATCATCAACATCAAGAGTCGACAGTGCCGATTCGATGCGCTTTTCCAGGCCACCATAGGCGAGGAACTCACGGAACGCATGTGCTGTCGTCGCGAAGCCGCCAGGTACCCGCACTCCCGATTGGGCAAGATTGCCGATCATTTCGCCTAGGGACGCGTTTTTCCCCCCGACGCGCCCCACGTCGCCAATCCGCAATTGCGTGAAATCAAGCACCTGTTCATCAATTTTCATATGGGCTCACCGATTGTGCGAAGCATCAAAAGAGGCTATTTTACCGATTATCTCTTTGTGGAATAGTGCGATGGCTCAAAAACGCAGCGCTTTTTTTATTTCTGATCGCACTGGCATAACCGCAGAAATGTTGGGTCACAGCCTTCTAACCCAGTTCGAGATGGTTGCGTTTAACGAGGTGACGCTGCCCTTTATCGACACCGTCGCCAAGGCGGAGGCGACGGTCCGGCAAATCAATGGCCAGGGCGCAGGGGACGGCATGCGACCTTTGATTTTCAGTACGCTAGTCGCTCCCGAGATTGCCGCAGTAGTTTCACGCGCAAACGCACTGTTTCTTGATTGTTTTGAAATTTTCATCCGTCCTATGGAAAAAGAACTTGGTGTGGCGGCATTACATGCTGTGGGTAAATCGCATAGTGCCAATGATTTTGCCAACTACCATCACCGCATCGAAGCGATTAATTATTCCCTGGGCCATGACGACGGGGCCAGTACACGAGAAATTAGCGAAGCAGATGTGATACTGATCGGTGTGTCGCGTTGCGGAAAAACCCCAACCTGCCTCTATTTGGCAATGCAGTTCGGTATTCGGGCAGCAAACTACCCGCTGATTCCGGAGGATTTTGCCAACCGTCAGTTGCCCGGAACGGTCAAGAATCTGCGTTCCCGCTTATATGGGCTGACCATCAAGCCGGAGCGGTTGCAGCAAATACGAAACGAAAGGCGCCCCGGTAGCACCTATGCCACTCTGAGTAACTGTGAATTCGAGGTGCGGGAAGCCGAGGCCATGATGCGGCGCGATAATATCCCGTTTCTCGACGCCACCAGCAAATCGGTTGAGGAACTGGCAACTACCATCGTGCAGGAGGCAAAACTGGTGCGCAGAATCTACTGATCAAAATCTGCGCCCGCAGTTCTTTTCAGTTGCCGCACCCGTTCGAAAAGGCAAATCGCCACCGCCGCCCCAACGTTCAGCGACTCCATGCCGCCGGGCATGGGAATGCGCACTTGTTGATGCGCGAGTTCACGCAGTTCGGGCGACACCCCCGCCCCTTCATTGCCAAATAGAAGCGCGATGCGGCCGGTCAAATCCGCCGCGAAAACACTCCTGGACGCATTCATGGTCGTTACAACCACGCGTCCGCAGAAATTGCGAATAATTTCCGCCAGATCGCATTGTTCGTGTATGTCGAGCATGAAATGGGCTCCCATGCCAGCCCTCAACACGCGTGGCGACCATCCATGGACTGACGTTTTTGAAAGGCAAACTTGCTTGATGCCAGCCGCTGCGGCAGTTCGCAGTATGGAACCGAGATTACCGGGGTCTTGAATATCATCGAGTAATACGCAGGTTTCAAGTTCTTCCGGCAGAACTGGCGCTCGTGGCGTTTCAATCGCCGCCATGATGCCAGTCGGCGTCGAGACGGTAGAGAGCGCCGCGAACAATGCGTCAGTGAGCAGCAAAGGCGGCAATGGATGCAAAGCTTCAACCAGTTGCCGTATTTCGGCATTTTCCAGCGCTGATTCACTGATTGCGAGTTGTGCAGGCGGCCCGAAGCGGGTCTTGTAAGCTGCAATCAAATGCGTGCCGTCGAGCAATGACAAACCGGCCTTGCGCCGCTCACGCGATGACTGAGCCAATTTTAATAACTGACGAAATCCCGGATTATCCGCGGACTGTATCCGTTTCATTCGTTGCCCGTATCGCCCAGCAGCGCACGCACCGGAGCAAAGGAGCGCCGGTGTATGGCTGACACACCGTGTTCGCGCAAGGCTACGAGATGGGCCTTGGTTGGATAGCCTTTATGGCGGTCAAAACCATATTGAGGAAACTGGTCATGCATGGCAAGCATATGCGCATCGCGCGAGGTTTTTGCCAGAATGGACGCAGCGGAAATTTCCGCGACACTGGAGTCTCCCCGCACGATGGCTCGCGCCGGTGCCGTGACGGCGGGGACAAACAATCCATCCACGAGTATTTCAGCGGGCAACGTTACCAACCCTTCGACTGCCCGCCTCATGGCGAGCAGTGTCGCTTGTAGAATATTTAGACGGTCGATCTCTTCCACCGACGCTGTGGCAACCGACCATGCTATTGCGTGCAATCGAATTTCCGACGCAAGCAATTCGCGGCATCTGGCGCCGATTATTTTGGAGTCCACAAGACCCTGGATGCCGTGGGCTACACCAAGAATTACAGCAGCCGCAAAGACCGGACCAGCGAGTGGGCCACGCCCGGCTTCGTCAACGCCGCAAATCACGTGCGTAACCCAACATCGAATAGACCGCGCGGGCCGCGCGTTCTGCAGCCCCGTTGCCCAGGCTGGCACGCAGCGTCAGGAATTTCTCCGTCAATTTACTGCGAACGAACGGATCACGGTAGAGATTCAGTAGGGCTCGCGAAAGGTTTTCGGTATTCGCGTCATCCTGAATGAACTCAGGCACGACAAATTCGCCGCACAGGATATTGGGCAGGCCGTAATAGGGCAGATAGCCTTTGTCTTTTAAAAGCCAATAACTCATCCCTGGCATACGATAAGCAATAACCATCGGCTTGCCTAACAACGCTGCCTCTAGCGTGGCTGTTCCTGATGCCAGCAATACTACGTCACTCGCCGCCATCGCCTCATGCGCATGCCCAAACATAATCGTAAGCGGCAGTTCTGCTGCATTATTGTTATACAGCGTGGCTTCGAACAGGTCGCGCGTTTCCCGCGTCGCGAGGGGAACAAGAAATTGCGCCCGTGGCAACTGTTGCAGTACCGCTTGCGCAGTTGCGATAAAAAGCGCTGCCAAATGTTCAACTTCGCTCAGGCGGCTTCCTGGCATCAGGGTAAAAATAGGCGCATCCGCTGCCAATCTCAATTGCTCGCGTACCGCGCGCTGACTGGGCACAGTCGTGAGCATGTCGGTCAACGGATGACCAACGAATTCGGCTTTCACGCCGGCATTTTCATATAACTTGGTCTCAAAAGGAAATAACGTCAAAACCTTGTTCACAGCTCTTGCAATCTTGGGTAAGCGCTCGCGGCGCCACATCCATACTGCGGGACTAACATAGTGCACGGTCGGGATACCATTACTTTTGAGATACGCTTCCAAAGGGAGATTGAAATCAGGGGCGTCAATTCCAATGAATAGTTGCGGACGGGAACGCAAAAACTTACTCTTAAGCTTGTTGCGTATGCCGACAATTTCCGCAAAGTGACGCAGCACCTCAACGTAGCCCCGTACGGCAAGTTTTTCAAGCGGAAACCACACCTCCATACCAGCGGCCTCCATACGCGGCCCACCGATGCCCTCAACTTCGATATTGGGAATCAACTTGCGAAGTGCGGCAATCAATTGGCTGCCCAGCAAGTCACCGGAGGTTTCTCCGGCAACGATACCGATTCTGCAGCTTGTCAGGGCCTCAGCGGATGATGCCACGCGTCGACACACCCAGAAAATCGACCAGCATTTGCAATTGTGGGCATTCCAAAGTCATCGCGATGATTTCGCGCTTTGCATCATCCACGCCAAGCCCAGACTTGTAGAGCACCTTGTAGGCTCTTTTAATCCGCATTATTGCATCCGCCGAAAACGACCGACGCTTCAGGCCTTCACTGTTAATCCCGTATGGAGCCGCGGTATTACCGGAAGCGGTAACAAATGGCGGTATATCCTGCAACACTACCGTGCCGATAGAGGTAATGCTATGAGAACCGATTCGACAAAACTGATGCACAGCGGTAAAACCACCGAGTATTGCGTAGTCATCAACATGGACGTGCCCGGCAAGCTGTGAATTGTTGGCGAAAATTGTGTTATTTCCGATCTGGCAATCATGCGCAAGATGCACGTAAGCCATCATCCAATTGTCATTGCCCAGACGTGTTGCCCCGGCATCCTGCACCGTCCCGACATTGAAAGTGCAAAACTCACGGATCGTGTTTCGATCACCGAGCTCCAAAAGGGTGGGCTCTCCAGCATATTTCTTGTCCTGAGGCTCGCCTCCGATTGAGGCGAATTGAAATATTCTGTTATCTTTTCCGATTTGCGTGTGACCTGCGATCACGGCGTGAGGACCTATCTTGGTTCCGGAACCAATCCGCACGTTGGCACCAATGACGGCATAAGGGCCCACCTCGACGTCGGCAGCCAGTTCAGCCCCCCGTTCGATGATTGCTGTTGGATGAATTTTGCTCACAACGTCCGCCGCTATTCAGTTTTACTATCTATGGTCCGCAGAGTGCACATGAGCTCGGCTTCGGTCGCCAGTTGCCCATTAACCATCGCCTTAGCATTAAACCACCAGATACCGCGCGTAAACCGCTTGATCTCCGCATGCAACTCCAACGTATCTCCCGGCATGACCGGTTTTTTAAAGCGCGCCTTGTCGATTCCAACGAAGTAATAGACGGAATTGTCATCCGCCTTATGATCGTGCGTTTTGAAGGTGAGGATCGCGGCCGCTTGCGCAAGCGCCTCGATGATCAAGACACCAGGCATGACCGGATGATGCGGAAAGTGGCCCGCAAAGAACTGCTCGTTCATCGTCACATTTTTAAGTGCAACTATATTTTTTCCAACCTCATAGGAAATAACCCTGTCTACCAGCAGAAACGGGTACCGATGAGGCAAGAATTGCAATATCTGATGTATATCCATACCGCTCATGATGTTTGATTTCCGTTCTTATCTTTATTGCTTTCCAGCACTCTGACCCTTTTGAATAAGTCATCCAGTTGCCTGAGATGACTTGCCGTTTTAAGCCAACGTTGGTGGCTTGCAAAAGGGTAAACACCGGTATACCCACCTGGCACATCTAATGATTTCATGATCAATGTGCCGGCGGAAATATTTATATTGTCAGCGATACTGATGTGTCCATAGATCATGGAAGCACCACCGAGAGTGCAGTTTTTGCCAATTTTTGCGCTACCGGCGATCCCGGCGCAGGCTGCAATAGCAGTGTTGTCACCTATCGTAACGTTATGCGCAATCTGGATCTGATTATCGAGTTTCACACCGTCGCCGATCGTCGTGTCATCAAGAGCACCACGATCAATTGTTGTGTTGGCGCCAATCTCGACGTCATCTCCGATGAGAACCCTGCCGATTTGAGGGATTTTCCTCCAGATGTCGCCGTCCTTCGCGTTACCAAAACCGTCCGCACCAATGACGGCCCCAGAGTGAACGATACATCGATCGCCGATACGGCAGCCATGATAAATCGTGACGTTAGCGTGAAGTTCTGTAGCGGCACCTATGATTGTGCCGCGGCCGACGTATGATCCCGCACCAATGACGCAGTTATCCCCGATTGATGCGCCGTCTTCTATAATCGCGCCTGGTCCAATCGTCGAAGTTTGCGCAATATGTGCCCCATCCGAGACAACGGCGCTCTTGTGTATGCCGGGGTCGGGCTTGAATGATGGGTTTAGTAAACCCACCACCCCCGCGTAATAGGCGTAAGGATTAGCGCAAACTATCCTCGGCATGGTGGTTGCATCCTGAACCGCTTTGTCAAGAATAACAGCGGATGCCTGGGTGGACTGTAGCTGGTCAATGTAGCGTTGTTGCGCGAGGAAGGAAATCTCCCCGGCCACCGCTGTCTGAAGAGGGGCTACCTGGCTTATTCGAACGCCGGGTTCGCCAAGCAACTCTCCACCAAGTTGCTGGACAATCTCGGTGAGAGTGAATGTTTTGCGCTTTTCCAATATTTTCTCAGGCGGTATGGCAATGCAGCATTCCTGCGTTCACGATGTTCCTCGCCGTTCCTTACCTACTTTTCAGTGAGCAACGCCTTAAGGACCTTATCAGTAATATCGATGCGCGAACTACGGTACACGGCCTCCTGAATAATCAGATCATATTTCTCAGACTCGGCAATCTGCCTGATTACTTTATTTGCACGCTCAAATAATGATGAAAGTTCTTCGTTGCGACGAAGATTGAGGTCCTCACGAAACTCCCGCTGCAAGCGCTGAAACTCCCGACTTTGCCGACCGAGTTCCTGTTCCTTGTTCCTGCGGTCTGGTTCGCTCATCGTGAGGCCATCTTTTTCAAGCTGGCCCTGCAATGCCTTTATCTGTTGCTCTAACTTTCGAAGATCTTGTTCACGCGGAGCGAACTCCTTCTCAAGCTTTTTCGTTGCGCGCTCGGCGGGCAAAGATTCTCTGTTGATGCGTTCTGCATCGATAAAGCCAACTTTCAAATCAGCGGCGCCTGCAACCGGCCCCAAAAATATACCTACAAGCGAAAAAACTATCATCGAGTAGGCCAGCTTATTCAAAGTGTTCTCCTTGCATTGTTAATACTTTCCCGCCCAATTGATCTGCTGTTCAAAACATTTGACCAAAGGTGAATTGAAACTTCTGCTTGCCGTCGCTTGGCTGCGAGCGAATGGCATTCGCCAGGCTGATTTTAATCGGGCCAAATGGTGACACCCAGGTAAGGCCAACACCCACCGAGGCACGCAGGTCGGCTACCTTGAATTCCTCACCGACCACCCCGGTATCAAGAAATGCCCCGAGGCGAACTGATTTTTCGTTAGCCATTCCGGGAAACGGGAACAAAAGCTCGGCATTACCCATTATTTTTTTACTGCCACCGATCGGCGTCCCATCACTATATTTTGGACCGATGGTCGCCGTCGTAAAGCCTCGCACGCTACTCACGCCACCGACATAGTAATTTTTGAAAAAGGGCAGCGGCTTGTCATCCAAGCCGCCGCCAATACCAATGTCACCATTTAAATAGAGCGTGACAGTCGAGTTCAAAGGATAGTAACGCTGGTTTTGGTAACCCAATTTGTAGTACTGCAGCGTTCCACCGGGGATACCAACCTCCAGCGATCCCCTTTGTGTTCCACCACGAGTGGTATAAATAGCGCTATCACGTGTATCTCTAGCCCAGCCTATGGTTGCAGGTATGGCAGTGTTTATATTGCCGAAGGTTGCGACGTAGGAGAGTATGCGGGTCGGGCTGTCAGAATACGTCGTGAGATTGGTTTCTTCGTAGCCCAGCCCCAAACTAATGTTATCGATATCTGTGAAAGGTATGCCAATGCGTCCGGCGCCGCCTAGCGTTTTTGTGTTGTAGAGACCAGCCCCAATCGCCGTCGGGTTAAAGTTTCGCTTGTAAATGTCAAAACCGCGACTAACCCCATCGACGGTCCAATACGGTTGCGTAAATGAGAAAGAGTAAATTGCGTTTACCTTACTGGTATTCAGCTGAATACCGATAAAATTCCCAGTTCCAAAAACGTTATTTTGTGTAACACCGCCGCTCAGGATGAGCCCCTCGCTGCTCCCGTAACCCGCGCCGATCATAATGTTACCCGTTGGTTTTTCAACCACCGACAGATTCACATCGACCTGATCCGTCGCGCCAGATACAGATGGGGTTTCAACATTTACCTCGTTGAAATAACCCAGCCTGTCAACACGCTGTTTTGATTTTGTTATTTTGTCAGCCGAATACCATCCCCCTTCCAGCTGTCGCATTTCCCGACGAATAACTTCGTCTCGGGTGCGCGTATTACCAGCGACATTAATTCGCCTCACGTAAACCCGACGACCTGGATCAACGAAAAGCGTAAAAGAGACGGCTCGCTTTTCACGATCGATCTCGGGCACCGCATTGACGTTGGCAAAAGCATAACCATCGTTACCCAAGCGATCGCTGATTGCTTTGGTGGATTCTGTGAGCTTGGTGCGAGAAAAAATCTCACCGGCTTTGAGCTGAACTAATTTAAGGGCCTCTTCTCGCGGCAACAACATATCACCAGCGACATTTACGTTAGCAACGGTAAACTGCGGCCCTTCCGCAATACCGATAGAAATGTAAACGTCTTTTTTATCCGGCGTTATGGATACCTGCGTCGCATCGACGTTGAACTCAAGGTAACCGCGGTCCAGATAGTAGGACTTCAATGCTTCCAAATCCCCCGCCAGCTTCTGCTTTGAGTATTGATCGTTCTTCGTATACCAAGTCATCAAACCGGGGGTCCGCAGCTTGAAAAAGTCAAGCAACTCCGACTCCTTGAAAGCGGCGCCGCCAATAATACTAATCTGCCGGATTTTCGCGACATCGCCCTCGACGATATCAAAGCGAACTGAAACCCGGTTGCGTTCCAATGGAGTGGTGGTTATTACAATCTGTACCGCATACTTTCCACGACTCACATATTGGCGCTTTAACTCCTGCTCGGCCTTATCGAGCAAGGCGCGATCAAAAATCAGACCTTCGGAGAGGCCCATCGAGCGCATGCCCTTGAGGAGGTCCGTCTTATTGAACTCCTTGGCGCCGTTAATTTCGATCTGAGCTACAGAAGGCCGCTCCTGGATATTAATAATCAGAACGCCGTTCTCAACTTCAAGACTGACATCCTTGAAGAAACCGGTTGCAAATAATGAGCGTATCGCCTGCGATGCTTTTTCGTCGGTCATGGTGTCACCGACTTTTACTGGAAGGTAGCTGAAAACCGTTCCTGCTTCGACGCGCTGTATGCCCTCGACCCTGATGTCTTTCACCACAAACGGATCAAAAGCAAAGGCGTGTTTTGCGACAAACAGGCCGATAAGGATTACAACCAGTCGCTTGCCCAGATTCATATCAGCCGTTTACCAATCGCGTAACATCGTTGTAGAGAGCAAAAACCATCAAGACGAGCATTACGGCCATGCCGACCTGCTGCCCGATTGCCATGATTTTCTCGGAAAGAGGACTTCCCTTAATAATTTCAATTATATAATACATCAAATGCCCCCCATCCAATAAGGGCACAGGCAACAGGTTCAGAACGCCAAGACTGATACTGATCAGCGCCAAAAATACCATGTAGGACGACCATCCGACCTGTGCGGATTGACCGGCATAGTCGGCGATGGTAATCGGGCCACTCAGGTTTTTTAGGGATACCTCACCCGTTAGCATTTTCTCCAGCATACGGAGGCTGAATGCGGACGTCTCCCAGGTTCTCTGCAGGGCCTTTTCCAAGCTTTCATAGTAGCCGTAACGCACCTCAACGGCATATTTTTGCAGTGCGGCAGAATCGATCCGTGGCGCCGCGCCAATACGACCGATGTTGCCGTTCTTGTCGAAGATTAAATCCGGCGTTACGGAGATTTCCACATCATGCTGGTCACGACGGATGGTTAATGCAAGACTTTGTGCGGGATTGGCAGCAACAAGCGCAACAAATTCATCCCAACGACTCAAGGCCGTGCCATTTACCGCAATGATCCTATCACCCGCTAGCAACCCTGAGCGCTCTCCCGCGCCCCCCGTAACTACCCGTCCAATGACGGGCGGTAATGGCGGTTGCAAGCGCCCAAAACCCAGCGCGCGTAAAAAATCCCCATCCAACGCCTCTGCACTCAATGCAGAAAAATCAAGATTGCGCCAATGAATCTCATCACGCAGGTTTCGGATTTCCAGTGAAACGGGTTTGCGGTTAACGGCCTCCTGCAATAGGTGCCAGCGGGCATCCTCCCAAGTAGCCACCGGTGTTTGCCCGACCTTCAAAATGATATCGCCGGTGGATAGTTGTGCACGCTCAACCGCCGAATCGTGCAATACCCCACCAATGACAGGCCGAACACCAGGGATCCCAATCACAAAAACAACCCAATACAATGCTATCGCCAACAGAAAATTGGCAAGCGGCCCCGCGACGACAATGAGAATACGCTTGCCGACAGACTGCCGGTTAAAAGCTCTTGGTAAGTCCTGAGCAGATACCGCCCCCTCCCGCTCATCGAGCATTTTTACGTAACCACCGAGCGGAAACGCCGCGATGACCCATTCAGTCAAATCCGCGCCGCGCCGAATACAAAACAAAGGGGCGCCAAAACCGAGGGAAAAGCGAAGCACCTTTACGCCACACCACCTCGCCACAAAGTAGTGCCCGAGTTCGTGGATGGTGATCAGGACACCAAGCGCGAAGATAAAAGCCACAACCGTAATCAAAAAATTCACGTGGGGGTATCCATTAGGTGGTTAATTTGGGTCATGTTAGAGCGCAGGGCATGGCGTAACGTTGGAGCCATTGTCCCGCACTCTGCCGTGCATACGCGTCTGCCGCAAAGACATCGGTAAGACTGTGCAAAGGCAATTCGCCAGCCTCAACCATAACCGCCTCCAGCAATTCAGGTATCTGGTCGAAGCGCATTTGCACGCTCAAAAATGCGGCAACGGCCACTTCGTTTGCAGCATTCAATACAGCCGGCGCACAGCCGCCGCGTCGAAGCGCTTCTCTCGCCAGCCTTAAACAAGGAAAGCGGCCCTCGTCGGGCGCGGAAAAATTCAGCCGTCCGGTTGCCGCCAAGTCTAGATAGCTCACCCCAGAGGTTATCCTGAGCGGATAGCCAAGCGCGTGGGCGATCGGTGTGCGCATGTCCGGGTTACCTAGTTGGGCGATAACCGAGCCGTCAATGTATTCGACCAGCGAGTGGATCACACTTTCAGGATGGATCACGACATCGATTTGATGTTCGGCCGCATTAAATAGCCAGCTGGCCTCGATGATCTCCAACCCCTTGTTCATCATGGTGGCGGAATCGACGGAAATTTTCCGCCCCATCACCCAGTTCGGATGCGCGCAAGCCTGATCAGGCGTCACATCCCGGAGTTTTTCGGCAGACCATTCACGGAAAGGCCCGCCAGACGCCGTCAACAAAATTCTCCGGACTCCGGCCGTCTTAAGTTCACCGCTAAACCCAGCCGGCAAGGCCTGGAAGATGGCGTTATGCTCGCTATCAATCGGGATCAGTGTCGCGCCATGTCGGCGAACGGCCTCCATGAATACCGGTCCGGCAGTGACCAATGCTTCCTTGTTGGCAAGCAGAACCCTTTTACCTGTATTCACCGCTGCCAGTGTGGGACGCAATCCGGCAATACCGACGATGGCCGCCATCACGAGGTCAGCATCTGGGTCAGCCGCGACCGTTTCAAGGCTTTGTGGTCCGTGCAACACCACGGTGGGTGCATCAACTTCCTGCAAACGTCTAGACAACGCACTTGCGCCTGCTTCATCAGCCACCACTACAAAACGTGGCGAAAAAGTCATGATTTGTTCGTAAAGACGGTCGAGTTGCCGGTGCGCGGTCAGAGCCAGAACTTTAAAATGTTCAGGGTGAAGCGCGACAACCTCCAGCGTACTGACGCCAATGCTTCCAGTTGAGCCAAGAATGACGATGTTGCGACAGGATTTCATGTTGGCACGAACAGCAAGGCGGCGAGTGGTATGGCCGCAGTCAAGGCATCAATCCGGTCGAGGACTCCGCCATGACCAGGGAGCAAGCTACCGCTGTCCTTGACGTTGGCACCTCGCTTTAGCAGCGATTCGAACAGATCCCCCAATATACCAAGGGCCGCCATGCCGAGAAACGCCCCTAATATGAACAATAAATCCAACGACGGATACCAGAAAATATGAAAAAGAAAGGCGTAGGCAGAAACTGCGAAAAAGGCTCCGGCCACTCCTTCCCAGGTTTTCCCCGGGCTAATCGACGCTGCAAGCTTATGCCGACCGATCGCACGTCCGACTCCATAGGCCGCACTGTCAGAGATCCATACGATGGCCAGCAACGCCAACATCAATGGCGGATTTTCTTGTAGCTGGACCATCGCGAGCCACAACGGCACCAACACAAGGATACCGCCCAGAACAGCTAGCGCATCGGCTCGCATCGGCATACGGCGCCAGAGGAGCAGCGGTACCACGACCATCCACAACACTACGCTCAAGGCATACACCGCTACCGTCAGCTCGCGGTTAAACCAGAGTGCCAAACAAGCAATCGACAAAAAAACGTAGAGGGTAATGCTATGCAAAACCTGAAACTTTCCTAGTCCACACCATTCCCGCGCCGCCAATACAACCGCCAAGAACATGACCAGAGCCCACCACCCTGCTGGCAGCAGGAATGCGCAGGCAACGAAGGCTGGCAGTAATACGGCGACTGTTAGAACGCGCTGCTTGAACACGCCGCGCCTAGCGTTTCACTGCAACGAGTTCCGGCACTTCCGCTTCCGCCAGCTTAACTTGTTCGCTGGTGCGTCCGAAACGCCGCTCACGGTTTTGAAAAGACACTAAGGCAAGGTCAAACGCCGCGACATCAAAATCCGGCCAAAGGGTATCGGTAAAATACATCTCGGCATAAGCGAGCTGCCATAGGAGGAAATTGCTGATACGCTGCTCGCCACCGGTCCTGATGAAAAGATCAGGCTCGGGGGCGTATGCCATTGAAAGATATTGCAGGAGATCAGATTCCGCATACACCTTAGCCGGCTGCGCAGCCGTCATACTATTGACCGCCTGCATGATGTCCCACCGGCCACCGTAATTGGCTGCAACCGTCAGCGTCAAAGCCCGGTTTCCAGCGGTCAGTGTCTCCGCGTTTTCAATCAACTGCCTGAGACGAGGGTCAAAACGTTGGAGATCGCCGATAGCGCGAAAACGGATACCCGCCTTATGCAGTTTATTTATCTCATTTTCCAGCGCGATTGAAAACAATTGCATCAGCAGCGACACTTCATCGGCGGGACGCCGCCAGTTCTCGCTACTGAACGCAAAAAGCGTCAGGTGTTCAATGCCTTTTTCAATGCAGGCGCTGACTGTACTGCGGACATTACTGACCCCGCGGCGATGACCCGCAATCCGCGGCAAAAACCTTTTTTTTGCCCACCGACCGTTGCCGTCCATGATGATGGCGACATGCCGCGGCATCAGCCGGGACTCGGGAATGGCAATACTGGAGGTGATTTCCGCCACGTCGGCTCACTAAACCGCGGTCAATTCAGCTTCCTTGACGGCAAGCGCCTTGTCAATATCGGCAATGTACCGGTCCGTCAGTTTCTGGATGTCTTCCTGCGCACGACGCTCTTCGTCCTCAGCCAGTTTTTTCTGCTTAAGCAGATCCTTCAAATGTGTATTCGCATCACGACGAATGTTACGCACGGCGATGCGGCCGTTTTCGGCCTCCTTATGCACCACCTTCACCAAATCACGACGACGTTCAGCGGTGAGCGCGGGCATCGGCACCCGCACCACATCCCCCACTGCAGCAGGATTAAGGCCCAGATTAGAGTCACGTATTGCCTTCTCGATCACACCGGCCAGTTTTTTCTCCCAGGGGTTCACCGCCAGAGTGCGCGCGTCAAGCAGGGTCACGTTGGCCACGCCGGTAAGGGGGGTTTGAGTGCCGTAGTAATCGATCATGATGTGATCGAGCAATCCGGTGTGCGCACGCCCGGTACGCACCTTACCAAGGTCGTTTTTCAGGCCCTCAAACGTCTTCTTCATTTTCTCTTCGGCGGATTTCTTGATTTCAGCGATCATGATGAGCCTCCGCAAACATTGAACCGGCGCAATCGCCGGCATAGGAAATATAAGATTGCAGCATCAGCAGTGAACGAGCGTACCTTCGTCTTCACCGACGACAATGCGCTTGAAAGCACCGGCCTTGAAAATACTAAAGACGTTGATCGGCAGTTTCTGATCGCGGCAAAGCGTCAGCGCTGTCGCGTCCATCACCTTCAGGTTTTTCATGATGGCTTCGTCGAACGTAATGCTCTTGTAACGCATTGCATCGGGATGGGTTTTCGGATCGTCGGTGTAAACGCCATCAACCTTGGTCGCCTTCAGCACCAGTTCCACATTCATTTCCATGCCACGCAAAGCAGCCGCAGTGTCTGTCGTAAAAAACGGGTTCCCAGTGCCTGCGGCAAAAATAACAATCTTGCCCTCTTCCAGGTAACGAATCGCCTTACCACGAATATAAGGCTCAACCACCTGTTCGATATTCAGAGCCGACTGGACCCTGCTGACCAGATTCATCCGACGCATCGCATCTTGCAACGCGAGCGCATTCATGACCGTAGCCAGCATGCCCATGTAATCGGCTGTCGCGCGATCCATACCTGCTGCCGCCGGCGCCATACCGCGGAAGATGTTGCCGCCACCGATTACGACAGCGACTTCGACCCCGAGTGCAACCACATCAGCGATCTCTGAAATGATGCGCTCGATGATCGTACGGTTGATGCCATAGGCATCCTCGCCCATCAGTGCTTCGCCACTGAGCTTGAGGAGGACGCGTTTATGAACCGGCACCAGCGCCACTTACTTACTCCCGACTTGCGCCATCACCTCAGCAACAAAATCATCCTTTTTCTTCTCAATACCTTCGCCAACAACATACATTTGGAACGTATGCACCTTGGCCTGCTTCGCCTTGAGCAACTGTTCGACGGTCTCGTCGGGATTCTTAACGAAGGGTTGCCCTAGCAGCGTGACCTCCGCCAAAAATTTGGCAATCCGACCGTCCACCATTTTGGCAATGATGTTCTCCGGTTTGCCGCTTTCTTTGGCCTGCGCCGAATAGATTTCGCGTTCTTTGGCGATGGTCTCTTCAGAGACTTGAGTGCGGTCAACACAAATTGGCTTACTGGCGGCGATATGCATGGCGAGATCCTTGCCCAGCTGTTCGTCACCGCCTTCAACATCGACCACCACGCCGATCTTGCTGCCGTGCAAATAATGAACCAGGCGGCCTCTGACGGCAAAACGGGTAAACCGGCGCACACTGATATTTTCACCCAGCTTCATGACCAGGCCTTCGCGCGCAGCAGAAATGGACTCAGCACCCGGGCAGGCGCTTTTTGCCAATCCGTCGACGTCCGTCACATCGTTTTGCGCAGCTGCCGTCGCCACGGCATCGACAAATGCGCGGAAATTTGCGTCCTTTGCAACGAAATCGGTTTCGCAATTAACTTCCACCATGGCACCTGCCTTGCCATCTGCCGCGATATGCACGCCAACTGCACCGTCAGCAGCGATACGGCCCGCAACCTTGCTGGCTTTCGCACCACTTTTGATGCGCATCAGCTCCTCGGCCTTTTTCAAATCGCCTTCCGCTTCGATCAGCGCTTTTTTGCATTCCATCATGCCAAGGCCGGTAGCCTCGCGCAGTTCTTTCACCATTGCTGCAGTAATTTCCGCCATGTTCGCTCCAACGATAGACTATGAGTAAAACATTGCTTAAAAAAAAGGGGCGTTAGCCCCTTTTTTGATCAGGCTGGATTTCAGGCTGCTCGCGCACCTTGATCATCTTCAACCTCGATAAACTCTTCCCCGCCGGCAATAATCTCCTGAATGACCTGGCTGCGGCCCTCGAGAATGGCATCGGCAACGCCACGCGCATACAGACGGATTGCACGACTGGAGTCGTCGTTACCCGGAACGATGTAATCAATCCCTTCCGGATTATGGTTGGTATCAACCACCGCGATCACCGGGATGCCCAACTTACGCGCCTCTGCAATCGCGCCCTTGTGATAGCCGACATCGATCACAAACAAGGCGTCCGGCAAGCTGCCCATATCCTTGATACCACCAAGACTGCGCTGCAACTTCTCAGCCTCGCGTTGAAAATTAAGGCCTTCTTTTTTGGTCATTTTCTCAAGCGTGCCGTCCCCTGCCATCGTCTCAAGATCCTTGAGGCGCTTGATGGAGAGTTTGACAGTCTTGTAATTCGTCAGCATACCGCCGAGCCAGCGGTGATCAACAAAAGGCGATGCGCAACGCTGTGCTTCCTCGCTAATGATCTCACGGGCCTGACGCTTCGTGCCGACAAAAAGAATCGATCCTTTGTTCGCCGACAGTTGTCGCACAAATTTCAGCGCTTCCGTGTACAAAGCCACGGTTTTTTCAAGATTGACGATGTGTATCTTGTTGCGGTGGCCGAAAATGTAAGGTGCCATTTTCGGGTTCCAGTAGCGGGTTTGGTGCCCGAAATGGACGCCGCATTCCAACATTTCACGCATGATTGAAGCCATAAATTCTCCAGTAAGGGTTAAACCGCCATCCGCGCAATGACACTCCGGATTCTGCCGGCGCGCACCCTGACTATCGCGGATGTGAGTATTTTGGGTGGAAATGCAACAAGAAAATCTCGCCGATCACGACCTGCCCAGCCTGTAATTGTATCATCTGAAATGGATTTTACTCAATGACCGCCGTGCAAAATGGAAAAGACCGCAGTACGCCCCCTGCGTGGCGGCCTGACCGCGGCTACACGCCTTTTCGGTTGGTGCCGCGCATCCAGGCCGTTGCCAATGCAGGGTTTAAGTGGCGCGAAATACCGCATCCCCGACCATTCTGGAATAGAATGTTTCCCCTTTTATCCCATCGGATACGACCGCCGTGTTTCGGAACCCGCCCGCCATGACCACAGCCACCAAATCTTCTGAAGACATCGCCAAAATGCGCGTTGCAGGGCGCCTGGCATCAGAGGTGCTTGATTTTATCGGCCCACACATCAAAGCCGGGATGACCACCGATGAAGTCGACCGCCTCTGCCATGATTACATGGTCAACGTACAGCAGACGATTCCTGCGCCGTTGAATTACGCTCCCCCAGGCTATTCGCCCTACCCGAAATCAATCTGCACATCGGTCAATCACGTCGTCTGTCACGGCGTCCCCGGTGAAAGAAAGTTGAAGAATGGCGATATCGTTAACCTTGATATCACCGTCATTAAAGACGGTTTTCATGGCGACACCAGCCGTATGTTCAGCTTGGGTATGCCCTCAGTACAGGCACGCCGACTCTGCGAATTAACCTATGAATGCATGTGGCGCGGGATTGCAATGGTGCGCCCCGGCGCCCGCCTTGGTGATGTCGGTCATGCCATTCAGACCCATGCCGAGGGTAACGGGCTCAGCGTTGTGCGCGAATTTTGCGGTCACGGCATTGGCCGGAAATTTCACGAGGAGCCACAGGTCTTGCACTACGGACGGCCTGGTACGGGCTGGGTGCTGGAATCCGGCATGACCTTTACGATCGAACCTATGATCAACGCCGGTCGAGCCGATATTCGTGCACTGGCCGACGGCTGGACCATCGTCACAAAGGACCACAGCCTGTCCGCCCAATGGGAGCACACGATACTCGTCACAGATAGTGGCTATGAAGTGATGACGGTCTCCGCCGGAACCCCGCCACCGCCAGCCTTTGTGACAAATGCCCAGGCCTGAACCGGCAGTCGAATCTGTGCGTCACGCCGCCGACCAGTCGCAAAGGTGGAAAAACCTGCTCGCCGAGCAGCGCACTGTATTACGTAACCACTATTTTGAAACACGCGCGGCGGCCACGCTCTTGAAAAAGCACTGCCGCCTCATCGACCAGCAATTGCGACAGGTCTGGCGGCAGCTGAACATGCCATCCGATGTGACACTGGCTGCAGTTGGCGGCTACGGCCGCGGCCAGTTGTTCCCCTACTCCGACATTGACCTACTGATCCTGTTGCCGGTACCGCCCGACGAGGCGCTAGGCGAGAAACTCGAAAGATTTGTCGGCATCCTTTGGGACATCGGCCTGGAGATCGGCCACAGCGTGCGCACGGTCGCCGAGTGTCTCGAATTCGCCGCGCAAGACATCACGGTGCAGACCAGCCTGTTGGAAGCGCGCCATATTGAGGGGCCGCGCCCCTTGTTTGCCAGCTTTCAAAAACAGTTCTTGCGTGACCTTAACGCGTCGCAGTTTGCCAAGGCAAAACGTCTGGAACAGGAACAACGACACGCCCGCTATCACGACACCAATCTGGAGCCCAACGTCAAGGAAGCGGCCGGCGCATTGCGCGATCTGCACAACATCATCTGGATCAGCAAGGCCGCTGGCATCGGCGCGAGTTGGTCGGCGCTTGTCGAGTCCGGGGTGATCACGCGGCGGGAAGCCGCGCTACTGCGAAAACATGAGACTTTTCTACAAAATCTGCGTATCCAGCTCCATTACGTCGCCAACCGCCGCGAGGAACGTCTGGTCTTCGACGTGCAAACCGCACTCGCAACACAAATGGGATTTCGCGACACCGCACATCGTCGATCCAGCGAACACCTGATGCAGCGCTTCTACCGCACGGCGATGGAGATCGGACAGATCAATACCATCGTCCTGCAAAACCTCAACGCATTGATTAACCCCCGCCGCGAGCGCGCGACCAAACCGATCAACGCCCACTTTGGCGTGCACAACGAACGTCTGCAGGCGGTCGACGAGGATTTATTCCAGCGTAGTCCCGGCGCCATCCTCGAAGCCTTCCATCTGCTGCAACTGCACCCGCAGCTCAAAGGTATGACGGCGCAAACCCTGCGTGCCATGTGGCGTGCCGGCAACCGGATCGATCCGGCCTTCCGTCGTGATCCGGCCAACCGCGAAATGTTTTTGCGTCTCTTGCGCAGCCCTGAACGCGTCATCCGCGAACTGCGGCGTATGAACCAGTACGGGGTACTCGGGCGTTACATTCCAGCCTTTGGGCGCGTGGTGGGTCAGATGCAACACGATCTATATCACGTGTATACCGTCGACGAACATATTCTCAAGGTGGTGCGTAATTTGCGTCGCTTCGCGGTTCCGGAACTCGCCCATGAGTTCCCGTTGTGCAGCCGTCTGATGAGCGAATTCGAGCGTCCAGAAGTTCTCTATCTGGCAGGACTTTTTCACGATATCGCCAAAGGCCGAGGCGGCGACCACTCAACCCTCGGCAAGGCCGACGCGCTGCGCTTTTGTCGCGATCACGGCTTGCAAGCAGCCGATGTAGAAATGGTCGTTTGGCTGGTCGAAAGTCATCTTTCGATGTCGGCCACCGCGCAAAAGCAAGACCTAAGCGATCCAGCGGTGATTGACGCATTTGCCGCACGGGTTGGTGACGAACGCCGTCTGGTCGCGCTCTATTTGCTCACTGTCGCCGATATTCGCGGCACCAGTCCCAAGGTCTGGAACGCGTGGAAAGCCAAACTGCTCGAAGACCTATTTCGCATCACGCGCAGCCGTATCGGTGGCGATGCACGCAGCCTAGAATCGAGCATGCAGCAGCGGCAGGAAGCGGCAAAAGCCAAGTTATTGCTCTATGCCATCAAGGAAGAGTCTTCTGAAAAACTGTGGTCGCAACTTGATACGGCCTATTTCCTGCGCCACGACTCGGATGAGATCGCTTGGCATACACGCCTGTTGAACTACCGAGTCGAGGCTAACGAACCGGTGGTTAAAGCACGTTTGTCGCCCGCCGGCGAAGGACTGCAGGTGATGATTTATGTGCGCGACCAGCAAGACCTCTTCGCGCGCATTTGCAGTTTTTTTGAGCGTATCGGTTATTCCATCGCCGAGGCAAAAATCTACACCACCCGTCATGGCTACGCGCTCGACAGTTTTCAGATTCTCGACCCTGGCAACAAGAGCGTGCACTATCGTGATCTGACCGGGTATATCGAGTATGAACTCGGAAAACGTCTCGCTAGTCAGGCGCCGCTCGAGCCACCGGCGCAGGGACGCGTCAGTCGTCTGCTTAAGCATTTCCCGATCACGCCGGAAGTGAGTATCGTGCCCGACGAGCGCGGACTCTACAAAGTACTGTCGGTCATTGCCGGTGACCGGCCCGGTTTGCTGTCACGGGTGGCACGCTGCCTGGTCGAATACCACGTCAACCTCAACACCGCCAAAATCAATACCCTTGGTGACCGCGCAGAGGATATTTTTCTGGTCAATAGCGAGGCGCTGAACGATCCGAAAACGGTGGTACGTTTCGAGAGTGAACTGTTGCGACAGTTACAAGGCTAGTTTAATCCGACGCAGATCGTGCTACGCACACGCGCAGACACTGCTCCGGCGTTCGATATGAAGTCGCCTGACATGCTTCGGCTTGGTTAATCGTCGCCGAGATCTTCGCCGGGAAATAACTCTTCGGTAAAACCGAATTGGCGCATATCGCGTATTCTCATTGGATACAGCACGCCGATGAGATGGTCACATTCATGCTGGACGACGCGCGCATGAAAACCTTCGGCGGTCCGTTCCACCACTTTGCCAAACTCATCAAATCCGCGATAACGCAGGCGCAGGAAACGCGGCACCAGTCCGCGCATGCCGGGAACCGAGAGGCAACCCTCCCAGCCGTCCTCCATTTCATCATCGATGCGTATGAGTTCAGGATTGATCAAAACAGTCTGCGGGACGGCATCTGCATCGGGATAACGAGGATTATCATCGACGCCAAAAATCACAAGCTGCAAGCTGACACCGATTTGCGGCGCCGCCAGCCCTGCACCATCGAGTGCCGCCATGGTGTCGCGCATGTCGGTGATCAATGCGTGTAATTCGCATGTGTTGAATTTTTCAACCGGTCGCGCCTGCTCGAGCAGGCGCGGCTCGCCCATACGCAAAACCTCTCTAACCGCCATTGAACACCGCCAGTTCCTCAATAATAGTACGCACACGCGCCATGCCTTCTTCCAGTATGGCGGCAATCGCCTGCATGGATATCACTTCGGCGCTGCCACCGCGGCCGGCAGCATGATTGGCCACCACCGCGATAGCCGCATAGGCTAGCCCGAGTTCCCGTGCGAGTATGGCCTCCGGCATCCCGGTCATGCCGACCAGATCGGCACCATCGCGCTGCAGTCGATTGATCTCTGCCGCCGTTTCAAGCCGCGGCCCCTGAGTCGCCGCATACACTCCGCCGTCGATCATTGCCACGCCGGTTTTTTGCGCGGCAGCGATACAACGCTTACGTAGTGCAGGCTCGTACGGCCAAGTGAAATCAACGTGTTGCACACCGCGGTCTTCTACCGTGTAAAACGTACTGGCGCGGCCGTGGGTGTAATCAATAATCTGGTCGGGCGCGACCATGACACCAGGTTGCATATCGGCACGTATGCCACCAACCGCGGCAACACCAACAACCTCCGTGACGCCTTGCGCATGTAACGCCCAGAGGTTGGCGCGATAATTCACCTGATGCGGAGGTAAGGTATGACCGTAACCATGACGGGCGAGAAAAACAATCGCCTTGCCAGCGATGTCGCCAAAGGTCAACGGGCCCGACGGCTCACCATAAGGCGTGCGCACCGCCAGCCGGCGCGTGACTTTAAGATTGGTCAGCTGCGTAAGCCCGCTGCCACCGATGATCGCAAGCATATGGTGTTCTTTCCGTCAGAGGGGCTTAAAGCACATCACAGCACCTGCCCCGGTTTGAGTGCATAGATTGCAGGCAAATTGCGCCACGCGCCTTTGACATCCATGCCATACCCAAAGACGTAGCGGTCGGGCAGCTCCACACCGACAAAATCGGCATGCAAAGGTTTGGCGCGACCAATTTTCTTGTCAGCAAACACGGCACAAAAAAACTGCGCCGCCCCCGCCTCCATCACACGTTGGCGGATAGCGGCCATGGTGTGGCCTTCGTCGAGCACATCGTCGAGCACCAGGACGACACGCCCGGCCAGCGGCGTCTGCGGAAAGACCTTCCATTGCAGGCCGCCGCCCACGGTTGCATCGCCATAGCGCGTCACATGCAGGTAGTCAAAATCGAGCGGGAAATTAAGTCGCGTCAACAAATGCCCGCTGAACACAACCGCCCCGCCCATCACGCTCAGTAGCAAAGGATTGCAATGACCAAGTCGCTGACTGATTTCAGCGGCAACGCGTTCAAGCGCCGCCTGGACGGTTGCTTCGTCGCAGATGACGTCCGCGCCCTGCAGTACCTCTTTGGCTTTTTCTGGTGTCAGCATCGCCGTTATTAGCGTTTGCGACGCAAGCTCGCCAGATGCGCCGCGAACTCGCGCGCCACCTCAGGATGTCGCAAGCCATAGGCAACGTTGGCCTTCAGATAACCCAGTTTGCTGCCGCAGTCATAGCGCGTGCCTTCAAACGGATAGGCCATCACACGCTCTTCGGCGAGCAAAGCGGCAATTGCATCGGTGAGTTGTATTTCTCCGCCCGCCCCAGCCTGCACGTTTTCAAGGTGATGGAATATCCGCGGCGTCAGCACATAGCGACCGACCACCGCCATGGTCGACGGCGCTTTTGAAGGATGCGGTTTTTCAACGATCGATTTAACCTGATGTAACCGACCACGACGCGCCCCAGGCGCGACAATGCCGTATTGCCGGGTGTCGGCACGCACCACCCGCTGCACGCCCAGCAGGGAGCATTGCTCAATCTTAAAAACATCAACCATCTGCTGCATCACGGGGGGCTCGCCATGGATCAAATCATCAGCCAGTATCACGGCAAACGGCTGATCGCCGACCACCGGCTCGGCACACAACACGGCATGCCCCAACCCCAGTGCCTGCGGCTGGCGCAGATAAATGCACTTGACGTGAGGAGGGACGATTTCGCGTACCGTTTTAAGCAATGCTTCCTTGCCGCGCGATGCCAACTCGGCTTCAACTTCGAAAGCGCGGTCGAAGTGATCCTCGATCGCCCGCTTGCTGCGGCCGGTGATAAAAATGAGTTCAGTGATGCCGGCCGCCACCGCCT
>CAMDSO010000012.1 GCA_945906935.1 Bordetella parapertussis
CGACCCTTGCTGAATGCGGAGAGCTCGATGCCCTGAACCACGCTGTATTTGCCGTCTTTGCAGGTGCAGGGGTAGCCGAACATCGTGCCTTCTGGAACGCCGTAACTGCCATCGGCAGGCACGCCCATGGTGACCCAGTCGCCCTCGGCTGTGCCGAAGGTCCAGGTGCGCATGTGCTCGATGGCGGCGTTTGCCGCGCTGGCCGCGGAGGAGAGACCGCGCGCGTCGATGATGGCGGCACCACGCTTTTGCACCACCGGGATAAAGGTTTTTTCCAGCCACTCTTGATCGTTAATCTGCGACCAGACTTTTTTACCGTCGACTTCGACCTGGAAAATGTCCGGATACTGGGTGGCCGAGTGGTTGCCCCAGACGGTCAGTTTTTTGATGCTGGCAACCGGCTGGCCGATTTTCTGTGCAATTTGCGTCTGTGCGCGGTTGTGGTCCAGACGCATCATGGCAGTGAACTGCGTCGGTTTGAGTTTGGGCGCGTTCTTCATGGCGATCAGACAGTTGGTGTTGGCCGGGTTGCCGACGACCAATACCTTGACGTCGCGGCTAGCGACTTCGGACAGTGCGTGTCCCTGTGGTCCGAAGATTTTGCCGTTGGCTTCGAGCAGGTCCTTACGTTCCATGCCGGGGCCGCGCGGGCGCGCGCCCACCAGCAGGGCGTATTCAACATCCTTGAAGGCAACCATCGGGTCGCTGGTCGGTATCATGCCTGCGAGCAGCGGGAAGGCGCAGTCATCGAGTTCCATCATGACGCCGGCGAGCGCTTTTTGCGCCCGCTCGTCCGGGATCTCCAGTAATTGCAGAATGACGGGTTGATCTTTGCCGAGCATTTCGCCGGAGGCGATGCGGAAAAGCAGGCTGTAGCCGATCTGGCCAGCCGCGCCGGTGACGGCTACGCGAACAGGACGTTTCATTTCTGGTACTCCCGGGTGCAGTTGGAAAACAAACAGTTAATCAGAAGAGGCGAAGCGATGTTTTGGGCTGGCACTGGCGCTGAAAAGGGCTTTTGTCGCCGCAGGCGCAAGCAAGCTTTCTTATCTGCCAATAATAGCCAATCGAGTCGTCTGGTGTCAAAGCAAAGGCGGCGAACGTTGATCCAAGTCGGTATGCGATTGATGTTGGCCTGTTTTACTGCGCGGGGCGTTGTGGCGGCAACAGCAGCCCAAAGATGTTAATTTGCGTTGCGAGCCACTTATGCAGCGCAACATTTACTGCTAAAATCAACCTTGCATTCGGGCTTGTTGAGCCGCGTTTGCAGGCGAGATTGCCGCGATGTTATGTGCGGCCTACGGAATGACGATCTAAATCGGAAGCGACATGCCCAACAGACCAAAATATCTTAATTTAATGCAAATAAAATTGCCGTTGCCCGGGATCATCTCGATCATGCATAGGGTGAGCGGTGCCGTGTTGTTTTTGGCGTTACCGTTGTTATTGTATGTGTTTCAGCAGAGCGTCGTGTCGTTTGGCGCCTTTAACGACTTGCGCATGTTCTTCTCGAGCGTGCTCGTGAAACTGGTGGTGCTGGGGTTGTTTTGGGGCTTCTTCCACCACTTGTGTGGCGGCATACGTTATCTCGCGCTCGATCTGGATGTCGGCGTCGAGCTTGAAACGGCGCGTGCCAGCAGCCGCTGGGTGATGGCCGGCGGTATTGTTCTGACCGTGCTGATGGGGTTGCAGATATGGTAAATCGAATAGTTGTCGGCGCGCACTACGGATTGCGCGACTGGGTGTTGCAGCGCATCACCGCGGTGCTGATGGTCGTTTATGTGGCGGTATTCTTTCTGCAGGTGCTGACCGGCCCGCCGCTGGATTTCGCCACCTGGCGCATGATTTTTACGCCGCAGTGGATGAAGTATGCGACGTTACTGGTCCTGTTCAGCCTGTATCTGCATGCTTGGATAGGCGTTCGAGACATCGTGATGGATTACGTCAAGCATGCTGGCGTACGGCTTGGGCTTTACACGGTGTTTGTCGCTGCGCTGCTGGTTTACGCCGCGTGGTCAGTCAGAATTTTGTGGGGAATCTAGATGTCGATCACCAGAAGGCAATTTGATGCAGTAGTTGTTGGGGCGGGCGGATCAGGCTTGCGTGCGGCACTCCAACTGTCCGAGGCCAATCTCAAGGTCGCAGTGTTGTCCAAAGTGTTTCCCACCCGCTCGCATACGGTCGCGGCGCAGGGTGGTGTGGCCGCTTCTCTGGGCAACGACGGCGAGGATAACTGGCACTGGCATATGTTCGACACCGTCAAGGGGTCGGATTATCTGGGCGATCAGGACGCGATTGAATTTATGTGTCGCAAGGCGAATGAAGCCGTCTACGAACTCGAGCATTTTGGTATGCCGTTTGATCGCACCCCGGATGGCCGCATTTATCAGCGCCCGTTCGGCGGTCAAACCCGTAACTACGGCGAGGGCCCGGTCAAACGCTCTTGCGCGGCTGCCGACCGCACCGGTCACGCCATGCTGCATACGCTCTATCAGCGCAACGTCCGCGCGCACACCCAGTTCTTTGTCGAATGGATGGCGCTTGATCTGATCCGCGATCAGGCTGGTGATGTTCTGGGTGTGGTGGCCATGGAAATGGAAACCAGTGAAGTGATGATTCTGCAGGCCAAGGCGACGCTGCTCGCGACCGGCGGCGCAGGACGCATCTATTCGGCCAGCACCAATGCGTTCATTAATACCGGAGACGGTCTCGGCATGGCGGCACGCGCCGGCATTCCGCTCGAAGACATGGAGTTCTGGCAGTTTCACCCGACCGGGGTTGCCGGTGCCGGTGTGTTGATTACCGAGGGCGTCCGTGGTGAGGGCGGCTTTCTGCTCAACAAGGACGGCGAACGCTTTATGGAGCGCTATGCGCCGACTGTCAAGGATCTGGCCTCGCGTGATATCGTCTCGCGTGCGATGGCGACGGAAATCAAGGAAGGTCGCGGCGCCGGCAAGGATGGCGAACACATTCTGCTCAAGCTTGACCACCTTGGCGCCGACGTGATTGACAAGCGTCTGCCCGGCATTCGCGAAATTGCGATGAAGTTTGCCAACGTCGATTGCACCAAGGACCCGATTCCTGTGGTGCCGACCTGCCACTACCAGATGGGGGGCATCCCGACCAATCTGCACGGTCAAGTCTATGTGCTGGACGGTGTGGCTGAGAAAGTGGTGCGCGGCCTTTATGCGGCGGGTGAATGTTCATGTGTCTCAGTGCACGGGGCCAATCGTCTGGGCACTAATTCGCTGCTCGACCTGCTGGTGTTCGGCAAGTCGGCTGCCGAGCAGGTGATCCGTGATATCGGTAGCGAGAAGGCGCAAAAAGAACTGCCGAAAGACGCCGCTGATTATTCTTTGTCGCGGCTGGCACGTTTGGATGCGACCACCTCGGGTGAGAGCGTTGCTGAAGTTGGCGCGGAAATGCGGCGTACCATGCAGTTGCATTGCGGCGTGTTCCGCTTTCCAGATAGTCTCGCCGAGGGCGTAAGCAAGATGCTGGCGGTGTCCGAGCGTGTCAAACGTACCTTCGTCAAGGACAAGAGCAAGGTCTTCAATACGGCGCGTATTGAGGCGCTTGAGTTGGACAATCTCGTGGAAACTGCGGTGTCGACCATGGTGTCGGCTGCCGCGCGTGAAGAAAGCCGCGGCGCACACGATCGCAGCGACTTCCCGGACCGCGATGATGTTAACTGGATGAAGCACAGTTTCTGGTCGAAAGAGGAGAACCGTCTTGAATACAAGCCGGTCAAACTCAAGCCGTTGACCGTCGAGTCCTTCCAGCCCAAAGCCCGCGTTTACTAGGGCGCGTACGAATCCAACAACGAGACCGTTTTCAGGATACTGCCATGAGATTTTCGATTTATCGTTACAACCCGGATACCGATGCCGCACCGCGCATGCAGGATTACGACATCCCGCTTGAGCCAACCGACCGTATGTTGCTCGATGCGCTGATCCGCATCAAGGAACACGACGATACGCTTTCTCTGCGGCGCTCCTGCCGTGAAGGTGTTTGCGGCTCGGATGCGATGAACATTAATGGCAAGAACGGTCTTGCCTGCATTACCAAGCTTGCCGATGTCAAAGAGCCGGTGATCATTCGTCCGCTGCCGGGTCTACCAGTGATTCGCGACCTGATCGTCGACATGTCGCAGTTTTTCAAGCAATACCATTCGATCAAGCCGTATCTGCAAAACGATACGCCTGCGCCGGAGAAGGAGCGCCTGCAGTCGCCGGCTGATCGTGAAGAACTCAACGGCCTCTACGAGTGTATTCTGTGCGCCTGTTGCTCGACCGCCTGTCCGTCGTTCTGGTGGAATCCGGATAAGTTCGTCGGTCCCGCTGGCTTGTTGCAGGCATATCGCTTCCTTGCGGATACCCGTGACGAAGCCACCAGCGAACGCCTCGATAATCTTGAAGATCCGTATCGCCTGTTCCGCTGCCATTCGATTATGAACTGCGTCGACGTCTGCCCGAAGGGTTTGAACCCAACGCGCGCTATCGGCAAGATCAAGGAGATGATGGTCAGGCGCGCGATTTAGGCGCGACCTCACGTTATGGCTGAATTGGACAAAATCCGGTGGCATTGCAGGCGCGGCCTGCTTGAGCTGGATATCATTCTTGAAAGATTTAACCGGCAGCATCTGGCAGTTTTGGCCCCGGGACAGATCGACCAATTTAAGGAATTGCTCAATCTGGAGGATAACCACCTCTTGGATTTGATCCTGGGGCGTGAAATACTGGCAGAAACACGGCTGCGTCCGATGTTGCAGTTGTTGCAGGCGGCTTGAAATGTGCGTTCACTGTTTTTTTGAATGCCGTTTCAGGCAAAATTGATTGACGTATAATCTGACGATCCAAGACCAAGTTCCGCGGAGATATCAATGGCAGAAAAGCTTGCAACCCTATCCTTCAGCGACGGCACGCCGTCGGTTGACTTTCCCATGCTCGGCGGCTCTGTTGGGCCGGATGTAATCGATATCCGCCCGCTTTACGCCAAAACTGGCAAATTTACTTATGACCCTGGCTTCATGTCGACGGCGAGTTGCCGTTCGGCCATCACCTATATCGATGGTGACGAGGGCATTCTCATGTATCGCGGCTATCCGATTGAGCATCTCGCGGAACACTGCGATTTCCTCGAAGTCGCCTACCTGATCATGTATGGTGAGTTGCCCAACCAGACGCAGAAAGACGATTTCGTCGGCACCGTCAACAAGCACACGATGGTCCACGAGCAGATCGCACGCTTCTATCAGGGTTTCCGCCGTGACGCGCACCCGATGGCGGTGTTGTGTGGTGTGGTTGGCGGGCTCGCCGCTTTTTATCATGATGCGCTTGATATCAATGATCCGCGCCATCGCGAGATCGCTTCTTTTCGCCTGATCGCGAAGCTGCCGACAATTACGGCGATGTGCTTCAAGTACAACCAGGGTCAGCCCTTCATGTACCCGAAGAACAAGCTGTCCTATACCGAGAACTTCCTGCAAATGATGTTTGGAACGCCGTGCGACGAGTGGAAGTCCAGTCCGACGATTACGCGCGCCCTCGATCGTATCCTTATCCTGCATGCCGACCACGAACAGAACGCATCGACCTCGACCGTGCGTACCGCCGGTTCATCTGGCGCGAATCCGTTTGCCTGTATATCGGCCGGCGTGGCGAGCTTGTGGGGCCCGGCCCACGGTGGTGCCAATGAAGCGGTGCTGAAAATGCTCGCCGAGATCGGTGACGTTGATCACATCGGTGCCTACATCAAGCGCGTCAAGGAAAAAGACAATCACACGATGCTGTATGGCTTTGGTCATCGCGTTTACAAAAACTATGACCCGCGTGCCAAGATCATCCAAAAGACCTGTCATGAGGTTCTCGACGAGCTCGGTCTCAAGGACGACAAACTCTTCAAGCTGGCAATGGCTTTAGAGAAGATTGCACTTGAAGACGAATATTTTGTCACGCGCAAACTGTATCCGAATGTAGATTTCTACTCGGGTATAGTCTACAAAGCGATCGGTATTCCTGTTTCGATGTTCACGGCTTTGTTCGCTGTGGCGCGTACCGTTGGTTGGATCGCGCAGTGGAGCGAAATGGTTGGCGACCCCGAGCAGAAGATTGCGCGCCCGCGCCAGCTGTTCACCGGTTCGCCCGAGCGGAATTTTGTTCCGCTTGATAAACGTAAATAAATAATCTGAGAGGTACGAAGGGCTAAATGTTTGATGAATTACACGGCAATTCGTACCTATTCGGTGCCAATGCGCCTTTCATAGAGGCGGTCTACGATCGTTATCTCGAAGATCCATCGTCTGTAGAGCCCCGTTGGCGTAGTTATTTTGACGAGCTCCAAAAGCTTGATGAAGGGGCACCTGACGTTTCTCACTTGGTGGTGCAGGAACGGTTTGTGCAGATTGCGAAGGCGCGATCAGGTTCTACCGCGAATGCAGCCGTTGGTAATGCGCCGCAGCTGAGTGAAAAACAATTCGGTGTTTTGCAGCTGATTGGCGCTTATCGCTTTCAGGGGGCCCGCCATGCAGCGGTGGATCCGCTCAAACGGCAGGAAAAACCGCATATCCCAGAGCTAGATCCGGCTTTTTACGGCCTGTCCGACGCCGATATGCATACCGTGTTTTCCACGGGGTCGTTGGTGGGGCCGCGAGAAATGAAGCTCGCGGACATTCTGCGGTTTTTGCAGGACACCTATTGCCGTTCCATCGGCTTCGAATACATGTACATGACGGATATTCCGCAAAAGCGCTGGATTCAGGAGCGCGCGGAAAGTATCCGCTCAACGCCGGGCTATGATGCCAACTACAAGAAACACATCCTCGAGCGCCTGACTGCCTCTGAAACGCTGGAGCGCTACTTGCATACGCGCTATGTTGGTCAGACGCGGTTTTCGCTGGAGGGCGGAGACAGTCTGATTCCGATGTTGGACAACCTGCTGCAGCGTGCGGGTGCCGCGGGGGTGCAGGAGCTGGTGATTGGCATGGCGCATCGCGGCCGGCTGAACGTGCTGGTCAATACGCTGGGCAAAATGCCGAAGGACTTGTTTTCGGAATTCGAAGGCAAGCACGACAGATCAGTGCTGGCCGGTGATGTCAAATATCACGATGGTTTTTCTTGCAACGTGATGACACCGGGCGGCCCGATGCACGTCTCCCTGGCGTTTAATCCTTCCCACCTTGAGATCGTCAACCCGGTCGTGGTGGGGTCGGTGCGTGCGCGTCAGCATCGTCGGCGCGATCATAGTGGCAAACAGGTTTTGCCGGTGATGATCCATGGTGATGCCGCCTACTCGGGACAGGGCGTCGTGATGGAAACCCTAAACCTGGCGCAAACGCGCGGCTTTGGCACTGGCGGTACGGTGCATATCATCGTCAACAACCAGATCGGCTTTACTACCTCGGATCCTCGGGACGCACGTTCAACCCAGTATTGCAGCGATATCTCCAAGATGCTGGAAGTGCCGATCCTGCACGTCAACGGCGACGATCCAGAAGCGGTTTGTCTGGCGACCGAGATTGCACTGGACTACCGCACGACGTTTGGCCGTGATGTGGTTATTGATCTCGTCTGCTATCGCCGGCTCGGTCACAACGAGCAGGATGAGCCGATGGTCACCCAGCCGCTCATGTATCGCGCGATACACCAACACCCAACGACCCGCAAAATTTACAGCGACAAGCTGGCAATCGAAGGTGTGATTCCGGCAGATGGCGGTGACGCCATGGTGCAGAGCTGCCGTACCGCGCTCGATGGCGGGCGCCACACCAACAAGACCATACTCTCGAATTACAAACCACCGTTCGAAGTCGATTGGAAGCCTTACATCGGCACGAAGTGGAATGAAAACGACGATACACGCCTGCCGATCGAACACCTGCAGGCCCTGGGGCGCAAGATCGCCACGGTTCCTTCCAATTTCAAGCTGCATCCGCGCGTTGAGAAGATCATGGCGGATCGCAAGCTGATGGCCGAGGGCAAGCTGCCACTCGACTGGGGAATGGCGGAAAATCTCGCCTATGCTTCTCTGCTGCATGAGGGCTATTCGGTCCGCCTCGTCGGACAGGATGCAGGTCGCGGCACCTTTTTTCACCGGCACGCCGTGTTGCATGACCAGAATCGCGAGGAGTGGGACCAGGGTATCCATATTCCCCTCCAGCATCTCGGTGAGAAGCAGGGCGAGTTTGTGGTGATCGACTCGGTATTGTCCGAAGAGGCGGTGCTCGGGTTTGAATACGGTTATGCGACATCGAGTCCCGATGAATTGGTGATCTGGGAAGCCCAGTACGGCGATTTCGTCAACGGTGCGCAGGTCGTGATCGACCAATTTATCGCCTCCGGTGAGGTCAAGTGGGGGCGCGTGTGCGGCCTGACGCTGATGTTGCCGCATGGCTACGAAGGGGCAGGGCCGGAGCATTCATCGGCGCGTATCGAGCGCTTCATGCAACTTTGTGCCGACTACAACATGCAGGTCTGTATACCTGCGACGCCGGTGCAGATGTATTACCTGTTGCGCCGTCAGATGATACGTCCGTACCGCCGCCCGCTTATCATCTTTTCGCCGAAGAGTATTCTGCGCCATAAAGAGTCGGTGTCGCCGCTAGAGGAGTTTTCACGCGACAAATTCAACACGGTCAACGAGGAGTGGGACGACAACATCGATCCGGCCCGCGTGCAGCGTGTGGTATTTTGCAGCGGCAAGGTTTTCTATGATCTGCGTGCGGGCCGTCGCGAACGCGGCATCGACAATATTCCGCTGATACGGATTGCGCAGCTCTATCCGTTTGCGCATGACGACTTCAAAAAACAGATCGAGAAATACAAAAACGCCACTGAAATCGTCTGGTGTCAGGAAGAGCCGCGCAATCAGGGCGCCTGGCATCGGATTCAGCACTACCTGCTCAGGCATTTGTTGGTGCACCAAAAGCTTACTTATGCCGGCCGCGATTCTTCCGCCACGCCGGCGGCGGGATACAAAGCTCTTCATGAGCAGCAACAAAAGGAACTGGTCAATCTGGCGTTGACGCCGGGGGCCGCCTCGCGCGCAGACGGCATCCGCTAGCACTACAATCATTTCGGGGGCAGCAAAATGTTAGTCGAAGTAAGAGTGCCGCAGCTGTCGGAATCGGTGGCCGAGGCAACGCTGGTTTCCTGGCACAAGAAAGCCGGGCAATTCGTCAAGCGTGACGAAAATCTGGTTGATATCGAAACCGACAAGGTGGTGCTTGAAACACCCGCGCCGGAGTCCGGCGTGCTGGTGAGCGTTGTCAAGGGTGACGGCGGCACCGTGGTAAGCAAAGAGATCATTGCAACCATCGATACCGATGGCAAGCCTGCTGAGGTTGCTGCTGTAGCCACTGTAGCCACTGCCGTGACAAATGCTGCGCCTGCCGCTGCGGTGCGTGCAGGCGGTGTAATGCCGGCGGCCCAGAAAGTGGCCGCCGATAATAAAATTGATACAAATTCCCTTAGTGGCAGCGGCCGCGGAGGCCGCGTTACCAAGGGGGATGTGATCGATGCCATGCAGGTTGCGCCGGCAGCAACGCCAGCGCCCCGCACGGCGCCGACGGCGGTTCTTCCCGGCGGGTTTGGCGATCGCCTCGAACAGCGGGTGCCGATGTCGCGTCTGCGCGCACGGATCGCAGAGCGGCTGGTGCAATCGCAATCGACGGCGGCGATTCTGACTACGTTCAATGAAGTGAACATGCAGCCGGTGATTGATCTGCGCAACCGCTACAAGGATAAATTTGAAAAAGCGCATGGCGTCAAACTCGGCTTCATGTCGTTTTTTGTGAAGGCGGCGGTTGTTGCCCTCAAGCGTTACCCAGTGATGAATGCCTCGGTTGATGGCAACGACGTCATCTATCACGGCTACTTCGATATCGGTATCGCAGTGGGTAGCCCGCGCGGTCTGGTCGTGCCTATCTTACGTAATGTAGATCAGTTATCGCTCGCTGAAATCGAAAAGCAGATTGCTGAATTCGGTCGGCGTGCCCAGGACGGCAAGCTTGGCATCGAGGATCTTACCGGCGGTACCTTTTCGATTTCAAATGGCGGTGTGTTCGGCTCGATGCTTTCTACGCCGATTATCAATCCGCCGCAGAGCGCGATTCTTGGCGTACATGCGACCAAAGACCGGCCGGTGGCGGAGAACGGCCAGGTGGTGATCCGGCCGATGAATTATCTCGCCCTCTCATACGACCATCGCATCATCGACGGGCGCGAGGCGGTACTTGCGCTGGTCGCGATGAAGGAAGCGCTGGAAGATCCAGCGCGTATATTGCTCGACCTTTGACCCGGCGGGGGTGTGGCGTTGGCACGATGACGCTACCCCTCGTTTGCGTTTGATCACAGCTCTATAGCACGCCAATTAGCACACCAATAGCCCTCCTGGCCTTACTCCTCACGGATTATCAACATGGCAAATACATTCGACGTCGTAGTCATTGGTGGCGGTCCCGGAGGCTATATTGCCGCCATCCGCGCCGCTCAACTTGGTTTTGCCACCGCCTGTATCGATGCTTGGAGCACGGCTGATGGCAAGCCTGCACCAGGCGGCACCTGCACCAATGTGGGGTGCATCCCGTCCAAGGCGCTGTTGCAGTCGTCCGAACACTTTGACCATGCGGGACATCAATTTGCCGAGCACGGTATTGCGGTCAAAGGGCTGGCGATGGATGTGCAGAAGATGCTGGCCCGCAAGGAAAAAGTCGTCCGCCAAAATAATGATGGCATTTTGTTTCTCTTCAAGAAAAACAAAGTCGAATTTTTTCACGGTCGCGGCAGTTTTGGCAGCCGCAAGGGGGAGACCTGGCTGATCGATATCGCTGGAAAAAACGCGCAGACTATCGAGGCCAGACATGTGATCGTTGCCACGGGTTCCACGCCACGTGCCTTGCCCGGAGTGCCGTTTGACGAAAAACGCATCCTCTCCAATGCGGGGGCGTTGGCGATCGTTGCAACACCGAAAAAACTCGCCGTTATCGGCGCCGGTGTCATCGGTCTGGAAATGGGCAGTGTCTGGCGTCGCCTGGGGGCGGAGGTTACCGTGCTTGAGGCGTTGCCGGCGTTACTTGGTGCGGTCGACGAGCAAATCGCCAAAGAAGCCGCCAAGGTATTTGCCAAACAGGGGCTCGCCATTCATACCGGCGTTAAGATCGGCAAAGTTGTCAGCGGCAAACAGGTGACGGTCGAATACATCGATGCCAACGGTACGGCGCAAAGCGGGGACTTCGATCAGCTGATCGTGTCGATCGGTCGTTTGCCCAATACCGAGGGTTTGAATGCCGCCGGTGCAGGTCTTGCACTTGATGAGCGTGGCTTTGTCCAGGTCGATGCCGACTGCCGCACCAATCTGCCCAACGTCTGGGCGGTGGGGGATGTAGTGCGCGGCCCGATGTTGGCACACAAGGCCGAAGAGGAAGGGGTTGCGGTGGCCGAACGCATTGCCGGTCGTCACGCACATGTCGATTTCAATACCGTGCCTTGGGTGATTTACACCTCGCCCGAAATCGCCTGGGTGGGCAAGAACGAACAGCAGCTGAAGGCGGAGGGCGTGGAGTATCGGGTCGGTACCTTTCCGTTCATGGCCAACGGGCGCGCGCGTGCACTGGGCGATACTACCGGCATGGTGAAGATGCTGGCCGACGCCAGGACCGACCGCATACTAGGCGTGCATATCATCGGACCGATGGCCTCAGAGTTGATCGCCGAGGCCGTGGTGGCGATGGAATTTGGCGCCTCATCCGAGGATATCGCGCTGATCTGCCACGCCCATCCGTCGCTCTCGGAAGCGATGAAGGAAGCGGCGCTGGCGGTCGACAAGCGTACCCTCAATCTTTGATTGCTGCTGCTGTGGGTATTCAAGATAGCGCCGCACGTGGTGCTCACTCCGAAACGCATAGTGCGCCGCAGCCGGCGGTTACCGATATCGTTGCGTGGGTGCGCCATCAAGCGCAGGAACACGGCTTCCAGCCCGACGATGCCCAGCTCAATGCCTTGCAGCATTTTCAGCGCTTGTATGAAGATATTGCGGCACTCGAACGCGCCGAGCGCTCGCTAATTCGTTTGCTGGCCCGACGGCGCACGGTGCCGGGGCTTTATCTGTGGGGCGGGGTCGGGCGCGGCAAAAGCTTTCTGATGGACAGTTTTTTTCATTGCGCACCGGTCATGCGCAAACGCCGCATCCACTTTCATCGCTTTATGCAGGAGATTCATCAGGGGCTTAACCGACACCAGGGCGAAGCGGATCCGCTGCGCATCATCGCGCGTGAAATCGCGCGTGATACGCGGCTGCTGTGTCTCGATGAATTTCATGTCACCGATATCACCGACGCGATGTTGATGCGTCGCTTGCTCGAAGGCATAGTCGAGAGCGGCGTCGTACTGGTTACGACCTCCAACCAGCATCCCGACGGGCTTTATCCGCACGGCCTTCAGCGCAGCCAATTTTTGCCGGCGATCGAACTTTTGAAACAAGCGCTGGAAGTGATCAATGTCGATCAGGGTGTTGATTACCGTTTGCGGGAATTGGAAAGCGCGGGTATTTATCACACTGGGCCTGACGCGGAGGCGCGACTTGAAAAAGCGTTTGCCACGATTTCTCATCATGAGACTTCCACCGAAACGACACTGGAGATCGAAGGCCGCATGATCAATGCGCGGCGGCTAGGCAGCGGTGTGGCGTGGTTTGAATTCGCCGAATTGTGCGATGGCCCGCGTGGCAAGGCCGACTACATCGAGCTGTCGCGGCGTTATCAAACGATGGTCCTCTCTGGCATCCCTTATTTCGGTCGCGATAATGCCGATGTCGTGCGCCGCTTTACCTGGTTGATCGATGAGTTTTACGATCGCCGCGTCAAGTTGATCATGTCTGCTGCAGACCGGCCCGAAGCGCTGTATCCTATGGCCGAAGGCGGCGATCAGTTCATCCGCACGGTCAGTCGCCTCACCGAGATGCAAACGCATCAATATCTGGGCGAGCCGCACTTGCCGTAAAGCGGGCGGCCTGCGCCTGGAGGGGAGAACATGGACACATTTCGCGCCTGCCGGATATTTGAAGAAAATGGCAAGAGCAGCGGTCGCCTCGTCGAGATGACTCTCAATGAACTCGATGCCGGCGAAGTCGTCATCCGCACCGCTTATTCCAGTGTCAATTTCAAGGATGCCCTGACTGCGACCGGCGGCGGAAAAGTCGTGCGTCGCTTTCCCTGTGTGGGCGGGATCGACGGCTGCGGCACCGTGGTTACTTCTTCCGACCTTCGTTTCAAACCCGGCGACGAGGTGATCTGTACCAGCTACGAGCTGGGGGTCGCGCACGACGGTGGTTATGCCGGCATGATGCGGGTGCCCGCCGACTGGGTGGTGCCGTTACCGCGTGGTTTGAGTTTGTTTGAAGCGATGGCGCTGGGTACCGCCGGTTACACCTCGGCGCTGGCGATTCACTTGCTTGAACACAACGGCATGACCCCGGCGGGCGGCAAGGTCGTGGTCAATGGCGCCACCGGTGGTTGTGCGAGTCTCGCCATCAGCATGCTGGCCAACCTCGGCTACAAGGTCAGTGCGGTCACCGGCAAGAGCGATGAGCACGACTATCTGAAATCCATCGGGGCGGCTGAGGTGCTGGGCCGTGAGGCGCTGGCGGCCGGCACGCGGCCGCTGGAAAAATCACAGTGGGCGGCAGGTTTCGACTCGGTGGGCGGCACCCAACTCGCGGCCATGATACGCAGCATGTATCAGCATGGTGTGATCGGCAGTTTTGGCAACGCCGGCGGCATTGAACTGCAGACCACCGTCTTGCCGTTTATTTTGCGCGGAGTGCGTCTGATCGGCGTTGATTCTGCAGCGACGCCGATGCCGCTGCGTCAGGCGGTCTGGGCGCGCCTGGCCGCTGATTTAAAGCCGCCGCACATCGCGTCGATTGCAACCACCATTACACTGGATGATCTGCCTGACACTTTTGTGCGGATGCTGAAACAACAGACAAAAGGCAGGACGGTAGTGGAGATGAGTTAGCAGTAATAACGCTGGGTCGGGGGCGGCGAAACCACATGCAAAGGAGAGAGGGCATGGAGACATACCGCGCGTTTCATCAACGTTCCATCACCGATCGTGAAGGATTCTGGCGCGAACAGGCCGCTGCTATTGATTGGCACCGACCGTTTGAACAGGTTCTCGATTACAGTCAGCCACCGTTTGCGCGCTGGTTTGTGGGTGGCACTACCAACTTGTGCCACAACGCGGTTGACCGCCATCTTAAGACGCGCGGCGATCAGAACGCACTGATTTATATTTCGACCGAAACAGGTCAACAAATCACCTACACGTTTAACCAGTTGCACCGCGAGGTCAATCGCTGTGCCGCCGTATTGCAGGAACAGGGGCTGGAGCGCGGTGATCGTCTGTTGATCTATATGCCCATGGTGCCCGAGGCGGTGTTCGCCATGCTGGCCTGCGTGCGTTTGGGCGCTATCCATTCGGTGGTCTTTGGCGGCTTTGCCGCGCACAGCCTTGCTTCCCGTATTGATGATGCCCGGCCCAGGCTCATGTTTACCGCAGACGCCGGTATGCGCGCAGGCCAGTCGGTTCATTACAAGGGGCTGGTCGATGCGGCGATCAAGCTCTCCGCCCATCCGCCGCAGAAGGTGATCCTGGTTAACCGCGGAATTGATCCGGATCTCAATATGATTGCGGGCCGCGATCTCGATTACGCCGCGCTGCGCGAGCGTCATCTGAATGCCGCGGTGCCTGTGACCTGGCTGGAGGCTAGCGAACCCTCCTATATTCTCTACACCTCGGGCACCACCGGCATGCCGAAAGGCGTGCAGCGCGATACGGGCGGCTATGCCGTTGCGCTGGCCGCATCAATGAAACATATCTACTGCGGCAAGCCCGGTGAAGCGATGTTTACGACCTCGGATATCGGTTGGGTCGTTGGGCACTCGTACATCGTTTACGGACCGTTGATTCATGGCATGGCGAGCGTCATGTATGAAGGCTTGCCGATACGCCCGGATCCGGCGATCTGGTGGAAGATCGTCGAAGAGCACAAGGTCAGTGTGATGTTCTCTTCACCCACCGCTATACGCGTGTTGAAAAAACAGGATCCTGCGTATCTCGCCAAACACGATGTGAGTTCGCTGCGTTACCTGTTTCTCGCCGGTGAGCCGCTCGATGAACCCACGGCGCGCTGGATCGCGGATGCGTTGAAGGTGCCGGTTCTGGATCATTACTGGCAGACTGAAACCGGTTGGGCTTTGCTGAGCAGTGTACCTGGCGTTGAAGAGATTTCGCCTAAATTCGGCAGCCCGGGATTTCCAGCCTACGGCTACGACGTGCGGCTGTTGCATGAATCGACCGGCGAGGAAATCGGTGCCAATAAAAAGGGCGTGGTGACCGTTGTGCCGCCATTGCCGCCGGGCTGCATGTCAACGGTGTGGGGGCAGGACGACCGCTTTGTGCAGACCTATTTCACCAGCGTTGCCGACCGCATGGTGTATACGACCTTCGATTGGGGAATACGCGATGATGATGGCTACTACTTCATCCTCGGGCGTACCGACGATGTCATCAACGTCGCCGGCCACCGTCTGGGTACGCGTGAAATAGAAGAGGCTGTCAGCGCCCACAGCAATATTGCCGAAGTGGCGGTGGTCGGGGTCAAGGACGCCATCAAAGGCCAGGTGCCGATGGCGTTTGCCGTGCTCAAAGACACTGCAAAAACTGCGACGGCGGCCGGTCGCGCGGCAATGGAGAAGGAAGTGTTCGACGTCGTCGACCAGGCGCTAGGGCCGGTCGGGCGGCCTTCACGGGTTCATTTCGTGACGCTGTTGCCCAAGACACGTTCCGGCAAGGTTTTGCGCCGGAGCATACAAGCGATTGCGGAGGGGCGTGATCCAGGAGACCTGACCACGCTCGATGACCCGGCGGGTATTGAGCAGGTGCGCAGCGCGATTAGTGGCGGCTAAGGGCGCGGCAGGTCAATCTGCGTTCGCTGTCAGTTCAAGGAGTGCTTGACCGTAGCGCTCCAGTTTTTTCGCGCCAATACCGGAGATGTTGCCGAGCGCGTCCAGACTCTGTGGTTGGCTGGCGGCGATGGCCTCCAGCGTGCTGTCGTGGAACACCACGTAGGCCGGCACATTGTGTTCGCGTGCTGTTTCTGCGCGCCAATTCCGCAGGGCGTCGAGCAGCGCCCCCGAGGCTGGATTTTCAAAGCTATTGATGAAAGCGGCGCGTTTGCCGGTGCGTTCACGTTTACGCGGCTTGGCGGCCTCTTCGCGGAATGAGACCGCGACCTCGCCCTTCAACACACCGCGCGCCGCGTCGGTGAGTTTGAGTGCGCCGTGGGGATCTGCTTCGAGATAACCGAGTGCGACGAGCTGGCGGAAGATCGCCCGCCACTGTTTGTCGCTGATAGCAGCGCCGCTGCCAAATGTTTTGATTTGCGCATGACCGAAACGGCTGACACGCTCGGTTTCGTTGCCACGCAGCACATCGATTAGATGGCCGGCGCCAAAGCGCTGGTCAGTGCGGTAAACGCAGGAGAGTGCTTTTTGCGCGGCTTCGCTGCCATCCCATACCCGCGGCGGGGTAATGCAGTTGTCGCAATTGCCGCAGGTCGTGCTGTCTTCGCCAAAATAAGCAAGCAGGCGCACGCGCCGGCAGCCGGCGGTTTCGGCGAGACCGACGAGGGCATCGAGTTTGCGTAGCGACACACGCTTAAAACTATCGTCGGCTTCCGACTCGTCGATCATGCGGCGTTGCTGCACGACGTCATTTAAGCCATACGTCATCCATGCGTCTGCAGGCGAACCATCACGCCCGGCACGGCCTGTTTCCTGGTAATACGCTTCAATGCTTTTGGGCAGATCAAGGTGGGCGACGAAGCGCACGTCGGGTTTGTCGATGCCCATGCCAAAGGCGATGGTGGCCACCATGACGATACCGTCTGTATTGACGAAACGACTCTGGTGTTTGGCGCGCGTCGCCTGATCGAGGCCGGCATGATAGGGCAGCGCGGTGACGCCTTGCGTGTTGAGCCATTCGGCGGTTTCATCCACCTTACGGCGCGACAGGCAGTAGACGATGCCGGCTTCACCGGCGTGTTCATTGGAAATAAAGGCTAGCAACTGGTCGCGCGCGTTGTTTTTTTCGGCGATGGCATAACGAATATTGGGGCGGTCAAAGCTGGAAATAAAAACACGCGCCGTTTCAAGTTGCAGACGCGAGAGGATCTCCGCACGGGTGATTTCGTCGGCGGTGGCGGTAAGGGCGATCCGCGGTACCTGCGGAAACTGTTCGTGCAGAATGCTGAGCTGAATATATTCCGGCCGGAAATCATGCCCCCACTGCGAGACGCAATGGGCTTCGTCAATGGCGAAGAGGGCGGGTGTCGCGCGGCGCATAAGATCAAGGAAACGCGCGGTAACCAGTCGCTCAGGTGCGACGTAGAGTAGATCAAAACGCCCGCCGACAAAGTCGCGCTCAATCTGCAGCGCTTCCTGGGCGTCGAGGGACGAATTAAGGAATGCTGCGTTGACGCCCGCCTCGCGCAACGCCGCGACCTGGTCCTGCATCAGGGCGATCAACGGCGAAACTACCACGGCGCAACCCTCGCGCATCAGTGCGGGGATCTGGAAGCAGAGTGACTTTCCGCCGCCAGTGGGCATCAGTACCAGCGCGTCACCGCCTGCCGCGACGTGTTCGATGATTTCAGACTGCGCACCGCGAAATGCGGGGTAGCCGAAAACATTTTTGAGCAGAGTCAGCGCGCTTGCCATGGGGAGGGCCTGGGGTGGAACAAAAAAATGGGCAACGCGCGGGTCGGCGGTCGTGCTGGAAGCCTGACCGCCGCAGGCAGATTAACCGAGTAGCCTGCGCTCTTCGAGATAACGGATGCCTTTGTGCAAAATGGTGTATCCCTTGCCGCTGGCCGCGCGCACATAATGGTTGTCGGTTAGAAACTTAAGGTAGTGATCGGCGATTTGTATATTGACGCCGTTGGCTTTGGAGATGTCCCGTGCCACGCCACCCTTGTTGCGTGACAGGTAGATCAGCGCCGATACCGCATCACCGTCGAGGGTTTCCCATTTTTCGATGTACTGTTCAAGCTCGATTTTGAGTTCGGCATTTTCCGCCTGCAGGGCGGCGATTTTCTGTTTCAGTTTCTCAACGGATGCGTCCGGCGAGGACCGCGTCGGCAATTTTTTCGCGCGGCTTGCAGCTTTGGGCATTTGAGGCTTCCTGTATCAAAAAACGAAAACGCCCCACTCGGGGCGCTTGCGGCGGTTGGCGGGTCAAAATCCAGCGCATCAATGCGGTCACTGCGATGGCGTGACTTTGTTGTCGCGGACGGCATTCTAACCAATAGACCGTCAACGGTCGACAGGCTTTGTCGGGCATCTGTTGTGAGGTGCCTAACGGCTAGCCTGGCCAATCGCGGAGGGGCCTTATTTTTGGGGTCTTTCAATATGTCTGAATAGTTTTTGCATATTGCACCTGCGCGTATTGGCGGTAGTTGCTTAATTGGTATTAGCGATAGGTCTGGTGCTTAGAAGTTTAATTTGGTTGATATTTTCGTATATTTATTTATCTATTTTATCTATTTTATTTATTTTGTTTGTTTTATTTGTTTATTTAATTAAAATATTTGTAGCGGTAAATATAATCGATATAATCCGGAATTGCTTTGTCTTAATTGTTTTTAAAAGAGGTGCAATAATGTCCAAGTATGAAACCTATGAAGAATTGCTAAAGCAGCAGGAAGAACTGGCGAAAAAGATAGAGGAGGCGCGGCAGAGCGCAGTTTCTGCTGTAATTATAGACGTTAAGACGTTGATTGAAAAATATAATCTTACCGCAGACGATCTTGGTTTGGTGGCTGGTAAGGGGGCTAAAGCCAAGGGCAAGGCAAACGCGGCAGGTAAGGTTGTTAAATACAGAAACCCGGCTAATCTGAATGAGACCTATGGTGGAAAAGGTCCAAAACCGGCTTGGCTGAAAGAGAAGCTTGAGCAGGGTGCAAAAATGGCAGACTTCGCAGCCTGATCGTAATCAGGTATTTTAAAAAAAGCCCCCTGATCGGGGCTTTTTAACTGTGGACGAACAGTGTTTGAAAGTGCTGTGAGTATTTGTTGGTACGGCCGATAACGCTTAATGGGGGGCGTTACTAGGTTAGAGCTCTACCGATTAACGCATTCAAGGTAATGGCGGGCAATAAAGGGGGCGGGGCAATGGCGGGGAAACGTTCGTTTTATGAAATGATCGGGGTCGCGCGGGATGCCGATCAGCCCAGCATCGACGCTGGTTACGCGCTGGTCATGGTGCGTCTGGCTGAGGGCGTCAGGCGGGGGGCGAGTGGCGCAAGTATTGAATCCCAACTGGTGCGCGATGGTTACAAAATTCTTTCTGATGTGGGGCTACGCAGTCGCTACGATGCAAAGCTTGCGGCGGATGAAGCTGGGGTCAAACTGGTATTTTTTCCAGAAGACGCCGGAGTACGACGCAAACTTGGGATTGAATCGTTGATATTTGCGGTGTTGGCGACGATTTTTTGCTACGTCGTCTATTGGCAGCTCAATCGCAAGATCAGCGAGGTGCGAGTTGACTATGCGGTGGAGGTGGCGCGCAAGCAGATGCTGCAAAACGCACCCAAGGTAATCGAGGTTCCTGCCGCATCACAGGGCGCCGATGTTGTCAACGGCTCCAGTCACGGCGAGCCCGCGATCAAGGGCGGCGCTGAAAAATCCAGGCCATAACGGCGGCGGTGAGCCGGATTCAATGTGGCCGTATATCGTGTCGCTGGATAAAAGTACGCCAACGGCTGATTTCCGCTTGCAGGTGGCGGGCGTTTTCCTCGGCAGACGTTCCCAGTGGCTCGAGCCCGAGGTCGGTCAGGCGCTCGCGAATATCAGTTGATTGTATGAGTCCGACGATCTCCCGATTGAGCTTCGTGATGATGTCTTTGGGCGTGCGTGCGGGCGCAAGCATGCCGAACCAAGAGGCAAAGTCGTAGGCGGGCAGGCCTGCTTCGGCGGCGGTTGGTACATCGGGCAGCGAAGGGAAGCGTTTCGCCGAGACCACCATCAGCGGACGCACGCGACCGCTACGCACATAACCCAGTGCCGGTGGGATGGCATCGAAGGTCAGCTGCACGTGGCCGGCGATCACATCCGCGAGACCCGGCGCGGTTCCCTTATAAGGCACGTGGTTTAATTTTGCGCCCGTCATTTCCATAAAAACTTCCATGGCCAGATGCGGTGAAGAACCAGTGCCCGCGGAGGCAAAGTTAATCTGACCGGGACGCGCCTTGGCGAGCGCAATCAGTTCGCTGACGCTTTTGGCTGGAAACGCCGGATTGACGACAAGTATCTGCGGCACGCGTGCAATGAGACCAATAGGCGCGAAATCCTTGATCGAATCGAACGGCAAATTGCGCTGCATGGCTGCGTTGATGGCGAAGCTCGCCGAATGAAACATCAGGGTATAGCCATCGGGGGTAGCGCGCGCCACGATTTCTGCACCGATGGCGGTTGACGCGCCGGGACGGTTGTCGACGATCACCTGTTGGCCCCATTTGTCCCCCAGGCGTTGCGCCAGCAGACGTGCCACGATGTCGTTGCCGCCGCCGGGCGGCACAGGCACTACGATCCGTATCGGCCGCTCGGGATAGGCTGCTGTTGCCGGCGTTGCAATGCCAAAGGCCGTGGCACATAGACCAACGACGCTCACCAGTCCAACCATTACCAGCGCAACGTGGCGCGCAGGCATGATCAATCGCCGATTCTGCTGTAATCGACTTTCACCCAGCGCTTTTCGCGCACCGATTGCTCGGCCGCGTCCCAGATGCAATGGATCTTCAATTTGTCACGGAAGCTTGGCGCGCATTCGGTGCCATTGTGAATGGCCTCGGCAAACGCGTGCCACATCTGTGCGACCAGATAGGTGGCGCGACCCCGTTCGATGCCTTCGACATAATAGTGTTTGGGATCGATCGGCAATTCCTTGAACTGGCGTTGCAGACGTTCTGGCGGAACCGGGTTTTCGAGGATATCTTTGAGGTTGGCGCGCGCCCCGTAGAGTTTTAATTCGCCACGGCTGGGGTCGCCCAGGCCCGTTGTCTTGTCCCACGCAGGGGATGCGTCCGTGGTAAGCATCAGCATGCCCTCGGTGCCGTAGATTTCGAAACGGTTGCCGCTGCCAAACCAGGCGGTAAAACAGGTTTGCATGGTGCCCATGATGCGGTCGCCGACGCGCAGCAGATAATTGGTGTTATCGACCTGGGTGCTGCGGATGGGGTCGCCGCCATCGACGTTGGCGCGTTCGGGCACTTGCACGGCCATGTCGGCGCAGATATCGGTGACGTCGCGGCCGATCACCTGGTTGATGCGGTCGAGACTGTGACCGCTGCGAAAACCGGGGTGGCCGCCAGACTTGGCATCAAAGACCCATTGCCGGTGAGAGGGCCGCGGTACGATTTGGTTGGCGACAAAATAGGCATGATTGAACGCCAGCGGTTCTCCAATGAACCCGTCGCGTACCAGTTCCGCCATTTGCAGGGTGGCTGGTTCGTAATGACTTTGGTGACCGAGGACGGTGCGTAAATTGTTTTGCCGCGCGAGGTCATACATGGCCTGAGCCTCATTGGTATTGAGTCCCAGCGGTTGCTCGCAATAGACGTGTTTGCCAGCGCGCAGAGCGGCGGTTACCACCTCGTGGTGCAGCGTCGGACGCACGCTGACACAGACGGCGTCAAGATCGGGCATTTCGCGCAGCATGCGTTCGACGCTGTCAAAAGCATGTGCTACGTCAAAGTGGCGCGCCGCGGTGGTCGCGGTTTCCATGCGGGTGGTGCAGACAGCGGTCAGATCGTAAATCTCCGGCAGCGCCTTCAGGGCAGGCACGTGAGTGCGAACGGCCCAACGTTCGCGGCCATCGGGGCTGTTGCTGAAACCGGCGCCAACGACGGCAACCTTGATGCGTTTACGGGTCATGCTGGATAGTGCTCCTGTTGAAAATGCGACCATACGAATGCCGCATTGATAAAACGTGTGGGCTAATCGGCTCGCGCGCCCGTAATGCGCACGACCTTACCCCATTTTTCAAATTCAGATTGCAGGTGGGCAGCAAAGGCGGCGGCGCTGTCGTCGGCCGGTTCAGCGCCGTCGGCGGTCAAGCGGCTGCGTATTGCGGGTGATTTTAATATCGCTCGCAATTCTTTGTTGAGGCGTGTGATGACCCGTTGCGGCGTTCCCGCCGGCGCGAGTAAGCCAGTCCAGGAACTTGCTTCCACACCCCTCAGACCTGCTTCGGCAAATGTAGCTACTTCTGCGATCGCCGTGACACGCGTTCGTGAGGTTACGGCGAGTCCCCGCAGACGGCCATTCGTCAGTGCAGGGAGCGAGGAGGGGATGCCATTGAACATTAATTGCACCTGGTTGCCAATAAGGTCGGTGAGTGCGGGGGCGCCGCCCTTGTACGGAATATGCGTCAGGTTTAAACCCGACACCGAGGCGAATAAGGCAGTCGTCAGGTGTGATCCAGTACCGCTGCCAGCGGATGCATAGGCGATTCTGCCGGGATTGGCTTTGGCGGTGGCGATGAACTCAGGCAGCGATTTAACCGGCAGCGCTGGATTAATCAACATCACATAAGCGGCGGCAGAAATTTGGGTCACTGCGGCGAAATCGCGCAGCGGATCGTAGGGCAGCCTGCGATATAAATGCGGGCTGATTGCCAGATTGCCAACCGTGCCTATGAGCAGCGTGTAACCATCGGGCGCGGCCCTGGCGACAATTTCAGTGCCGATGATACCTCCCGACCCCGCACGGTTATCGACGATGACCTGTTGCCCCAGCGCATCTGCAAGCTGGTTGGCAACGGTGCGTGCGACGAAATCCGTCGAGCCACCAGCCCCATTAGGGACGATCAGTCGTATCGGGCGGGCAGGGAAGGTTTGCGCATGCGCCACTGTCACGATTGTTGTGAAAAATATCGTGGCGGCCCACAAGGATGATGTTTGCATCGATCGATGATAAAAGACGAAACCGGTCGTTGCAAAGGGTTTGCGCTTTCGTTTAACCTGTTTGTAAAGATAACTGGGCGACCTTCATGGGCGACATCATTCAGGACACATCTGACCCTGTTGGCGATTATCCGCTGGGACCATCGTCTTACCTCGCGGCGATATTATTGGCCGGTCATGTGAGTGTCGCGGCGTTACTGTGGTGGCTAGATTTTTCGCCGTTCTGGAAAATAGTCGCCTGGAGTTTGTTGCTGGCCAGTTTGGTCCATGAGGAGCGTATGGCTTGGCGCATAGGCGGCAATACGGTGCTGGCCTTACGCATCGCCCGCGATGGCGCGTTGCATCTGCATATCCGTAAGGACGGCTGGCGGGAAGGTGAATTGCTCGGCAGCAGTTATGTGAGCTCATTCCTGACCGTGATCAACGTGCGCTTGCCTGGTGAGCGCCGAATGCGTAGCGTCGTCCTCCTGTCCGATAGTATTCAAGGGGACGATTACCGTCGTTTGCGAGTCTGGTTGCGCTGGCGGCCGCGCGTCGAACCGGGTTCATCCGGCTAGGCATATAGAGTCTGTTTCTGGCTACGGTGATGGGTGGTGGGGGCGGCGATTCATGCGGGGGGACGCAGGTGATGAAATTGGTAAAGCAGGAGCAGATCGTAGGCGATCTTGCGTGTGCCGCACAACACCAGCGGCCAACCAAATGAGACGGTAGACGGTTGACGGTTTTTCGCGACGCTCGCAGGGGCGAGGCGGCGAACATGTCGCGGCAGGACTGCCACGAATGCAAAGAGCATGCGAGGGTTGGGTTTGGTTTGCCGCTGCACGGGGTTGTTGGTAGTATCAATTTTCAACCTCTGGAGGACAAAAAATGATCGACGCGTACAGCTGGCCGACCCCCAACGGTCATAAGGTTCATATCATGCTTGAGGAATGCGGGCTGAAATACCGCGTCCATGCGGTGAATATCCGTGTCGGCGATCAGTTCAAGCCGGAATTCCTCAATATTTCACCGAACAACCGCATACCGGCAATTGTTGATGCGGACGGCCCTGATGGCAAACCGATTTCATTATTTGAGTCGGGGGCGATCCTGCTCTATCTGGCGGGCAAGACAGGACGTTTTCTGCCGCAGGATATGCACCAGCGCTATTCGGCACTCTGCTGGCTGATGTGGCAGATGGGCGGTGTGGGCCCGATGTTCGGTCAGGCCAATCATTTTCGCGCCTATTCGGTGGACAAAATCCACTATGCAATCGATCGCTATACCAACGAGGCGATCCGTCTAACCGGTGTGTTGGACCGGCGTCTGGCGGAAGCGCAATTTTTGGGTGGGGATCATTATTCGATTGCCGACATTGCAGTCTTTCCATGGTTGCGCAACGCTGACAAGCGGGGGGTCGATTTGCCCGCTTTTCCAAACGCGCAGCGCTGGTTTGACACAATCAATGCGCGGCCTGCCGTGCAGCGTGCATTGCAGGTCTTGTCGGACGCGAACAACTCAGCGCCGCACGATGAAAAATCGCGCGACATACTCTTCGGCAAGACGCAGTTCCAGCGACGTTAGTCGCTAATCCCAGTTGTTTTTGCCCCGGCTGGCGCGTGGTTTGCGACAGCCGGCTAATAGGGCGGGGATGTCATCAGAAAAGAAGAGCGTCGCACTGCTGTCCGCTTGCCAGGGCTTGTTGATCGCCAACGATTCAATTTTGCCTGGTCAGCCTTGCGGTTTTATCGCGTATAGAAATCCCGCCGCTTAGAATTGGAGAACAGCAGTAGCGTTGCAGACCGCTGGCAGAGATTGCCGGCGCCTTGGCCCGCGCGGAGGCGGGCATCGCCAGAGGCGAAGCCGGCATTAAAAAGTTCATCACACCGCAACCCGTGACGGCGCTTAAAACTGCCACGAGAAAAGCAGACTGGCCCGCATAGCAACGACACCGTTATTTTTATCGTCATGGCGGCGAGTTCGCTGTCCTTGGGCTTGCTCTCTATGCTCAAGGGTTGGAGGCTGATGAACCGGTTGGCGCTGCCGTTTCTTTTGCGCAGCGCGTCCGCCATGCTGTGGTTGCTGTTTTTGCGATGAAGGTTGAGGATTTCTTCTTAAGTTATTGAAAATAATTAACTTATTCGTTTTAATTCGGCATAGTAATAGAGTTGTAATCACCTGCCGAAAAGGGGTAAAATCTCGCTCCTTTCTGCTAGCGTTAGGCTAGCGCACTTTATAAGCGCCTGATCTTTAAACAGAATTGGCGTGTGATTAGGAGAAGGGCACCAATGAATCAAGCGGCCACCTCAGTAGGTAATTCTGCAACGCACGACGCACCGGCCTACGTGCAACACGCAAAACTCAAGGCTTGGGTTAAAGAAGTTGCAGCATTGACCAAACCTGATCGCATCTACTGGTGCGACGGTTCTCAGGCTGAATACGATCGACTGTGCAATGAGATGGTGGCCAGCGGCATGCTGATCCGTCTTAATACCGAAAAGCGCCCGGAAAGTTTCCTGGCGCGTTCCGATCCAGACGACGTCGCGCGGATGGAAGATCGGACTTTCGTTTGCAGCAGGAACAAAGACGACGCCGGCCCCAATAACAACTGGATTGATCCGGTTGAAATGAAGGCGACTATGAACCGTCTGTTCGACGGTTGCATGCGCGGGCGCACCTTGTATGTCATACCCTACAGCATGGGGCCGTTGGGCTCGCATATCTCGCACATCGGCGTGGAATTGAGTGACTCGCCCTATGTGGCGGTCAGCATGCGCGTGATGACACGCATTGGAACACCGGTACTCGATGTGATGGGTAAGGACGGGTTTTTCGTGCCTTGTGTGCATTCGGTAGGAATGCCTCTGGCTGCAGGGCAAAAAGACGTGGTCTGGCCGAGCAGTAAAGCCGAAAAATGGATCGTTCATTTCCCCGAGGAAAAATCGATCTGGTCCTACGGCAGCGGTTACGGCGGTAACGCACTGCTGGGCAAGAAGTGTTTTGCGTTGCGCATAGCCTCCATCATGGCGCGCGAGCAGGGCTGGCTGGCCGAGCACATGCTGATTCTGGGCATACAGCCGCCAAATGGTGAAAAACGTTATATCGCTGCGGCGTTTCCGAGTGCCTGTGGCAAGACCAATCTGGCCATGTTGATTCCGCCCAATGCGCTGCCCGGCTGGAAGGTGACGACCATTGGTGAAGATATCGCCTGGATCAAGCCGGGCAAGGATGGGCGTCTCTACGCAATCAACCCTGAAGCCGGTGCTTTTGGTGTGGCACCGGGGACCTCCAGCCTCACTAATCCGAACTGCCTCGATGCGCTTAACCGCAACGTCATCTACACCAACGTGGCTATGACGGAAGACGGTGATGTGTGGTGGGAAGGTTTGACCAAGACACCCCCAGCCAAGTTGACCGATTGGCAAGGCAAGGAGTGGACGCCTGATTGCGGGCGTAAAGCAGCCCATCCGAATGCGCGCTTTACTGTTCCTGCTGCGCAGATTCCCTGTATCGATAACGATTGGGAAAACCCGGCTGGCGTGCCAATTTCGGCTTTTATGTTTGGTGGTCGTCGCAGTACCACGGTGCCGCTGGTTACAGAAGCCAAAGACTGGGTCAGTGGTGTTTATCAGGCCGCGACAATGGCCTCTGAAACGACGGCTGCCGCGACGGGTGTACAGGGTGTGGTGCGGAGTGACCCATTCGCGATGCTGCCGTTCTGCGGTTACCACTTCGGTGATTATTTCAAGCATTGGCTAGACGTGGGGGCGAAGCTTGCCCATCCGCCGAAGATTTACAGCGTCAACTGGTTCCGTCTGACGGCTGCAGGCAAGTTCCTCTGGCCCGGATACGGCGAGAACATGCGTGTTCTGAAATGGATCGTCGAACGTTGCGAAGGTAAAGCGGGTGCGATCGACACACCGGCTGGTAATGCGCCGCGGTTTGAGGATATTGATTTAAACGGTCTGGATATTTCGCGCCAGCAATTCGATGAACTGATGTCTCTGGATAAAGATTTGTGGAAGAAGGAATTGCAGGATCACGATACGCTGTTTGAAAGTCTTGGTAGTCGTTTGCCTGCGGCCTTGAGTGACGAGCGCAAGCGTCGCGGTTCAAATTTTGCCTGAGTTGACTAGGATACTTTTCGGTAACCCGACCTAAATCTCCTTACGAGTGGTTACCAACGCCCGCCGGCAACCCCGGCGGGTTTTTTTTGAGCGGTGCCTGAGCGCAATAAATAAAAAAGCCGCTTCGAGAGGTTTCGAAGCGGCCCAGTTCCCGCCAGAGGCGGGAAGGTCATACGTCAAACGGTTAGAGACCGGCGCGACTTTTGCCTTTGACCGCTTTGTTAACCACGTTGACTGGCCACTCGCCGGACAAAGCGCGGCGCACTTCGCTGGGCGCTCCAGCCTGTAAACCTACCATGGCTTGTTCGCTATACCAGGCGGCATGCGGATTAATGATCACGTTTTCGCGATCGCGCAGGGGGTGCGGATTCGGCAGGGGTTCCGGATCGGTGGTATCCAGCGCGCAGCCGGCTATTTTCTTGCTATCGAGCGCGCGGACCAGCGCGTCGGTATCGATCAGCGGGCCGCGTGAGCAGTTGATGATGTATGAGGTTGGCTTCATCATGCCGAAGAGTTGATCATTGAACATCTTGCGCGTCTGCGGCATCAGCGGCGCGTGCACTGAAATAAAGTCGGATTCTTTCAGCAGGTCGTTGAGTTCGACTTTTTTGCCCGGGGTATCGAACTGGCCTTCTTTGACGAAGGGATCTGAATAAATCACACGCATGCCGAACGCCGCCGCGCGAACGGCAACCTGACGGGCGATATTGCCGTAACCAACCAGACCCATGGTGCAGGAGGCGAGCCGGAACATCGGCTTGCCAGGCGGTACCGTCCACTGGCCGGCGCGAACCTGGCGATCAAAGAAGGCGATTTTGCGTGCGCAGGTAAGAACCATTGCCATGCTGTGGTCGGCAACTTCTTCAATGCAGTAAGTCGGATTATTGGTGACGATAATGCCGGCGGCGGTCGCCGCATCCAGGTCGATGGTGTCAACGCCGATGCCATAGCGCGCAATGATTTTGCACTTCGGCATTTTGGCCATGACGTCGGCGGTGATCGGGCCGGCGTAGGTGTTAAGCAGTGCGTCGCAGTCCGCGGCCTCTGCAAGGAATTCCTCGGGCTTCTTGGTTTGCAGTGCCACCAAATCCGCCAGTCCGGCGAGAGTCTTCTTTTCCACGTCGAGCGAATCCCAAACGTAGTCGGTGAGCACCACTTTTGCATTTGCTGCCATTTTCTATCGACTCCTATGTGTATCGATCTGTTCGATTCGGCGGCCGGCCCACCTGGGCTGCCGCTACAAGCTTTACCGCGGTTGTCTGTCTGACAAGGCGACAGTTTAAGGCTTTTTATTCAGTCTGCGTGACTCGTTGGCAGCATTGCTTTTGATCAAGCTTTAGTCGTGTAGATTTCAGGATTCCAGCAATTCAGCGCAGGCATGCCTGCAAGTATGGCGAGAATGTTGTCCACGGCAACGTCTGCCATCGCCTCACGCAGGCTGTCGACAGCACTGCCCATATGTGCAGTCACGACGACATTGGGCATCCCCAAAAGCGTTTGCGGGATGCCCGGTTCGTGTTCGAAGACGTCGAGAGCGGCGCCGGCGATGCGTCCCGCTTGCAACGCATTAATTAACGCGTTTTCGTCAACCAGCGGTCCGCGCGCGGTGTTAATGAGATAGGCACTCGATTGCATCAAGGCCAGTTCACGCGCGCCGATCAGGTGTCGGGTCTGCGGATTGAGATTGACGTGGATCGACAGGTAATCGACCGTGCCGAGCAGTTCGTCAAAGGGCAGCCAGGTTAGGCCGAGCGACGCTTCATCTTCTGTATCCAGGCGACGCGGGTCATGGTAATAGCGCTTGATCGGAAAGCCAGCGGCACGTCGTGCCATGGCGCGGCCGACGCCACCGATGCCCAGAATACCAAGAGTCTTGCCGGAGATGCCGTGCGCCGAAAGAAAGTTGGATTGCGATCCCGGGATTACGCCGGCACGCGCCAAGCGGTCGGCTTCGACGACACGCCGGCCTACCGCAAACAGCAGCGCCCAGGCGAGGTCAGCGGTTGCATCATCCAGCAGCGATGAGGGAATCACAGTGACCGGGATGCCCAAGCGCGTGGCCGCAGCAATATCAATGTCTGCGGGGGTGATGGTTGTCGAGCAGATCCCTCGGAGGCGGGGATTGGCAGCGATGACTTCGCTGTCGATACGATCGTGTAACAGGCAGAAGATTACATCATGAGTGCGGGCGGCTTGCAGCAACTCGTCCTTGCTGACGATGTGCAGCATATCAGGATTCATCGTCACGTCGGCGACCGCACGCAGGCGTGCCACAGCCGGCGCGGAGACCGGTTGGGTAATAAAGATACGCGGACGCATAGAGGCCGAGCGGGTCTGGTTTAATTCATCCAGCGGACAACGCCAGCGACCCCGTCCACCGCCACTGTCGAGCCGTCCGGTATGCGCTGGGTCGCGTCAAGCACGCCCAGCACCATCGGGATGCCACGTTCGCGTGCGAGGGACGCCATGTGCGAGGTGCTGCCGCCGCGCTCGGCAACCACGCCGGCGACCTTGGTCAGTATGTCGCTGAGGGCCGGACCGACGACCTTGGTGATCAAGATGTCGCCGGGGGCGACCCGCGACAACTCACATTCGCAGTTGATCACGCAGGCACGGCCGGTGCCCCAGCCGATGCCGGCGGCGTGTCCGTTGATGTGCGGCTTGCCCTCCCAGACGGCGTCGGGCACCGTGGCTTCCTGTGTGTGCAGCGGACGCGCCTGCAACAGTTTGAAGCCCTTGTCATCGATCGCCCATTCAATTTCGACAGGCATATCCATGAATTTTTCGACGCGCAGCAGAATTTTGCCGAGTTCCTGCGCTTCCGCCTCACTCAAGCAGGGGGTTTCGGCCATCGCCTTCGAGACCAGCGTGGTGGTTGGTTCGGCGTTGTGCACGCAGCCCACCTGGTGGTCCTTGCGGCCGGCGGTGATGGTTAATAGCGATGCGTCGCGCCGCAATTCATAGCGGTCGGGCGTGACTTCGCCCTGTGCAATCGCCGAGCCCAGTCCCCAGGTCGCGCTCAGGATCATGCCGCCATCTGCGGTTTGACTGAGTGCGCCGCCAGAGGCGCGCGCTGATACCAGTGGCTGGATCAACACGCCCATCGCCGTATCGGCCGGATCGATATTGTGGGTCGCCATGTAGCGCAGCGCACGCGTCATCCACAGCGCGCCCCAGCAGGAACGCACGGCGGTGATGAAATCGGCTTCGGATTCGATGCCGATAAAACTTTCGAACTGGCCGGCGAAGCTGGAACCAAAGCGGTCTTCGACCAGCGCTGAAGAGCGCACGCAAAGCAGGGCGCCAGTTTCGGCAATGAGTTGCCGACGTGCCTCAAGCAAGGGCTCGAGAATTTCCGGGGTGATCGGTTTGTCCAGCAGGCCAAGTTTCATGTTCAAAGCGTGGCGGCGGGCCTGCGGGCTTTCAGTGGCGCTCATAACGCCGCGGGCGTCTTCATCGAGACCGAGTGCATGAATCTGCGCGCGATAGCCCGCGGCGTCGATACAGAAGCCCGGCGGTGTTGGCAGGCCGGCATTGGCCATGCGCGCCAGATTGGCGGCTTTCGGGCCGACGCGTGAAGCGTCGGTGGCAACGGGGTCGGAGATTGGGACGATATATTGGGTCATTGTTAGTTGGCCGTTGAGTCGATGACGATGCGCAGGACCTTGCCGGGGTTGCGTTCGTATTCGTCGAAAGCGTCGGCGGCGCGTGACAAAGGGTAGGTGGCACTGACAAAACCGGCCACATCAATCTGGCCATTGGCAACGAGTTCAATCGCTGGCGCCATGTCGGTGGGGTTGAGTGCACGTGAGCCGATGATGCTGATTTCTTTATAGTAGAGCGGGAAGGTGGTGAATTGCGTGCAGCATTCGTGGCTGACTGCATACGGCGACAGCCTGCCGCCAGGGCGCAGCATTTCGATTGAGGCCATCAAGGTGGCCGCCCCACCGGCGGTGTCGATAACGATGTCGGCCCCCGATCCTCCGGTCAAACGCAGGACTTCATCCACCGCCTTTTCTGCACTGATGTCGAGTATGTGTTGCGCGCCCATGCGGGTGGCCATGTCGAGTTTCCATTTGGTGCGCGAGATGGCGATTACAGTGGCGCCGGCGATGACCGCCAGTCGGGTATGCAGCAATCCGGTGGTGCCTTGACCCAATACAACGACTGATTCACCAGCCTTAATACCGAGGCGGTTTTGGGCGTGGCGCACGGTGGCAAGGGTTTCGATCAATGTTGCATCGGCCAGCGACATGCTGTCTGGCAGGGGGTGCAGATAGCGGGTTGGCAGATGCACGTATTCGCACATGGAGCCTTCGACCTCGCGACCGAAGAGCCCGGCGTTGCGGCAGAGTTGCTGTTCGCCGCGTTTGCACGAATCACAGTGGCCGCAGGAGATGATCGGATTGATGATGACGTGCTGGCCGGCTTTGACGCCGCTAGCACCCTCACCGACACTCTCGACGATACCGGTCGATTCGTGACCAAGCACCACGGGATAACGAACGCCCGGATGATCGCCGGTGAAAATGGAAAGATCGGTATGGCAGACCGCGGTGGAGGAAATTCGCACGATCGCTTCGCCCGCTGCAGCAACGGGGGCGGGGCGGTCAACAAGATCAAAATGCCGGGGGGCGGCAAGCACCGCGGCGCGTGTGGATTGTTTCATGCTCTGCCTTTGGAGACCGCGGCCTATGAATGATGTGCCGGGAATCCCTGAGAATTGGAGAAAAAAACAAGGGGGCATCGCCCCCTTGTTTCCGTATTGCTTTACAGCTTAGTGGCCTGCCAGCTTGCCGTAGTCCGAATACCCGGGCATCGGGTCGACAACCGTAATCTGCTCGACCGGGAAGTTCGAGACGATTTCGCAACCATCTTTGGTGACGATAAGCATCTCTTCGATACGTACGCCCCACTGATGATTTTTGCCGTGCTGGGTTTCCAGCGCGAAGGTCATGCCTTCCTTGATTTCGATCGGGTGATCGAGCGACCAGATGCGCGAAATGACCGGCTGGTCGTATTGCGCGAGGCCGAGGCCGTGGCCCCACAGGTTGGCGGCGGCCTGATCTTCCTCTTCGTAGCCCCAGATTTCTTTCGCCGACGGCCAAGTCAAGGCGATGTCGCGGGTGGTGACGCCTGGCTTGACCACTTTGATCGAGTCATAGAGCCACTTCAACGCGGTCGCGTAGTAATCCTTTTGCTCTTGATTCGGCTCGCGACCTACCATGTAGGTGCGGTAGTAGCACGACTTGTAACCGTTCCATGTCAACGCGGCCAGATCCATGAACACCATGTCGCCCGGCTTGATGATACGGTCGGAGAAGTTGCGCCAGTTCGGCCAGGTGTTCAGGCCGGAGGACACGATCACGTCCTCGACGTCTTCCATGCCGGGCACGTTGTAGAGGAATTCCATGATGTGCGCGGTCAACTGGTTCTCGGTCAGGCCCGGCTTCAGGAACTTCATGAATTCCCAGTGTGCAGCGTCGCCGATCGCGCCGACCTGACGGAAGCATTCCTGCTCGTCCTGGTTTTTGACCGCACGCGCTTCCATCATCGGCGTCATGCCGTCAACCCAGTCGATCTTCGCTTCTTTGAAGATCTGGATCATGTTGATGTCGACAAAGTCGACGCCGAGCTTCATGCCTTCGACGCCGCGCTTTTTCATTTCCTGCTTGATCGCGTTGGTGAACTTCGTCACCTGCTGGGTCGAAGCCGGGCCGGCCGCGCCCTTGATCCACGCGTACGAATAGCGGATGTTTTCTTTCGGAATCCACGGCGAATGTTTTTCGATATGCAGACCGATGTCGCCCTGTTCGAACAGAACCGGCGCGTCATCGCCACACAGCAGGCAATAGCGCAGGCCCGGTTTCAGCTTGTTCCAGCCCGGGGTCAGGGTGCTGGTGACGTAACGGACGTTTTCGTCATACATCAGCAACATCGCGCCCAAGCCGTGCGCCTTCATGCGCTCGCGGGCACGCTCGAGCCGATACGTGCGCATCCGGCCCCAGTTAATGCGCTCTTGCCAGTCCAATCCCACCATGCCTACATTGGCCATCATTTCCTCCAGTTCACTTGTTGATCGACAAATTACTTCAGTTTTGAAACGCGAAAAACGAGCAGGTCATCCCCGTAAAGGAACAAAGTCCACTTTACGACGGTAATTCTGCTCTGGATTTCAGCGCGGAATTTCTTGACCAACCGTGTCGCCATCAGGGGCGGCTGGAAGATCAATGCCGGCACACCCGTGGTGACCAAAAGCGCTGGGAGTTTAGCACGCCTTTTGCGGGCAGTTCTAGTCCAGTCGATTGATTCCAACCAAACAGACAGCATAACTTTCAGCGCTCAATCGGTGCGTGGCGCGCCTCTGTTTTTGTTGGCTGATTTCTCCGGTATGACCGGCAGCAGCAAGTGCGAGGCCGTTTTGCCGCCCGTGTAAATCGTATTGGTGCCGGAGTTGTAGTCGGCACTGTAATGTGTGTAGGGTGCCGAGCCGACACCGTCGCGCGGCTGGATGTCGAGCCGGAGGCGATGTCCCTTGCCGAACACCATGCAGGTCGGCCAGATTTCAACTTCAACCCGTACGATTTCACCCGGTGTCAGCGGCTGGCGCTCATCGTGCGTATGCCAGGGCCGGTAGTGTAACGATTTCTCCGCATCGAGCTTGCGGTGCGACACCCGCAGCCAGCCTTTTGCTACCGGCACCGGTTGTTGTTGCTGACCCAGTTCCCACACGTCGTTGCCGGCCGGATCGATGTTGCGGATGGTGGCGAAGATATCCATGTCTTCCGACGAGCTCGAGACCCACAGCACCAGATTGACCGGTCCGGTCATTTCCGTTGCCGCAGGCATGGGAGCGGTTTCGAACGAGATGCCCAAGCGCGGCATGCTCCCTGGCAGCACGGTCGAGGTCCAGGATGCCGACGCCACACCGGCCTTGCTCATGCCAGTGGCCGAGTAGGTGATGGCGGCGCGTTTGGCGGGAGCGGTGCTGCTCAGATGGCCTTCAGCTGGTTCGCCGGGGCGTGGCTCATGCTGCACCGGACGCAGATAAAACGGCGTCCAGCGCGTACGTTTGAGTGGCCATTCGTTTTCATGGCGGAATTGATAGCCCTTGCCGCCGCCAGTACGGATCAGCAACTTCACCGGCGGTTCTTCCATCACGCCGTTTTTTTTGCCTTTCAGCCAGTGATCAAGAAAGCGGATTTGGTCGTGGCGCGCTTCTGCGGCATAAAACGGGTGGTAGTGCGTTCCAGCGTGTATGCGCAGTTTTTTATTCTTTGATTTGGCCTGCACGAACGCCTCGGTATTGCCGCGCAGATGCAGGGCCATGCCGCTCCAGTTGCCGACCGACAGGAAGGGGATATCCATTGTGTCCCACACCGCCTGGCGGCCGTGATACTGGCCGCGATCGAGGCTGTCGCGCATATACTGCCAGACCCAATTTTTAGAAAAAGTGTCCGGATTGTTTTCATAGGGCTTGCCCAGCATATGATGGGCCATATGGTTCATGTACCAGTTACTGACAAAGCCGAAGCAGAAGATGCCGCCGTGGAAGGCGAAATCGCGATACATATCCGCAGCTCCTTCCCACGGAATGATCGCCTTCAACGAGGGTGGCTTGAGGTTGGCGACAAACCATTGCGTCATCGCAAAATAAGAAATGCCCAGCAGTCCGACCTTGCCGTTACACCAGGGCTGGCGCGCCGCCCATTCGATGGCGTCGTAGAAGTCGAGTGCCTCCTGAATTGAAAAGGGATCGGTTTGTCCCGGCGACTTGCCGGAGCCGCGGCCGTCAACCCGCACTGAAACATAACCGCGCGGCACCCACCAAAGCGGGTTGACCGTTTCCCAATTCATATAGGGATTGTCTTTTTCCTCGAGGTCCGCCGGTGGCGTCCAATGCTTGTCTTTTTGATAGCTGGCGAGACTGACGATGGCTGGAAATTTCCCCTTGCTCTGCGGCCGGAACACATCGGCTTTCAGACGCATGCCATCGCGCAACTGGATATCGAGGTCTTTCTCAACCTGCAGACGATGTTGCGCCTTGCTCACATCCGGGGTGTTTTTCATGCGACGGATTAGTCGAGGGAAATGTTGTTGTCGCGGATGACCGCGGCCCATTTGGCGATATCTTCGTTGACGAATTTGGCGTATTCCGCCGGCGACTTGCTGGTGACCACGGAAATCAACTGTTTGCCAAGCGCTTCTCTCATGTCCGGATGCTCCAGCACTTTTAAGGCAGAGGCATGCAGGTAGGCGAGCAACGCCGGTGGCAACTTGGCCGGTCCGAACAAACCGTTCCAGGCGTTGGTGCCGATGCCCGGATAGCCAGCCTCGGCCATCGTCTGGATGTCGGGAAACTCAGCGCGTCGCGTCGGCCAGGTGGTGGCGAGCGGTTTGATCCGGCCAGCTTTCAGGTGCGGCAGCGAAGAGGCAAGGTTGAGCATGGTCAGCTGAACTTCATTGCCGATGATGGCGGGGATGATCTGGCCGGCGCCGCCCTTGTACGGAATATGCGTCATATCAACGCCCATTGCCTTCACCAGTCGGGCGGCGTCGAGGTGGGGGTACGACGCGATACCGGCAGACGCGTAAGCCATACGGTTGGTTTTTGCATACTCGGCCAACTGGCGCAAGGTGCTGACCGGCACCGTCGGGTTGATCATGAACATGTGCGGGATCTCGATCAGATTGGTCACCGGCGCCAGATCGCGCGACGGTTTGATCGAGAGTGTTTTGGCAAACGCTGGTTCAGAGATTGCATTGGTCGACACGTTGCCGACCATCAACGTATAGCCGTCAGGTAGTGCGCGCGCCACGGTTTCGAGTGCGATCGCCCCCGAGCCGCCGGCGCGGTTGTCGACCACGACCTGGTAACCCCAGTATTCAGACAGCTTGGTTGCCAGCTGCCGCGCCACGATATCGGTGGCGCCGCCGGGTGCGTAGGGCACGATCATGCGCACCGGTCGCGTTGGAAATTTTTCCGCCGCCTGCGCTGCCGTGGAGATGAATAAAGCGGTGACGGCCAGCAGCGCCGTGCGAAAGGTTCGAAACTGCATCATGGAATCTCCTTGATGAGATGAAGCCGTTACACGTAGCCGCCGGACGTTCACTTAGCGGCCGAGTTTTTCCTGCTCGGGGGTGATCGGCAGCGCCACCGGCTTTTTCAGCCGTGCCGAGAGATCGATCGCCTTGGTCAGCATCAAACGATTATGGCCTTCGCGCGCGGTGGCGTGTTGCGTTGTTGCGCCGAGCGCCACGCGGTTGAGCCATGAGTTGGTTTCCTCGCGCATGGGGCCGCGCAATTCGCCCAGCGCCATGTCGCCGACCGGATAACTGGTCAGAAAATCGACGTGGCGGCGTTTGTCCGGGGCATAGCCTTCACCCTGCACCAGATTGGTTGCCAGCACGATGTCGCGATGCGTGTCGTCGATGGTCAGCACGCCTTCAGTGCCGACCGCCCCCACTTCGAGGCTATACACCGCACCCGGCCAGACTTCGGGCAGCGCCCAGGAAATCACGCCGTGGTAAATCGCGCCGTCGTCAAACGTGATGGTGTAAGCGGTGCCGTCGATGCCCTGCCAGTCGGCGCCCAGTGCCTTGTTGACCGAGCGCGCGTAGACTTCAACCGGCGTTTTGGCTTCCATCAGCCACATGACAATATCGAGCGCGTGTGTGCCGGAAATCACCATCGGTGAAATTTCCGCCGGGTTATCCGAACGCTTGTAATTGTCGATGGCAACGAGACGGTTCATGAAGGCACGCGAGGTCACCATGGTGACTTCACCCAGGGAGCCGGTGCGTACCTTTTCCTTGGCCACCAGCCAGCGCCGGCGAAAACGTTGCGTGTAGCCGATCACCGCATCAATGCCGGCGTGTTCGAGCGCATCCATCACCATCTGCGATTCACCCAGATCGGTGGCCAGCGGCTTCTCGATCAACATCGGCAGCCCGCGCTCGCAGGCGGCAAGGATGGGGTCCACATGCAGATGTTCGTCGGTGCAGACCATCAGTGCGTTGACTTCGGGGCGTGAGATCAACTCGCGATAATCCGCGGTGACAAACTCGGCGCCGACTTTGTCGCCGACCAGTTTGGCGCGTTCAGGATTTTTTTCCGCGATGCCTATCCATTCGACCGCCGGATGGCGCGCCGCCAGTTCACCGCGGATCAGACCGACACGTCCCGCGCCGACGATGGCCAGGCCGATTTTCTGCGACTGCTTTCTCACCGCGCGCCTCCGCGCGATTCGGGCAGCGGCAGCGAGACCGGTTCGTTGCGTTCGGCCGACAGGTCGGCGGCGACGTAGACCTCCATCACTTGGCGCGCTTCTTCGGGCTTGACCATGACCTCGCGGTCGCAGGCGCAGGCCTCGATGAAGTGCACGGTTTCTGGCGCCATCGCGCCGGCGAAGGTGTGTTCCACCCATTCGCCCGGCATCGTCGACATCGGATGCACAATGCCGGTCTTCATAGTAGTCAGGTGATTTTCGCGGTGTGTGTCATCGATGATCAGCGCACCTTCGGTGCCGATGAATTCGATCCAGGTCATCGAGAAATTCGGGTAGGCGGGCGGCAGGCTCCAGCCGGCGCCAACGACGAACGACATGCCGGTGTCCATGGTTACGGTGATGTATTGCGTGTCGGGGAAATCAGCGCCGGTAGCTTCGCGCATGGCGCCATAGTTGACCTGCGAATACACGCGCACCGGTTTGGCCGGCTGCAAGCACCAGAGGATGAAGTCCAGGTCGTGGGTCGCTTCCATCGCCGCCGGCGACAATTTGGTGCGGCTATTAATTTTTTTGCCCAGACCACGGCCGATATGCCGGCTGACCAGTGCGCTGACCGGTCTGCCGAGCGTGCCGTCGGTGGCACATTTGTGCACATAGGCGAATTTCGGATTAAAGCGCTGCGAATAACCGATGGTGAATTTGAGATTGTTCTTTTTCGCGATGTGGATCAGGTCATCGGCTTCATGCAGTTCGATGGCGATCGGCTTTTCAAGAAATACATGCTTGCCAGAACTTAACGCTTCGCGCGCCATCGGGTAGTGCAACGCTTCGGGCGTGGCCGAAATCATCACCGCGTCGATCTCTTTGTTCTCGAGGATCTGCCGATAATCGGCGGTGGCGGTGGCGGGGTTGACCAGTTTGGTCATCTCGGCGAGTCGTTCGGGTCGCGTTTCCGCGATATGCAGGCTCTTAATGAGCGGGTGGCGTACGCAGGTTTCCGCGCGTATGCCCCCGCACCAGCCGGTGCCGATGATTCCCATGTTCAATTGTTTCACGAGCGTCCTTTCGGTGTTTGCAATATTGACTGTCCGGTGCCGCCCCCGCGTTCAGGCTTGCGATCGTCGTCAGGCTCAACCCAGTCGAACGCACGGCGGCGCTAGTTTAGCCTATCGTCCGTCGGGGCGCGTAGCGACTTGCGTCGTCATCCGAGTGCTGCAATCATGGCGGTCTGTGCCACGAAGGAGTCGCGGCACGTCTTTTTCTTTAACGAGGGTCGGTATGAAAACAACATCAGCAAGCCGCAGCGCGTCCACGGTGGGTGTCGTCGGTCTGGGCATCATGGGCGGGGCATTCGCCAAACATTTGTCGGCGGCCGGTTTTAAAGTGACCGGTTTTGACATTGCGCCGGCCGCCATCAAGGCGCTGAAAAAACTCGGCGGTGTTGCCGCTCCCTCCGCCGCCGACGTGGCAGCCAGCCAGAAGATCATCATTACCTCGTTGCCGTCCTATGCGGCGTTTGAGGCGGCGCTGTTTGGCAAGGACGGCATCGCCGCCGGCGCGAAGCGCGGCACCATCGTCGTCGAGGTGAGCACGCTGCCGCTCGAGCTCAAGGAAGACGCACGCAAGCGCTTCGCTAAAATCGGCGTCATCATGCTGGATTGCCCCATCAGCGGCACGGGCGCGCAGGCGGCCGCCAAGGATGCGATTGTTTACGCCAGCGGCGATGCGGCCGCCTACAAAAAATGCAAAACGATTTTTGCCGGCATGGCGCGCAACACTTACTACTGCGGTAAGTTTGGCGTCGGCTCCAAACTGAAATACGTCGCCAACCACCTTGTCACCATCCACAATCTCGCGGCGGCCGAAGCCTTCGTCATGGCGGAAGAGGCCGGTGTCGATGCAAAGCTGATGTACAACGTGATCAAGGACGGGGCGGGCACCTCGCGCATGTTTGAAGTGCGCGGGCCGCTGATGATCAAGCGCAATTATCTGCCGGCAACCATGAAGGTTGATGTCTATCAAAAAGACATCGCCATCATCGGTGACTTTGCCAAGACCATCAAAACGCCGACGCCGCTGTTCACGCTGAGCAAGAAATACTATGCCATGGCGATGGCGGACGGTTTTGACAAGCAGGACACCGCGGTGGTGCATGAAGTGTTGCGGCGCGTCGCGCGCAAAACGAAACGCTGAGGCTGGCGGCCTGTCTTAATAAATGCCCGGCGACGCGGCCACCGGGTATTTATTTACTGTTTGCCGCTGGTTTGGGCCGTCTGGATCGCCTGCCATATTTTGGCCGGCGTCAAAGGCATATCGAGATGCGTAATGCCCAAGGGCCGCAGCGCGTCGAGGACGGCGCTGACGAGGGCCGGGATTGATGCCGTGCAGCCAGACTCGCCCGCACCTTTGGCGCCCAGCACATTACCTGTGCTCGGTTGCGGGCAGTCGCCGACGTTGATGCGCGGCACGAGGCCGGCGTGCGGCATAAAGTAGTCGCTGAAACTGCCGCTGAGCAGTTGTCCGCTCTGCGGGTCGTAGACGGCGTGCTCGCCGAACACCTGTCCAGCACCTTGCAGCACCCCGCCATGCACCTGACCTTCAACGATCGCGTGGTTGATGACGTTACCGCAGTCGTCTGCAGTGGTGTAGTTGATGACCTGCGTGACGCCGGTTTCTGGATCGATTTCCACTTCGGCGACATGGCAGCCGTTGGGGTAGGTGGCGCCGACGCTGGCTTCGGCCAGCGTGTTCAAGGGATGTGGTTGGTCGTTGGCGAGCCGGCGCGCGAGGTCTTGCAGTGTGATTGTTTGGTTGCCGTCGCGTGAGCGATATGCGCCGTCGCGATATTCAACCTGCGAGGGTTCCAGTTCCAGCGCTTCGGCGGCAAATGGTCGCGCCTGATCAATTAATTTTTTCGCCGCAATCTGACAGACGCTGCCGGCGCCAACCAGCGATCGCGAGCCGCCGCTGAAGTTGCCGATTAGCGGTCGGTCGTAGACGCTCTCGCGCAGGGTGATGTTTTCGCGGTGCACACCGAGTTCCTCGGCGACGATATCGGTGAATGTCGTTTCATGGCCCTGGCCAGACGACAGGCAAGCGACGAACAAGGTGATGGCGCCGTCTTCTGCAAACTCGATCAACACCTGGTCTTTCGGCGCGGCGCCAGGCGCGGTCCCTTCAATCACGGTTGAGAGGCCGATGCCACGCAAGCGGCCGGCAACGCGCGCCGCTTCGCGGCGGACGGCAAAGCCCTGCCAGTCGGCATCGCGCAGGGCTTGCGCCTGACAGGCGGCGAAATCGGCCTTCTCATAAATCCCCAGCGTTGGCGTCTGATACGGAAAGGCGTCGGGTGGTATGAAATTGCGGCGGCGAATTTCGTCGCGAGCTAGATTCAAGTCAAGTGCCGCCTGATCGACCAGCCGCTCGATGGCATAAGCCATGTCGGGCCGGCCGGCGCCGCGATAGGCCGCCACCGGCACGGTGTTGGTAAAGGCCACTTTGAAATCGGCTTCCAGCGCCGGAATCCGGTAGACGCCGGTGGTGCAGATTGAGGGATTACGCACATGACTATTGGCGGCGGTGGGTGTGAGGTAGGCGCCCATGTCGCAGTTGAAGCGGTAACGCGCGGCGAGAAACACGCCGCTTTCATTTAGCGCGAGTTCGCCTTCGATGATGACGCCGCGGCCGTGGCTGTCGGAGAGAAAACTCTCCGAGCGCGAGGAAATCCATTTCACCGGCCGGCCCAATTTTTGTGCCGCAATCATTTGCGCTGCATATTCGGGATAGACGGCGGCGCGCTGGCCGAATCCGCCGCCGTTGTCGTGCAGGTGAAAGCGCAACTTTTCCTCGGGGATGCCGGTCAACACCGAAAATTGCCAGCGCATCATGGTGATGCCTTGTGAGCAGACCCAGATGTCGTAACAACCGTCGTCGGCGCAATAACTGACGAGGCAGGCACGCGGCTCCATCGGGCTCGGCACCACGCGTTGTGACGCGACTTTGACGCGCGCCACATGGACTGCACTCGCGAAAGCCTCACGCACCGCTGTGCTGTCGCCGATATGCCAGCTAAAGGCGAGGTTCTGCGGCACGGACTCATGTAATTGCGGCGCGCCGGCTTGCAGCGCGGCCTCGGCATCGACCACCACCGGCAGGTCTGCATATTCAACGTCGATGGCATCGAATGCATCCTGCGCGGCGAGCGCGGAGGTGGCGACCACCATGGCTAGCGGTTCACCGACAAAACGTACCGTGCCGTGTGCGATTACCGGGCGCGGCGGTTTGTGGATGGTTTCGCCGTTGGGCCCCTTGAACGACATCATGTTGGGAAATTGTGTGTAGCCAGCGGCGATCGCATCCGCGCCAGTGAATATGGCAACAACGCCGGGCTGCTGCAGGGCCGCAGCCGTATCGAGCGACACGATGCGGGCGTGGGCGCGATCGGCGCGCAAAAAGCCGGCATGCAGTTGCTCGGGCAGATTCATGTCTGATGCGTAACGGCCGCGGCCGGTAATCAGACGCAGGTCTTCGCGGCGGTTTGCCTTGTGATGTGTGCTCATGGGAGTCTGGTATGTTTCGGAAAAATGCCGCGCGCGGGGTGCGTCGGAGCGGCGCCACTATAAGCGTTTTGGAGGCTGCTGTTAAGGCGTTGGGTGCGCGGTGTAGCGTAGCTGTATTTTTTGGTGCGACCGCAAGGCATGCACCACCATCTTGTTGGCCCAACGCATAACACCTAAACTGCGCGTCCCGGGGGCACAAGAAGGTGCTGTCGGTGGGAAAATGTCGATGGTGTGCGGAGGATTTATGCGATTCGAGCTGAAAACGTTGGGTGTGTCGGCCTCTGCGGGCCTCTGTTTATTTGCGGGACTGGCTACTGCCCAGACCTATCCGGCCAAGGTGATACGCTTTGTCACCGCGGCGCCTGGCAGCGCCAATGATTACGTCGCACGTTTGATTGCGCAGGATTTGTCGCGCACGCTGGGGCAGCAAGTGATCGTCGAAAACCGCGCCTCGCTGGCGCCTGAAGTGGTGGCGAAGTCGCCACCCGACGGCTACACCATTTTGCTTAACGGATCGTCGACCTGGCTGCTACCGCTGATGCGGCGTGAAAATTACGATCCGCTCGAAGATCTCGCGCCGGTGACCATGGCGGTGACCTCGCCCAACATCCTCGTTGTGCATCCTTCGATGCCGGTGAAGTCGGTGAAGGAGTTGATCGCGCTGGCCAAGGCGCAACCCGGCAAGCTCAACTATGCGGCGGGCACGCTCGGCGCGCCGCCGCATCTGTCGTCAGAATTGTTCAACGCCATGGCGGGGGTGAATATCGTCCGTATCTCCTACAAGGGCACCGGGCCGTCGGTGATCGCGCTGGTGGCCGGTGAAGTGCACCTCATGTTTGCCGGGCTCGGTTCGGTGGCGCCACACATTGCCAGTGGAAGGTTGCGGGCGCTGGCCTCGACGAGTGCGCAAACCTCCGCATTGGCACCGCAACTGCCGACCGTCGCGGCGACGCTGCCCGGCTATGAAGCCGAAACGCTGATCGGGATTTTTGCGCCGGCCAAAACGCCAGTGGCCATCGTGACCTTGCTCAACACCGAAATTGCGCGTGTGCTCAACCGCGTCGAGATCAAGGAACAGCTGACCAGATCTGGCATCGAAGTATTGGCTGGCTCACAGGCCGCCGCCTTGGCGATCATGAAGTCTGACATGGGCAAGATGGGCAAGGTCATCCGTGAGTCGGGTATCCGCGCGGATTAACCGGTGGTGGCGGGGTGACAATAGATTAAGAGGCGCGGCGGCATGAAATCAAACGACAACGTGGCGGTGAAAAAAGTACGCAACGGGCGCGGCCTCGTTGCAATAAGAAACCTGCGGCGCGGCGCATTGGTGGTCGAGATCACCGGCAAGATCGTCAGCGGTGATGAGGTCTGGGAGTATTGGAAAAAAGACCCGCAGCTAGGCGCCAACTGTTTCCGCTACGACGATGATCATTACATCGACCCCGACGCTACGCTCGGGCAGTATGCCAATCACTCGTGCAACCCGAATTCCGGCGGCTTTCGTGTTGGCCGCAAACTCTTGATCAAGGCCATACGGCCCATCCTCGCAGGCGAAGAAGTCACGCATGACTATTCAACTTTTCTGGGCGCGGATGATGTCTGGACCATGCCTTGCAATTGCGGTGAGGCGGATTGTCGCAAGCGTGTGCGTAATGTGGCGAAGCTGCCGCTGGCTACACTGCGGCGTTACCGGCGTTTGGGCATCGTTCCTGATTTCATCATGGCGACGCGGCGCGCCCAGCGTTAATTTGGTGTCCGGAGATTTGTCATTGGATGGGGCTTGAGCGGGCGGTCAGCGCCCCCAACGCAAGTTGAGCACGCCGTATCGGCGGGCGTTCTACGTGCGACTGCCGGCAAAGAATTGTTTTTGTGAGGGCCTCTATCGGCCGCGCCCGTTTGTGATTAACCGAACCGGGAAAGTTTTAGATGACATCCTTATTTGAAAAATCGGCCCTGGCGACACTGCCGCTGCAAAACCGGTGCGTGATGTCGCCGCTGACCCGCTGTCGCGCGCTTGGCAACGTGCCCAATGATTTGATGGTCGAGTATTACACGCAGCGTACTTGCGTTGTTTTGATTGTTAGCGAAGGAACACATCGCCGTCGGCCAATGGCATCGGTTATGCGCGTATTCCCGGCATTTATTCCGCCGCACACGTGGCAGGCTGGAGCAAGGTGACGGCCGCTGTGCACGCCAGGGGCGCGAAAATTTTCATGCAGATGATGCATTGTGGCCGCATCGCACATTCGTTGAACGTGCCCGCCGCTGGGCAGATCCTCGCGCCGTCCGCCGCGGCGGCCGTGGTGTGATGTTTACCGACAGCTCGGGCCTGCAGCCCAATGCGACACCGGTGGCGATGAGCGGGGCGCAGATCAAATCGACGGTGGCCGAGTACGCACAGGGCGCAAAAAATGCGCTGGATGCCGGCTTCGATGGCATTGAGTTGCACGCCGCCAACGGTTATCTATTGGAACAGTTCATCCGTCCGACCTCGAATCTGCGAACCGACGTTTATGGCGGATCAATAGCAAACCGCGCGCGCTTTGTGCTCGCGGTGGTCGACGCGGTGGTTAAGGCCGTAGGCATGGACAAGGTTGGTATTCGCTTGTCACCCTTTGGTGTGTTCAACGATTTGCCGGATTATCCGGAGTTGGCAGACGAATACGCCGACCTGGCCGTACAGCTCAACGCACGCGGGCTGGTCTATATACACCTCGTTGATCATGCGTTGATGGGCGCGCCAGCGGTGCCCGCTTCGATCAAGACGATGTTCCGCAAGACCTTCAAGGGTGCGTTGATTCCGGCCGGGGATTATGACGCCGCGCGCGCCGACAAGGACATCGCCGACGGTCGCTGTGATTTGGTGGCGTTCGGCCGGCCGTTCCTGGCCAATCCCGATTTTATTGCGCGTTCGAAAGCGGGCGCTGCAATGAATGCACCCGATATGGACACCTTTTATACGGCAGACGCCAAGGGCTATACCGACTATGCGGCACTGGGATAAGCTGGAGTAAGTTGCGCACGACCCGCGCGCAGCCGCACGATTGTGGCAGTCCGCTGCGGCGCGGGTTGTGGAGTGTTGTGTATGTGCATGCGCGTGCGTTGTGCCGCTCGGTTTGTGTGGGCGCAGGCTTGGACTTTATAGTTATCGACGTTTACGCTAGGCTGTAGTTAAACATCACGCCGGTTTGAGCCGGTTCAGTTAATGGAGGACGGCATGACATTACTTACGCCCAGCCTGCGGGCCATGTTGGTTACAACCGCTGTTGGTGTACTTTTCTCCAATGGATTAGCGGCGCAGACGTGGCCGGCACGGCCGGTGCGCATCATCGTACCGTTCGCGCCCGGCGGCGGTGTTGATACCGTGTCGCGCTTGCTGGCGCAGAAGCTCACCGAACAAACCGGCGGGGCCTTTGTCGTCGAAAACCGCGCCGGTGGCGGCGGGTTGGTGGGGGCTGATCTGGTGGCGAAGGCTGCGCCGGATGGTTATACGCTGCTGACGTCGGCGCCCGAGTTTTCGATCAACCCGAGTGTGAAAAAGAAAATGCCCTTCGATGCGCTGAAGGATTTTGTTTTTGTCTCGCAGTTGACCTCCGGGCAGTTTCTGCTGGCTGCGCATCCGTCCGTGCCTGTAAAGTCGGTGCGCGAATTGATTGCGCTGGCCAAGCAGCGTCCGGACCGCTTGAACTATGGTTCGTCTGGAACCGGCAGCATCAATCATCTGGCTGGCGAATTGTTGCAGTCGATGACCGGTATCCGCTGGGGGCATGTGCCGTTCAAGGGGTCTGGACCTAATCTGATTGGTCTGATGGGGGGCGAGATCGATTTTTCATTTGGCAGTACGACCTCCCTCGTCGATCAGGCGCGTGCGGGCCGGGTGCGTGGTATCGCGGTCACCGGATCGCAACGTTATGCCGAATTGCCGAATGTACCGACCATCGCCGAGTCTGGCGTGCCGGGCTACAACGTTACCGGCTGGTACGGGTTGTATGCGCCGGTCGCCACGCCGATCGAGATTGTGCGCAAACTGCATATTGAAACGGTGCGTGGCTTTAGCAGTCCAGAGATACGCGAGCGGCTGATTAAGGCGGGCAACGATCCGGTGGTGAGCACGCCCGAGGCGTTTGACGCCTTCGTGCGGGTCGAGATTGCGAAATGGGCGAAGGTCGTCAAGGACGCGCGGCTGACGCTGGAATAACCGGCGTCAGGACGCGGCCGCCTCGGCGCTGCGGATTTTTACAGCGTGGTCGATGGCACCGCTGTCCCATTCGGGCGCAATCATCAAAATAAAATCATAGAGGTAGTCGCGCAGATAGCTGTCGCGGCGGATGGCGATATGGGTGATGGTGGGCTCGAAGAGATGGCTGGCGTCGATTGCCGCCAGCCGACGGTCACGCGCCGGTTCATAGGCAACCGACGGCAGGATGGCGATCCCCAGCCCCAGTTCGACATAAGTCTTGATGACGTCGGCGTCGATCGCACTTAATACGATATTCGGTTCGATGCGCGCCTTGCCAAAGGCGCGCAACACCGCCGCACCGCCGGGAAAACTCTGATCCAGTGTCAGCAAGGGATACGCGGCGAGGCGGGCCAGTGTCAGGCGTTTCTCCTTGAGTAGCGGGTGTCTGGTGCGGGTGATGACGCTGCGCTGCAGGCTGGAGCAGGGCAACAGAACGATTGAGCGGATGGGGTCGGGCGGTTCGCTGCTGACACCGGCATCGGCGTCGCCAGCGGCCACCCATTGCGCGATCTGCGCCGGGTTGCCCTGGCGCAGCGTGAGTTGTACGTCCGGGTGCAGACGCATGAAGTCCTTGATCACGCTGCGTAGAACATAGCGCGCGTAGATGTGGGTGGTGGCCACCACCAGGCGTTTTTTGCGCTGGGTGAATTCTTCGCCGATGCGACGCAGGATTTCGGCATCGCCGAGCATGCGGCGCGCCACATTGAGGATCGCCTGCCCGGGTTCGGTCACCCCGACCACGCGGTTGCCGCGACGCACCAGGATGTCGACGCCCAACTCGCGTTCGAGGAGCTGGATTTGTTTGCTGATCCCCGGTTGCGAGGTATGCAAGGCGGCGGCGGCGCGCGAGATATTGAAGCCCTGTTCGGCGATGCCGCGCAGGTAACGGAGCTGGGTCAGGTTCATCGGTTAGGGCGTCGCAGGGTTGTATTGGTAGAGCGGGGGCGGGGCGCCGCCCGACGTCGCATTTTTCCATAAGCATTGGTTATCGATCAATACTCAAAGATTCTTTTATAACATACTGGGGGGCGGGGTAGACTGATAGCAGACCAACCAGGAGGAAACCAGCAATGCCGAAAATGACCGGTTCGCGGCTATTCGCCGAAATGATGCAGGGTTATGGTGTTTCGCATATCTTTTTTGTGCCCGCTTTCATGCTCAAGGCGTTTGCCGAGATGGAAGACATGCCGATTGCACGCGTGATGGTGCACGGTGAAAAAGCCGCTGCCTATATGGCCGACGGTTATGCCCGCGCCAGTGGCAAACCCGGTGTTTGCATGGCGCAAATGATCGGCGCCTCCAACCTCGCTGCCGGCCTGCGTGACGCGCACATGGCCGGCGCTCCGGTGATCGCCATCACTGGTGGTCCGACCCCGGTGTCGCGCTACAAGCATGCCTATCAGGAAGTCGACGATATCAACCAGTTTGACCCGCTGACCAAGATGAATGCACAGGTGGACGTGGTGACACGCCTGCCGGATTTGCTGCGCCAGGCCTTCCGCGTTGCCACCAGTGGTGCGCCGGGACCGGTGCATTTGCGGATTCAAAGCCACCTCGGGCAGATCACCGAAGCCGAGGCCGAGCTCGATCCCCTGGTCGAAACCATGTACAGCCAGGCCCCGGCGTTTCGTCCGGAGCCGGAAATGCAGCGCGTCAAAGACGCGTTGGCGGCCTTGCTGGCAGCGCAACGTCCGGTGATCGTTGCCGGCGGCGGTGTAATGCGCTCGGGGGCAGCGGCGGAGATTGTCGAACTTGCCGAGAAGCTCGGAATCCCGGTGGCCACCTCCTTGAATGCCAAGGCGGCGATGATCGACCATCATCCGCTCAATGTTGGCGTGCCCGGTGCTTACTCGCGCGATTGCGCCAACCGTACCTTGCTCGAATGCGATCTGGCATTTTTTGTGGGCAGCCATACCGGTGGCCAGCTCACCAACAACTGGATGTTCCCGCCGGTCGGTACGCGCGTCATTCAGCTCGACATTGATCCGAATGAACTCGGTCGTAACTATCCGAACACAGTTTCAGTATTGGGCGATGCCAAGACGACGCTGCGTCACATGATCAATCTCGCGCCACAGCGTGCCGATGCGACCGTTGGCTGGGTCAAGCGCGCGCAGGAACTGGTGGCCACCTGGCGCAACGAAACCGCCGAGATGCGTAACGCCGAGGTGTCACCAATCCGTCCGGAGCGTATTTGCAAAGCGATTTCAGAAGTGTTGCCGGAAAACGGTGTGGTGGTGTCCGACACCGGACACGCCGGCATCTGGACCGCGCGTTACATTGAATTCAAACACGCCAACCAGCGCTATTTCCGTACCGCTGGTTCGTTGGGCTGGGGTTTCCCGGCGACGCTGGGTGTCAAGTGCGCGATGCCGGATCGTCCGGTCGTGTGCTTCACCGGCGACGGTGGTTTCTACTATCACATTGCCGAACTCGAAACAGCGCGCCGCCACAATATCAATGCGGTGATCGTCGTCAACAACAACAGCGCGCTCAATCAGGAAATCAAACTCAACGACCTTGCCTATGGCGGCAAGCAACGCGGTCGCGCTGAGGAAATGTGGAAATTCCCCGATGTGAATTTCGCCAAGATTGCCGAAGGCTTTGGCTGTGTCGGCATTCGCGTCGAGAAGGCCTCCGATCTGAACGCGGCGATCGCTTCGGGCATTGCGATGAATAAGCCGGTAGTGATCGACGTCGTCAGCGACACCTATGCGATTGCACCGCATCCGTGGACGCCGGTGGCGCGTGATTTCCATTCGTATCAGAAGGGCTGAGACGGGTTGGTTGGGCATTAAAGGCTAGTTGGCACGGGGCGGTTCGCGGGAACATTCGCGGCCGCCACCGGCATTTCTGTTCTGCAAAGGTAAAACAATGGCAAAAAAAACCGGTGCACGTTATCTCGCGGAAACCCTGCAGCAATCCGGGGTCACGCATGTATTTTTTGTTCCCGCGATCCTGCTCAACGCACTGGCGGAAATGGAAACGCTGGGCATACGCCGCATCATGGTGCACGGCGAGAAAGCCGCCGCCTATATGGCCGACGGTTATGCGCGGGCCTCGAACCGTCCCGGGGTGTGTTTCGGCCAGCATATCGGCGGCTCCAATCTGGCGGCAGGGCTGCGCGATGCCTTCATGGCGCGCTCGCCGGTGATCGCGTTTTCCGGCGGCCCTGCGCCGGCCTCGCGCTATCGCAACGCCTATCAAGAGATTGAAGATTTTTCGCAATACGATGCGACGACCAAAATGAACGTGCGGGTCGAAGATCCGACGCGTTTGCCCGATTTGTTGCGGCGCGCCTTCCGCGAAGCAACGACCGGTGCGCCGGGTCCGGTGCATCTCGAATTACGTCAGCATCATGGCGACGTCACGTTGGCCGAAGGCGAGTACAACGCCGTCATCGAGGAAAAATACCAAAGCGTGCCGCCGTATCGCGTGCCCTCCGACAGCGCTGCGGTCGCTGCCGCCTTGCGGCTGCTCGCTGCAGCCGAACGGCCGGTGATTGTGGCTGGTGGCGGTGTTACGTGGTCGGGTGCGCAGGCCGAAGTACTCGAGTTGGCAGAAAAACTGCAGATTCCGTTGGCAACTTCGCTCAATGCCAAGGGCACGATAGCCGATAGTCATCCGTTGTCACTGGGCGTGATCGGCCTTTATTCACGGGCCTGCGCCAACAAGGCGGTAGCCGAGTCCGATCTGGTGTTTTTCATCGGTAGCCAGACCGGCGGGCAGGTCACCACCAACTGGAAAGTGCCGAAGTTTGGCACGCCGGTGATCCATCTGGATATTGATGCGCGTGAGATCGGGCGCAATTACGACACTAAGGTCGGTTTGCTCGGCGACGCGCGTACGGTGTTGCGTCAGATGCTCGACGCGATGGCCGTTGTGCCGGCAGTCAAACACGATGCCTGGCTGGCGCGCGGGCAGGCGCTGGTGGCGGAGTGGAAACAATCCTTCGCTGCGCTCTACGCCTCCGATGCGATACCAATGCGCCCGGAGCGCTTGTGCAAGGAAATCTCAAAGGCGCTGCCGGAAAACGGTATTGTAGTTTCGGATACCGGTCACTCTGGCATCTGGACCGGTGCCCTGATCGAATTTGAAAAGAAAGGCCAGCGTTTGATTCGTTGCGCCGGATCGCTCGGTTGGGGGCTTCCCGGTGCGATCGGTGTCAAATGCGCGCAGCCGGACAAAACAGTGGTTTGCTTTGCTGGCGATGGCGCCGTGTATTACCACATGGCCGAATTGGAAACTGCCGCACGCTATGGCATCAACATCGTGCTGGTGGTGAATAATAATAGCGCGCTCAATCAGGAAATACCGCTGGTAAATGGCGCCTACAAGGGCCTGCCCAATGAGAAGAACCGTGACATCTGGGGCTTTCTTGATGTCAACTTTGCGAAGGTTGCCGAAAACATGGGCTGCGTCGGCATACGCGTCGAGACACCGGCGGACTTGCCAGCGGCGTTTGCAAAGGCGTTTGCCGCCAACCGGCCGGTGGTGATTGATGTGGTGACCGATGAGCAGGCGATGGCGCCGGTGGCGTGGACCGGCGGGGCGGGCACAGGCCACTGAGCGTCAAGTTGAGTTTCATCCACTCCCTGCGATGCTGTGGGGAGTGTGGGAGGGGAAGGCGTCAAGAAGATTCGCCTCCCTACGTTCGGGCCCTGTCGACCATTTTGGCGCGACAGGGAAATTGTCTCGGAGGAGTGCGATGAGGATCAGGTCCAGGTGGTTACTTGCGGTGTCATGTTGCGCAGCGATGACGGTGTCTGCGCAAAACTTTCCAGACAAACCGATTCGTCTGATTGTCGGCCCCGGCCCCGATGTGCTCGCGCGCATTGTCGGTGGCAAGATGGCCGACGGCTGGGGGCAGCAGGTGGTGGTGGATCAACGTCCCGGTGCCGGTGGTTTGATCGCGGCGGATCTGGTGTCCAAGGCGCAACCCGATGGTTACACGCTGTTGCTGACGACCGGGGCCTACACGATTAACCATACCTTGTATCCCAAAGCGCCCTACAACCTGGAGAGGGATTTTGTTCCGGTCAGTCTGTTGGCGTCGATTTCATTTCTGGTGATCACGCCGCCTTCATTGCCGGTGAAAACCATGCCCGAACTGATTGCGCTGGCAAAGGCCAAGCCCGGCACGCTGAACTGTGCGCATTCGGGGCCCGGAACCACCGCCCATCTCGGTTGTGAAATGCTGAAGTCGGTGGCCAAGATCGATATTGTTTCTATCCCTTACAAGGGCACGGTGCCAGCCATTATTGACGTCGTCGCCGGACAGGCGCAGTTGATGTTTGCCGTCATGCAGGGCGGATTACCGCAGGTCAAGGCGGGCAAGCTAAAGGCGGTGGCCATCACCGGCAAGAAACGCCACCCGTCGATACCCGATGTGCAGACGATCAGCGAAGCGGGTTACGCCGGTGCGGATTTTGTGACCTGGAACGGCATCCATATTCCAGCGAAGACCCCAAAACCGATCGTGGCGAAGCTGAACGCAGAGTTTGACCGCATTCTTAAATTGCCGGACGTCAAAGACCGCATGTTCGAGCTTGGGCTAGATGGCGTTGGCGGCAGTGCCGAATCCTTCGGCGTTTTTGTGCAGGAAGATATCGCGCGCTGGGCCAAGGTGATCAAAGAAGCCAACGTTAAGGCCGAGCAATAGAGTCGTATCACTTGTCCTCAACCGGAGTCCTCAACCGGAAGCAACGGGTGAGATAAGCAACTGTTCGCTGTTGTGCATGGGTGAATGAAAAAGGGAGATGTCAAATGGTCGAAAACGGCGGATACACATTGGTGCGCAAGGCGGACATCGTCTGGGAAGACCGCAAGAATGTCGACGGCTGGCCGAGTCGCGCCGGCATGTATTACGACGACCGCGACAACGAGTTGTGCATGCGCCTGATCGACTATCCGGTCGGCTCGGTGGAGCCGCGTCACACGCATCCCGGGGCGCATGCCACCACGCTACTCAGGCATAGCGCGGTCGTCGACGGCATTAAATTAAAACCTCTCGACGTGGTGCTCGGCCCGAGTAACGAACCGCACGGGCCGCTCGATTATCGCGACAGCTGCCAGCTCTTCAGCGTGTTCGTCGGCAGCTTTTATCACAGCGAGGTTGAAAAGCTCGGCACGGAAAAACATTACCGGCTGATTCAATCCGACGATATTGCATGGACGCAGGCCGGCACTGGCGTCGAAGAAAAAGTGCTGGTCGACCGCGGGGTCGGCAAGCTGCTGTTAAAGGCGGTGCGTTATGCGCCCGGCACGATGTTGGTGAATCCGCCGATGATTTGCGCACTGCTTGCTTTCGGCAGCGCAGAGGTAGGGGCGGAGAAACTCGATGAGTGGGATTTTGTGTATGTAAAGCGTGGACTGGCACACGCGCCGATCAGTTTTCCGGCCGGTGCGACCTTGCTCACCGTGGCATTGCAATAACGCTTCGCCGCGTGCGAAGAACTTCAGGGAGGTAACAAACAATGAATGACGGAATCAAACCGGTTCGCCGCGTCGTTACTGGTGTCGACGCCCAGGGCCGCTCGAAAGTGTTGATCGACAGTGCGGCACCCGGCGTGAAGGCGAACACCTTCAAAAAAGGCACCGGCATGACCGACATCTGGTTATGGAATGAATCTCCAGCACCGATCGGCGGCGATCGCGACGACGGCGATGTCGAGTTTCATTTCGAACCGCCGGATACCGGTGGACGGCTGCGCATCGTGCAATCGGATTGCAAGCCGCCGGTTTATGACGCGAGCACCGATAAATACATCACGGCTGAGCATGCGCCGAACAAGACTCCGGGCGGCACCTGGGAGCGCGGCAAACAGAATTTGTACAACACGCGTATTCATAAATCAGAGACTGTCGACTACGGCATCATGCTGTGGGGCGAGCGTGTGCTCGTCACCGATGCCGGCGAACATGTGCTGACGCCGGGCGACGTGGTGGTGCAGGTCGGTAGCTGGCATCAATGGTCGGACCGCAATATAGGCAGCCAGATGGCTTTTGTCATGATGGCCGCACCGCTGGACGAATAGGAAAAAATCATGAGCGAAAATACCAAACCGGTACGCCGTATCGTTGTCGTTGACGAAAACGATAAATCGAAAGCACTTTGTGACGGGCCGTCCCCGGATGTGCGCACCGATCCGGCGCGCCCCGGGTTTTCATCCACGCGCATCTGGGTCACCGACCGCACGCCGGCGCGTATCAAGGGGGTGAGCGAAACGCTGCACATGCCGCACACGATAGAACCGCCCCCGGGCGGCTCGGTCTGTCGCGTGATGACTTTTCCGCCTGACGACGTTTACAAGGGCAAGGTCGGAGCGAAGGAAGTGGCTGCTTATTTTGCCGCGATGGGTTCGCCCGCTGCGTCGACCTATGCGGCGAGCGCACCGCATCCGTATATGCAAAAGACGCGCACGCTGGATTTCGCACTCATCATCGAAGGTGAAATCACGCTGGTGCTTGACCTTGAGGAAGTGCGCTTAGGGGCGGGCGATACGGTCGTATT
>CAMDSO010000013.1 GCA_945906935.1 Bordetella parapertussis
TGTGGTGGGTAATCGTTTGCCGCCCGCCATCCCCGCCTTCCCCCGCAAGGGGGAAAGGGGTTTATCGCTTTGCTTTTTCCGGCCCTTTTTTAAACGAGTGCCGCGGCGATTTTCTCGCGCGTCAGCGGCATCTCACGCAGGCGCACGCCAAGTGCGTGATAGAGCGCATTGGCGACCGCGGCCGGTACCGGGCCCGCAGCGATTTCGCCCGCCCCCAGCGGTTTCTCCTCGGGGCGGTCGATCAGATGGATTTCGATCGTCGGGATTTCCGGGAAGGTCAGAATCGGATACGTCTCCCAGTCGCGCGACAACACGCGTTCACGGTCGTGGCGGACCTGCTCTTTGAGCACCCAACTGATCGCCTGCACGATGCCGCCCTCGGCCTGATTGATCACGCCGTCCGGGTTGATGACCTGACCGACGTCGACCGCCGCCACTGCGCGCGTCACATGCGGATCGGGTTCGAGCGAGAGGTCGATCACCACGGCCATATAGCCGTAACCGTTTTTGTATTGCGAGAAGGCGAAGCCGCGGCCGCTCGTGCCGTCGCTCTGTGCGCCGGCCTTCCAGCCGGCTTTTTGCGCCGCCAGTTCGATCACCGCGCGCGCTCGCGGATCCTGCATATGACGCAGGCGGTATTCGACGGGGTCGACGCCTGCCGCGGCCGCGCATTCGTCCATGAACGATTCAACCGCAAACACATTGCAGATGGCGCCCAGACCACGCATCGCCGAGGCGCGCAGCGGTTGCTCCTCGACGCGGTGGGCAACCACGCGCTCGTTGGGCAGCGCATAGGTGACCGGTGCATTGCGCGCCATGCCGCCGCCGCCGGCCTGCGGTGGATCCGCTTGCGTACGCCGCGCCACCGGGCTCTCGAGATACCACGCCGACACCAGTGACGACACCGGACCCGGCGTTTTGACTGAAACCGGCCGCTGGCTGTGGCCGTTGCTCCACACTTCAACCGACCAGTCGACGATGTTGCCTTTGTCGTCGAGCGCAGCATGCACATCGGTGGTCATCGCCGGACTGTAAGGCTCCCACGCAAATTCATCGTCGCGCATCCACTGCACCTGCACCGGCCGGCCGCCGGCGGCACGCGACAGCAGCACCGCATCGAGTGCCGCGTCATCGGCACCGTTGTGACCGTAACAACCCGAACCTTCGGCATGATGGACGATGACGGATTCGACCTCGGTCTTCAAGACGGTGGCGAGGTCGTAGCGCAACTGATAAACGCCCTGGCTGTGCGACCACACTTCGATGCGTGTGCCGTCGATGCGCGCCAGCGCGCACGAGGGGCCGATCGAAGCGTGTGCGATATACGGCTTGGTGTAGCGTGCATCAACCTGGCTCACCCCGCGCGCCTTCGCCGTGGCATCAATGCGCTCGGCCATCACGGCCGCCTTGTTACCGGGACGTGTGCGCAGGTATTCATGCATGCCGGCCTCATCGCTGGCGATGGGCACTTCTTTCCACTGCGCCACTTTAAGCGCTGCGGCGCGTGCCTTCACCGCCTGTTCTTCGCGTTCGGCCACCACACCGATAAAGCTGCCATCGCGCACGACCGCCACCACGCCGGGTAGCTTGCGGATCGCATCGGCATCAAAAGCGGTGAGCTTGGCGTCATAGGAGGGCGGACGCACTACACGACCGAACAGCATGCCGGGCAGTTCTATGTCCTGCACATAACGCGGCGTGCCGGTGGCCTTGAACGGAATGTCGAAGCGTTCAACCGCAGTGCCGACGATGCTGTGCTGCGAGGCCGCTTTCGGTTTGACCGAGGCGGTGGCTTCGCGCGCCAGTAGTTCGGCGTGCGGCAGTTGCCAGTAGGTCACCTGACGGATGCGGTCGAAGCCGGTGATGACGCCGTCTTCGACGATCAGCTTGTCAGCTGGAATATCGAGTTGCGTGGCGGCGGCCTTCAGTAGCAGGTCGCGGGCTTCGGCGCAGGCGTAACGCAATGCGGTGCCGCCTTCGTCGATCGAACGGCTACCCGAGGTGTGGCCTTCGTCGGGCGTCAACACGGTGTCGCCCGAGACCATGGTGACCTTGGCGAGTGTGACATCGAGTTCTTCGGCGGCAATCTGTGCCATCGCCGTGACGATGCCCTGGCCGATTTCAACCTTGCCGGTGTAGACGGTGAGCGTGCCGTCGGCCTCAAACTTCATCCACTGATCGAGCCGGCGGTTGGCATCGAGCGAACCCGGCAGTTTCGGTTTGGCGGGGGCGTTCACTGCGCACCTCGCATATCGCGCGCGGCGCGTTGCACCGCCTTGATCATGCGCGTGTGCGTGCCGCAGCGGCAGAGGTTGCGCTCGAGGGCTTGCTTAATCTCGTCCTCACTCGGATCGGGATTTTTCGACAGCAGTGCCGCCGCCGACATGATCACCCCGGCCACGCAATAGCCGCACTGAGCAGCCTGTTCGCCGATAAAGGCGCGCTGCAGCGCATGCTGTTCTTTGATGCTGCCCAGGCCCTCGATGGTGGTCACCGCTTTACCGGCGACCGACCACAGCGGCGTTTCGCAGGACATCACGTTGTGGCCGTCGATCAGCACCATGCAGGCGCCGCATTGGCCCAGACCGCAGCCGAACTTCGCGCCCTTCAGTTTGAGATCGTTGCGCAGGATATAGAGCAGGGGAGTGTCGGTTTCGGCGTGCACGGTTTGCGGTGCGCCGTTGACGGTCAGCGAGACGGATTCAGTCATGATTTTTCGCAATTTCCGAAGTGAAAAGGCGGCGCTAGTCTAGCATAGGGGGCGGCAGCAATTTGTCGCCCGACGCAGACCGGTTTTGCACGGTGCGCGGCTTGCTGTTCATACATTCAATTGGTGCGAAAAATCCGCGTCGGTTAAAGCTTAGGGTGCTACGCCAATCTGACCTTATGCGCCTTATATGCTCTCGAACCAAGTTGCATCAACACTGACCTGCTCAACTAGTTCAGTTTTTACACCTAAAGCTAACTCTTTCAGCTTCTCTGCAAGCTCATCGCCATCAACTAAATCTATCGGTGGCGCGCCATCTCTAGTGGCTTCCTTGATGGCTGCAGGTGTAAAGGAACCGGTCGTAATAAACAAACCTTTATCGGCACGGCCAACCATGGCGCCACGAAAATCACGTACCTCTCCGGCTGCAACAGAGCCTTTGTAGCGCTTGCATTGGAAGAGTACGTGAAAGCTCATAAAACCATGGATGCGCGCAATACCTTTGCCATCAATCCCACCATCGCCTGTGCGGCCTGTTACCTCAACCTGAATAAAGCCAGATTCGCGCAAGATGCGCTGTACTAACCGCTCAAAACCTGCAGGATCGAGGTTTTGGGTCAGAACAGCAGAGAGCTTTTCTTTCCAGGATTCCTCGTCGGATAATTCGCGAGCAGTTGCGTCGGGCGATATTTTTTTTGTTGAATCCTGTTTGTCGAGAGCGCGAACAACGCGTACTATTTCTGAAGGATCTACGTTGTCAAAAGTTTTCGATTTTTCTGTCAGCGACCAGACTCCACGGCTAGAATTTTCCAGTAAACCGTACTTCTTGAGATATGTTCTTGCCCAGGCGAGGCGATATTCAACTTCGGTTCGACTGCTCTTTTCGGGTGCATGCAGTTGCGCCAAAATATCCTCAGTCAATCCAGTGATATCAACGGTCTTTGCGTAAATTTCCTCAATCGATCCCGAGCCGCCAAGAATTTTTAGTGCTTTCAAGAGCGGGTTCATTAGGTCGTCAAATGTAGGGAGGGTATTCATTGTCATCATGGTGACCTATAACCTATCTCGGTTTATAGAGTTGCTCTCGCGAGACTGTCTCGCCAAGAAATATCGTTATCAATGTGATTTCTTGGAACTATAGTTTCTTCTTCCAATAAGCCACCTTACGCTGACTAGACGTTGTGCGCAATTAAGAACTCTCAGGGACAGACTCCGGGCTCTTTTTAAGAGGCCACAGTTGAGCAATATTTCTCGGTTTCTACGAGGATGGCGCGCGACGTATTCGTTCAATAAGCGATCCATACGCGACTGCCAGCCTTCGCTTGTAGACCTGAGGTAATTCAAGACTTCTGGGCTGAAACGGACTGATCAGAGTTAGGCCTGAACTCAGTTGAGCTTAATCCCCGCCACCTTGATCAATTCCCGCCACTTCGTAATTTCCGACTTGATATGCGCCTGGAATTGCACCGGCGTGGTGCCGTTCGGAGTGGAGCCATCTTTCATCAGGCGTTCAGCGACGTCGGGGGCGTTGACGGCGGCGTTGAGCGCGAGTGAGAGTTTGTTGACTGTGTCTTTGGGCACTTTGGCCGAGGTGATGACGCCGTACCATTGATTGGCTTCAAAGCCGGGCACACCGCCTTCGGCGATGGTCGGCAGTTCAGGTGCGGCGGGCGAGCGTTTGCCGGCAGTGATGCCGAGGATGCGCAGGCGGTTACTTTGCATGTGGGGCCGCGCGGAGAGCAGCGTGGTGAAGCTCATGTCAACTTCGCTGCCCAGCGTTGCCGCCAGTGCTGCGGCGCCGCCTTTGTACGGGATGTGCGTGAATTTCACACCGGCCTTGTAGGCCATCATTTCACCGGAGAGGTGTTGCAACGCGCCGGTGCCTGACGAACCCTGATTGAGCTTGCCCGGATTGGCGCGCGCATAGGCGATCAGTTCGGCGACCGATTTAGCCGGCAGCGACGGGTGCACGGTCAGCACGTAAAACAGGCTGGTGACTTGTGCGATCGCCTGCAGGTCTTTTTCCAGATCATACGGGATCGGATTGCCACTGGCCGACAGTACTGAGTGGCCGGCGGAGATCAAGCAGATGGTGTAACCATCGGGATCAGCGCGCGCGGTGATTTCCGCGGCAATCGCACCACCGGCGCCGCTGCGGTTATCCGCCACCACTTGCTGCCCCCACATTTGCGAGAGCTTGGCAGACAGTGCGCGGGTGGTGATATCGGTGCCCGCACCCGGCACGAAGGGCACGATGAAGCGCACCGGCTTTTGCGGAAAGGCCTCGGCCGGTGTTGCTGCGCCGACATTGCTAGTGAAGAAGAGTGCGGCGGCGAATGCGACGCCATGCATCGGATACGAATTTTTTGTCATTATTTGAGAATTTGATAGAGGCTGTTGAAGTCGTCGGTCCACAGTTTGAGACCTGGAATGTCATCGATCGGGGTGGTCTTGCCGGCCAGTGCCTTGTGCTCGAGCAGTTTCTTGTCGCGCGTGACGATAATCCAGTCGGTCTTTGAAAACTCGGTGTCTTCAGCCTCGTCGAGTACCAGCGCGGTAAACAGGCCCTGGCGTTCGGCGATTTTCTTCACCACCGGGGCGAGTCGCAGGAAGCGGTTGGTGATGTGGAAGACCACGCTGCCGCCGGGTTTGACATGTCGGAGATAAACCGCCATCGCCTGATCGGTGATCAGGTGCACGGGGATCGAGTCGCTTGAAAACGCATCGACCACCAGCACATCGAACTCTTGCGCCGGTTCGCGCTCCATACTCAGACGCGCGTCGCCCAGTACGGTTTCGATTTTGGCCTTGCTGTCTTTGAGGTAGGTGAATTCGGTTTGCGCGACTTCAATCACCTGCGGATCGATATCGTAGAAGCGATAGGTGTCGCCGGGCTTGCCCCAGGCCGCCAGCGTGCCGGTGCCCAGGCCAATGACGCCGACTTTACGATTGACCGGATTGGCCATCTGGATGGCGATGCCGACGCCGGAGTCGGGGCCGTAGTAAGTGGTAAGTTCGCCGCGTCGCGCGTCGCTCAGATATTGCTCGCCGTGCAGGATCACGCCGTGGATCAGGCGCCGCATCGCGTTTTCGGCTTTCTCCGGCGCGGTGTCTTTGGTGCGTAGCGTACCGTAGAAGTTGCGCGTCATCACGCGTGTGTCTTCTTTTAACTGATCGAGCTGGTTGTTCCAGAAATAGCCATAGACGCCGGCCAGTCCCATTGCAGTCAACCACACCAGTATGGGCAGCTTGCGCAACGTAATCGCAGCGAGCAGCGCGGTGACGACGATGCCCAGACCCAGTTCCGAATAGGACGGAAACAGGCGCGGTGCGATGAGGCCGACAAACATCCCGCCCAGCGCCCCGCCCAGCGAGACCATTAAATAGAACTGCGTCAGGTGACGCGGTGCCGGCCGCATCTTTGCCAGTTCACCGTGAAAGAACATGCAGCAAAAGAAGAGCCCGGCGAGATACAACGGGATCGCAATCTTGATGTCGAGGGTGATCGTGCTGGTTTGCAGGCCCCACGCACAAAAGCCGAGGATGACGGCGAGCGGCCCGAGAATCAGTCCGCGTTTGTACCAGCCGTCGCTCTCGAAGCACAAAATGAAGGTCAGCAGATACAGCGTCAGCGGCGCCAGCCAGAGGAAGGGGATGGAGGCGATGTTCTGCGTGATGTGATTGGTGATCGCCAGCAGCAGCCATGAACCCATCGCCGACAGCGACAGCCACAGGATCAGATCAAGGCGGCGGGGTGCCGGTGCATCATCGTGCGCGGCGGCGCTCTCGGGCGCAGCTGCAACAGGAGCCGCGTTTGCACCGTGGCGCAGGCTGACGATGGCGGAGGTCGCGCAAAGCACGGCGAACAAGGCATAACCGGCCGACCACCATACGGCTTGTGAGGCGGTGGCGATCCAGGTTTCGAAGATAAACGGATAGGAAATCAGCGCCAGCATCGAGGCCAGATTCGACAGCGCGAACAAACGATACACCGTGCCCGTCGGGAACGAGCGTGCGAACCATGCCTGCACCAGTGGGCCGGTGGTGGCGAGCAACAGATAGGGCAGGCCGATGGTGGCGATCAAGAGGCCGAGGATGCGCGCGCCCGGATCTTCATTGCCCTCTGGCTTCCAGCTGACATCAGCGAGGATGGGCAGCACGGCGAGGCTCGCCAGCAGCAACACCACGTGCACGATGACCTGGGTGCGCGGCTTGAGTTTGCGCGTGGTGAAATCGGTGTAGGCATAGCCGGCGAGTAGCGCAACCTGAAAGAACACCAGGCAGGTGGTCCACACCGCAGCCGATCCGCCGAACCACGGCAGGATCTGTTTGGCGATGATCGGTTGCACAAGAAAGAGCAGAAATGCGCTCGTGAAAATGGTGCAAGCGTAGAGCAGCATCGGCGGAATCGCTTATTGATTTGAGAAAGGCGGCATTATACAGGGGCGCGCTCCGCCGCCTGCAGTGCGCCGATCAGGCGCACCGACTCAGGCTGTGGTGGTTGTTTCGACGGGCGCCGGTCGCTGGTGTCGCGGCAACAAAAGCGCCAGTGGCAGGCCAAGGTAGCCGATGCCGGCGGCCATAACGATGGCGGCGGTATAGCTGCCATAGGCGTCGAACAAAAGCCCGCCCATCCAGCCGCCCAGCGCCATGCCTGTAGCAGCGCCCAGGGTTTGGAAGGCATAGATCGAACTCAGCGGCGCTTTTTCACCGAAGAGCTGGCGGTTGATGATGGGGAAGCCCACCATCTCGCCGCCATAACACAGACCGAAGACAGTGGCGAAGGCGTAGAACATCCAGGCCTCGTTCGCAAACAACAACAGCAGTATTGAACTGCTCTGGCCGATCAGCGAAAGTGCGAGCACGGTACGCCCGCCGATCCTTTCGGTGAGCATCGAGAAGCCGAAGCGGCTGAAGATTGAAAGCCCGGCGATCGTGCTCAATACGCCCGCGCCTTCGATGCCCGACATGCCGTTGTGGGTGGCCATCGAGACGATGTGGGCGAGTATCACGGCGTGGCCGGCACAGCCAAGGTGATGGATGCCCATCAACAGCCACACCGGGCGCTGCTTCAATATTTCCTTTAATTTCGCCGGCACGACCGCTGCGGCGCGCGCGGTTTCCGCGGCGTTCGCGTCGACTGCACCATACGGCCGCAAGCCCTTGTCCTGCGGGCGGCTGTGGATCAAGGCGGAGAACGCCAAGAGAATCACACCGAGGCCGATGCCGACCACGCTGAAGGTTTCCTCCCAGCCGCGGGTGTCGATCAGCCAGCGAAACAAGGGGGCAAAAATCATCGGTCCGGCGCCGAGTGCCGCCCAGTAAATCCCCAGCGCCAGACCCATGTGACGATGGAACCAGCGCGTGACGATGACCGGCAGCAGCACGGTGAAGGCGGCGTGCCCCATCGAGCCGACGAACAAGCCATACAACACATAGAACTGCCAGAGCTCGCTGATCTTGCCCATCAGCAGGGTGCCGGCGCTGATCAGGAACGATGCGCCTATCATCAGAAAGCGTGCGCCAAAGCGGTCGCCGAGCCAGCCCATGATCATCACCGCCGGCATGCCGGCGATGAAGGCGATGGCATAGGCGAAGGAAATGTCACCGTGCGACCAGCAGAAACGCTCGACCAGCGGATCGATGAAAACCGAAAAAGACGCCGAATCGGCGCGGCTGACGATGCCGAGTATGCAGGCCGCGAAGAGGATGACCCAGGCGTAATGCAAGTGTTTAATTTTTTGCAGAAGAGTCAAAGTCAATGTGCCTTTAAGTGGCGGCGGTTGCCGGCGCGGGCTCGCTGCGCCGGATGACCAATATGCTGAGCGCGGCGACGCCGCACATCAGGCCCGCAGTGAGGAAGGCGCCGCTGTAGGCACCGAAAATGCTGCGGATTGCGCCGCCGCCAACCGCGGCCATTGCAGCACCGATTTGATGGCCGACGTAGATCCAGCCGAAGACCAGCGGCGCGTTCTGCCGGCCGAAAATATTCGAGGTCAGACGCATTGTCGGCGGCACGGTGGCAATCCAGTCGAGCCCGTAGAATATCGAAAACAGGCCGATGCCCCAGAGACTCATGTCGGAGTAAGGCAGATAGAGCAGCGAGAGGCCGCGCAGACCGTAATACCAGAATAGCAGCCAGCGGCAATCGTAACGGTCGGAGAGCCACCCCGAGAGCGCGGTGCCGACCAGATTGAACACGCCCATCATGGCGAGGATGCCGGCGGCACGCACCTCGGGCACGCCGCCGTCATAACAAAAGGCGATGAAGTGCGTGCCGATCAAGCCGTTGGTGCTCAGACCGCAGACGAAAAACGTGCCGAATAATATCCAGAAGTCGCGCACCGGCAGCGCGCTCTTCAGCGCGCGAAAAGCAATCGTGATTGGATTGCCGGTGGCCTGCACGGATGCCACCTCGCCGGCTGCCGCGCCGTAGGATTTCAGACCGATGTCTTCGGGGCGTTCCACCAGCAGCCACAGTATGAGTGGAATGATTAATGCGACCACCGCAGCCACCGTCCACGCCACCTCCTGCCAGCCGGCGCGTTCGGCGATGGCCGCGAGCAGTGGCAAGAACAGCAGTTGACCGGTTGCCGTGCTGGCGGTGAGCAGGCCCATGACTACGCCGCGTCGCTCGGTAAACCAGCGATTGACCACCGTTGCGGCGAGCACGGTGGCGGCGAGTCCGCAGCCGACGCCGACCATCAGGCCCCAGGTCAGCATCAGATGCCAGGGTTGCGTGATCTGCGTGCTAAGTACGACGCCGCAGGCAAGCAGGCCGAGGCCGAAGAGTACGGTGCGCCGAATGCCGAAGCGCAGCATTGCCGCACCCGCGAACGGGCCCATCAGGCCGAACAGAAACAGATTGAGCGCGACCGCCGACGAGATGGTGGTGCGATCCCAGCCGAGTGATTTTTCCAGCGGGATGATCAGCACGCCCGGGGTCGAGCGCACGCCGGCCGAACACAGCAGCAGCACGAAGACGACGCCGGCGACGACCCATGCGTAATGCACGCGACCATGCAGCATTCTGGCCAGACTGTTCAACGGTGGCCCTTCGATATTTTCAACAGGATGACCGCATGACAAGAGCACCGCGGCGCATCGCCGCCGGTGTTATTGTGGTTCAATCTTCGCCGCTTTCATGATGGCGGCGAAGCGTTTCAAATCCGCTTTGAACAGTTTGGCGAAGTCAGCGGGTGCCGCCGCCGCCGGCTCATAGCCGGTGCTGGAGAAGGCCTCGCGCAGCTGGACGCTCTCAAACGCCTTGCGCACTTCGGTGTGCAGACGATTGACGATGGCGGCGGGCATTTTCGGCGGCGCGAACATCGCATGCCAGCCGGTATCGAAGCTGTAGCCGGGCAGGCCGCTCTCGCCGATCGTCGGCAAATCCGGCAGTGATGAAATACGCTTCTCGCCAGTGAAGCCGATGCCGCGCAGTTTTCCCGATTTGAGATGCGGTACCGCCACGCTGGCGCCGGGGAAATTCAGATGCACTTCGCTGCTCAATACTGCGGTCAGGCTGGGGCCGCCGCCCTTGTAGGGGATATGCTGCAGCGTGATGCCGGCTTTTTGCGCCAGTAGTTCACCGGCCAGGTGCTGGCCGTTGCCGATACCGGCCGAGCTGTAGCGCAGCGGTTGCTTGCGCGCGATCTCGATGACTTCCTTGATGTTGTTAGCCTGCAACGAAGGATGCGCGACCAGGATATAGCCCAGACCGTTGGCATAGTTGGTGATCGGTGTGAAATCCCTTTCGCTGTTGTATGGCAGCGATTTATACATCGAGGGATTGACCGCAAACGCCACCGAGGTGGCGAGGATGGTATAGCCGTCGGGTGCTGATTTGGCGACGATGTCGCAGCCGACGATGCCGTTTGCACCGCTGCGGTTGTCGATCACCAGCGGCTGACCCATCGAGATTTCCATCTGGCGGGCAAGTTGTCGGATATAGGTGTCGACGTTGCCGGCGGCGGGAAACGGCACCACCACGCGGATCGGACGTGACGGGTAGGGTTGCGCCTGCGCAAAGGTGGCGCTGACGCCGAGCAACAATACGATTGGCAATACGAACTTTTTCATCTGGATCTCCTCGCGGCGGCGCCGGGCTTTAGTTGAAAAAATCATAACACGTGCCACCGCATTGCAGCTGTTTTGCATGTCATCGGGTGATTGCATCCGATACCTGCTCTTGTGCCTATGCAAGGGCGCGGTGTTGCGTGCAATATACGCCCTCATTGATTGCCGGACGTCGTCATGTCATCACGCAGTGCCAGAGACTGGATGTTGTTGCTCGCGCTATCGGCAATGTGGGGCAGCGCGTTTTTGTTCATCAAGCTCGGTGTCGCCAGCGTGCCACCGGCCACGCTCGCCGCAGCGCGCATTGTGTTGGGGGCGCTGATTCTTTATGCGGCCCTGCGCTGGCGTGGCCTCAGCTTGCCACCGGTGGGGCGCGGCTGGCTGCCCTATGTGGCAATTGCGCTGGTCGGTAACAGCGCGCCGTTCTTTCTCATCAGCTGGGGCCAGCAAACAGTGGATAGCGCGCTGGCGGGCATATTGATGGCAGTGATGCCCTTGACGACGTTGCTATTGGCGCATTTTTTTGTCGCCGGCGAGCGCATGACGGTCTGGCGCACCGGCGGTTTCATCGTCGGCTTTGGTGGCATCGTCGTCTTGATCGGGCCGGGCACGACGGGTGGCGTCAGCGCGCCTGTCCTCGCCGAGCTGGCGGTGCTCGCAGGGGCGGTTTGTTATGCCGCCAATAGCGTGATTTCACGCTGTTTGATCAAGGCTGATTTTTTGGTGGCCTCTAGCGCGGTGATGCTGGTTGCCAGCGTGATGACGGTGCCGCTGGCACTGCTGCTCGACCAACCGTGGACTCTCACGCCGACGGCGGGATCGGTGGCGGCCATCGTTTGGCTGGGCATCGGCCCGACAGCACTGGCGACCTTGCTCTATTTCAAATTGATCGCCAGTGCGGGCCCGACTTTCATGGCGCTGGTCAATTACCTCACGCCAGTGGTGGCGCTGCTGGCCGGGGTTGGCCTGCTGGGCGAGCAACCGGGTTCCGGTGCGCTGGCGGGGTTGTCGCTGATTCTGCTGGGCATTGCGGTCAGCCGCCGCGGTGGCCCAAGTGCTTGAAATGCCGGGTTTACGTCCAAGATTAAGCAGTGCGGGAAGCTTGTGATCCGCTACCCGCAACAAAAAATCTGTAATGACTATAAACCTGGCGGGATTTCGGTCGTAAATAAAGGCATGAACATCGTCTACAACAGTGATAACTACTACGTCGTCGAATATCCGCAGCAACGCGGCTTCGAGGTAGTGGACAAGCAAGCGAGCCGCGGCACCTATTTTCAGGGTGATGTGGCGCGCAAGTTCCGCCATTCAATGATCGGCGCGATTGGTGATGATCCTTCGCCGGATCATGTCGATGAATTTTTATCCGACTTTGGCGCGCTGATCAATTTTCCGATGGTCGTGCACTAGCTCGCATCGTCGGCCGCTGCGGCGGCCTCTGTGGTCTCGGTATGCTCGCAGCGTCCGTTCTCTGACAGCGCGGGTCTGCCCAGCGCACTGACAAACAACTGTTTGACCGCGTCGACTTCATCCGCGCCGCGCAGATGATCGGCCAACAACAGGCTGCCGTTCGTGGTGCGTGCTAGCAGGCGGTAGTGGCGCACCCCGCCAAAAAAACCAAGAAAGCGTGCGTCGCGCAGAACGTCGAGCGCGTGGATCGTTTCCACCGCAATGATTTTTTGCGCCAGCGGTATGCCGCACCAGCGGCGGTCCGCACGCAGTTCAGTCTCGGTGGTGGCGACCGTCAGGGCATTGAGCGCAGTCCATAGGGCGATAGCGATAAACACTGTGCCGATACTGATCAGCGGCAAGACGAACACCCCGGCAAACGCCAGTGCAAGCAGATTCGATGACCCGTCGCCGCCTTGACCGACGAGGCCGGTCAAGGACGCCAGTGCGATAAAGCTGCAGGCGGTGCCGAACAGCGCCAGCATCAGCGCCGGCGCGGCGCTGCGCAGCGCCGGACAGTAGACGATCAGCGACCTCGCATCCTGATGGATCTGCGTGCTGCCGATGCGTTGCTCAGTCACGCAAGCTGCTTTTATTCAACTTGCACGCGCGCTGCCTTGGCGACCTTCGCCCATTTGTCGATTTCCGCCTTCACATAGGTGGTGAATTCTTCCGGCGTGTTGCCACCGGCGAGCCCGCCTTGCGCGAGCATTTTTTCTTTCATCTCCGGTGCCTTGAGCATTTTGACCAGCTCGCCGCTGACCTTGGCGACGATGTCGCGCGGTGTGCCGGCCGGCATCACCACACCGTTCCAGGAGCTGCCGTCAAAGCCCTTGAGGCCGGATTCATCGACCGTCGGCAGATTGGGCAGCGGCGGAAAGCGTTCCCGCGTTGAAACGGCGATGGCGCGCACCTTGCCCTGTTGCACAAAGGGCAGGGCGGCAATCGCCGTGCTGAAGGCGGCGTCGATCTGGCCGGAGATCTGGTCGATCATCGCTGGCGAAGCACCCTTGTAGGGCACGTGAACCAGTTTCATGTCCGCCATCGAGCTCAACATCTCCATCATCATGTGCGGGCTGGTGCCGTTGCCGGTCGAGGCATAGGTCAGTGCGCCGGGCCGCGTCTTCCCGAGGGCGATGAACTCGCGCACGGTTTTCGCCGGTATCGACGGATGCACCATCAGCAGGCTGGGCAGCACGGCGAGCAATGTTACGTAGGAGTAATCCTTGAGCGGATCGAAGCCGAGTTTGTTGTAAAGACTCGGTGCGATGCTTTGTGCGATGGTCATCATGCAAATCGTATAGCCGTCGGGCGCTGTCTTCGCGCATTGCTCGAAGCCGATGTTGCCACCGGCGCCGCCGCGATTGTCAGCGACCACCTGCACACCCCAGGCTTTCGACAAATGATCGGCCGCGAGGCGCCCCATGATGTCGGTCGGGCCGCCGGGCGGGAAGTTGATAATGAAGCGCACCGGCTTGACCGGATATTGTTGCGCCAGCGCCAGTGTGGCGGCGGTCAGCGCGGCTGCCATTGCCAGTGCATAACGGATCGGTTGTTTCATCCATCCTCCTCGCTGTGTTGTGGTTTGCCTGCCGAGCGCGCAGTTTACGCCGCGAATGGCACGATCTCCATGGTGCCGCGTCCGCCACCGAGAAAACGCTTGAGGATCTTGTAGGTATCGAGATCAAACGCAGGTCGCGCTTCGAGTCCGTCGAGTTCGTCTTCGCTGCGCACGGTGCCGAGATAACACCAGTGATCGAGCACGTGCAGCACGGTCTCATCACCATCGCCCTCGCGAATGCCGATACGGCCGCGGTAGGGCCAGCTGTGTAGTTTGAGTGCGGCCAGTGCTTCGATCAAACGCAGCGTGTGCCGGGCGGGCTCTTCCTTGCCGACACAGACGCCGCGGCAGCGCTGCAGTTGATGAGCGAAGCAGGGGCCGCCGCGACTTTTCTCGAGGCCAACGGCGACCAGACATAATTGGTGGGCCTGGGCGAGGCCGCGCAAGGCCTCGACCGCCGCGCGCTTGCTGCGAAAAACCCCGTAGACGGTTTCGCCGTTGCCGAAATCAATTTCAGCCGCGTGCACCAGCACCGGCGTGCCGCCGCTCTCCGCGTTCCAGCGCCACGCATGCAGTTCGTTATTGCGACGCAGCTGGCGGTTCAAGGTCGGCAGCATACTTTTGACGAGGCGTGCCTCTTCTAGCAGCGCGCCGAGTTCGCCCGCGGTCTGTTTCCATTCGACACGGCGGATCTGCTGCGTGATTTTCATGTCCTTGGCCAGCCGCAGGTCGCCGGAAAAATGCGATTGCACGCGGGTGCGCAGATCAATACTCTTGCCGATGTAGATCGGCAGATCCGTTTCGCCGTAAAAGAGATAGACGCCCGGAGCATTCGGAATGTCTTCAATCGAGAAATCGACGAGGCCAGCGGGCAGGTTGGGTTTTTTCAGCTGCGCGGCGGCGGCTGTATCAAGCGCTGCTTCGCCGAGTTGATCGCGCCACACCTGCACCAGATCCCACAGCACGCGGGCGTCGCCCAAGGCGCGGTGGCGCGCGCTGCAGTCGACGCCGTGACGTTCCATCAGGGTGTCGAGATTATGCTTGGCGTGGCCCGGGTAGAGTTTGCGCGAGAGCTTCACCGTGCACAGCACGTCGGGAGAATAACGCAGTTCAAGACGCGCGAATTCGCTCTTGAGAAAACCGTAATCAAAGCGCGCGTTATGCGCGATCAGCAGTTTGCCGGCCAGCCGTTCGTGTAATCCGCGCGCCACCTCTTCGAAGCATGGCGCGTCTTCCACCATTGCGTTGCTGATGCCGGTGAGGGATTCGATGAACGGCGGAATACGCGTCTGCGGATTGACCAGCGTACTCCATTCCTCCGTCAGTACGCCGTTTTCAACTTCAACCAGACCGATCTCGGTGATGCGGTCGCGGCTGGCCGTCGCACCGGTGGTCTCGAGGTCGAGAAAGACGAGGGGCCGTTCAAACATGCGAGTCTTCGCTGCCTTGAACGTGGTCGTGCTCTTCGCGCCAGACCGCAGCCGTAAAGCGTCGCAGCGTCAGCGTCGCATCCCAAAAATCAGGCGGCAGGCCGCCTTTGTATTTCAGATTGCCGACAAACAGTGCGGTGTCTGGAAACTCGCACCACATCTGCGGCAGAAATAGATTGCGATGGTGGCCGTATTCGACTACCACGCCGTCGATGCCGGGACGCAGTTGCGCCAGTGCGTCGGCTTCGTCTTTCCACCGCAGGACTTCCAAAGGCGAGAGGACCGAGACTTCGATGCGCAGGGCATCGAGTTCGCCGCGGGTGATGGCTTTAAAACGCGGGTCGTTGAACGCCGCGGCGAGGGCGTTACTGCGCAGGTCGTCGCACAGCGCTTGACAGACCGGCCGCGCGCCAGCAGCCCCGCGTAGTTTCCCTTCGAGCGTGAGTGTGACGTGGGTGGCGGCGTGTTGCTGCAGCCATTTGGCGGCGGCGGCGGGGGGCGCCGGCTGGCCCAGTTGCGCCGCCATTGCGGCGCGCGCCTCGGCAAGCAGGACGCGGCCCGCCTCAGCGGACAGTTGCAAGGTGCTCGCGGTCAGGGGTGTGGCGGGGTGTGGGCTGGATGTCATCACTGTGGTCTGGTGGCGGCCTGCCGCGCGTTCAGAGGCGGCAGTGCGCAGGGTGTGTCGGAACGGCGCGCCATTATAGTCTGCCGCTTTGGCGGCAAGGCAATGCGCGGGGCCGGTGGCCGCGCTGTTAAAATCAGCGCTGAATGACCACCACGCCCAAATATTTTGCTCTTGTTCCGGCTGCCGGCAGTGGTGCCCGCATGGGTGCCGCATTACCCAAGCAGTATCTTGCGCTGGCCGGCCGGCCGCTGCTCTATCAGACGCTGCGCCAGCTGTGCGCCTGTGCGGCGATCGAGCGCGTGTTCGTGGTGCTGGCGCCGGGCGACGACTTTTTTGCGCAACAGGACTGGCAGCCGTTCGCCGATCGTTTGGAACCCTTGTATTGTGGCGGTGCTGCGCGTGCCGCCAGTGTGTTCAACGGCCTGACGGCGGTGCGTGACCTTGTAGATGCTGACGATTGGGTGTTGGTGCATGACGCTGTGCGGCCCTGCCTGCCTGCCGCCGCGCTGACGCGCTTGATTGAAACGCTCGCAGACGATGCGGTGGGTGGTTTATTGGCGCTGCCAGTGGTCGATACGCTTAAACGTGCCGACGCCGCCGGGCGTGTCATCAAGACCGAGCCGCGCGACGGTCTGTGGCAGGCGCAAACGCCACAGCTGTTTCGCTACCGCGCCTTGTTCGAAGCGCTGCGGGCGATCGATCCGGCGCTGACGACCGACGAAGCCAGTGCGATGGAAGCGCTGGGTTTGCAACCGCGACTGGTGACTGGCGACACACGCAATCTGAAAGTGACGTATCCGCATGATCTGGAACTCGCGGCGCTGATACTCGAACGCATGGAGAAGCAATGAGAATAGGACAGGGTTTTGACGCGCACGCGCTGGTGGAAGGACGCCCGCTGGTGATCGGCGGGGTGACGATTCCATATGCGCTTGGGCTGGCCGGACATTCGGATGCCGACGTCTTGCTGCATGCGATCTGCGACGCGCTGATCGGTGCTGCCGCACTCGGTGATATCGGCCGGCACTTTCCGGATAGCGATCCGCAGTATAAGGGCGTCGACAGCCGCAAGCTGTTGCGGGCGACCGCCGCGTTGCTGTCTCAACACGGCTGGGGGCTGGTAAATCTCGACGCCACCATCATTGCGCAAGAGCCGCGTATGTCGCCGCATGTGGCGCAGATGGCGGCCAATATCGCCGCCGATCTCGGCGTGCCAATCAACTGCGTCAATATCAAAGCCAAGACCACCGAGCGGCTGGGTTTCACCGGACGCGGCGAGGGCATCGCCGCCGAAGCGGTGGCCTTGATCGCACCACTGGCCGCCGCCGCAGGCAAAGCCGCCGGCTGAGCGTCGAATCATCCGCGTGCTTGTTCGTTGCGCGCTGGCCTGATATCGCATGCTGCATGCCGCATACGCGCGTGGTGCGGCCCTTATCGCCTGATCGCGTGATCGGGCGCTGGCCGTTGCGCAGGTTCTAAATCTTACTTAGATGGTGCGGTGGGTGCGGTGGGCGCGGCGGGTGCAGCCTTTGGCGTTTCTGTTTTGACCGGTGCGACCGGCGCCGCCTTGGTCGCTTCTCCTTTGACTGCTTCTGTCTTGGCCGCTTCTGTCTTGGTCGGTATTGCTTTGGGTTTCGTGGCGGGGATGGTCTCGCGCAATTGTTCGATCAAGCGAAACGCGCCGCCGACTACACTGGAGCTTGGGTTTTCCTTGCAGTATTCGTCAAGCTGGACGTAGAGCGCCTCGCCGGAGGGGAGTTTGCCGGTCGGTACCTGGCGCGCGGGGCTGGCGTAGTTGTGGCCGGAGACCAGGCCAAGTATCCAGAATTCATATTGCTGGCGGATGGCGTTGTTGCCCGCGTACTTTGACCAAGTGGCGCAGGCCGCGCTGTCGAACGGGAAAAAGATATTAATTTGTTGCTGGGCGCCGGCGGTGCCGCTGGAGAGTGCTACAGCGCCGAGCAGCAAGCCTGTCATTACAGTGCGCACGAGGATCGTCCTCCGTTTTTTCAAGCATGGAATCCTAGCAGGTTTGGACTGGGTCTGACGCCTGGCAAGCGCTGCGAACGGTTGCGGCGTTCGTCGCTGCCATTCGATCGGGCCCTTTATAGGGCACCGGTCTCTAACGCAGCGGCAGTTCGACCCGCGCTTCGAGGCCGCCGCCTGCGCGTGGCAGCAGTTGCACACGGCCGCCATGCATTTTTGCAATGCGGTCGACGATCGCCAGACCAAGACCGGAGCCACTGGTGCTGCGCGCCGTATTTAAACGCGTGAACGGTTGCAGCATACGTTCCGCGTCGGCCGCCGGGACGCCCGGCCCGCGATCGAGCACCGCGAGGCGGGCCTGCTTGTCGTGCAGCGAAGTTGCGATCACCACTTCCTGACTGCCATGGCGCAGCGCGTTGTCGACGAGATTGGTGAGCAGGCGCTGGATCGCCAGCGTTTTCAGGCGCATCAGCGGCAGACCGCCACATTGCGCGCTCACCGTAAGCCCCTGACGCTGGTAGCGTTCGACCACGCCTTGCACGATTTCATCGATGTCGGCATCGACAGCGTTGACGTTTTCACCGCCGACCCGCGCGAATTCAAGAAACTGGCTAATCACGGCGTCGATATCGGCGATATCCTGCACCATGCCTTCCATCAGCGAGGGGTCAGTTTTGTCACCGAGCATTTCGAGGCCGAGCCGGATGCGTGCCAGCGGCGTGCGCAGATCATGCGAAACGCCGGCGAGTAGCAGGGCGCGATCAGCGTCGAGCCGTTTGAGATCGGCCGACATCTCGTTGAAGGCGCGCGCCAGCGTGCGAATTTCGCGTGGCCCGTTTTCGCTGACCGGCGGCGGCGACTCGCCGCGTCCGATGGCCGCTGCACCGCCGGTAAGTTCACGCAGCGGACGATTAATGCGGGCAACGATCAAGAACGCCCCCAACACAGACAGTCCGAGCACCAGCAAACCCCAGCCCAGCCAGCGCAGTTGTTCGGTGCGTTCGACGCGTTCGCGCGGCAGGCTGACCCAGTACTCAATCTCGTCGATTTCGAAATTGACCCAGATGTCCCGGTTGCCGCCGATGGCGACGAGCAGGCGTGTGTCGTCACCCAGCCGCCGCTGTAGCTCGGCGCCGAGGAGCCGCTCGAAGGGCCGGTTTGGCAGCAGTTCTACCGGCTCGTTTGGACTGTCAGCGTGCACATGGATCCCTTCCTGCTCGGCGAGATCGCGCAGCAGGTCAAAGCGTTTAGCGGGGTTCGCGGTGATGAGGGCCGAACGCGTCAGATTGACCACGCTGGCGATTTGTTGGGCGACCTGCGCGGCGCGCGGCTCTCGTTCGAAGACGCGAAAAATCTGCAGCCAGGCGAAATTGCCCGCCACCAGCAACAGGACCAGCAACAGCATCGTGCGCCACAACAGGCTCTGCGGTAAAAACTTCATTGCAGGGACAAACGTGCCAAATGCGACCTCTGCGCCCTCTGCGACAAATGCGGCGAGTGAGGCGAGGCGTTGGTGGCGTCGCCGAAGTTAAGCGTCATGAAAGTCATGGGCACGCGCGCCTTGCAAATCGACGGTCGAGGCACGGCAAGATCGGCTTGGTTTGCCGCGTCAGCCCTCACGCCCGGCCTTTCAAACACTACTGACCGCCGTCCGGTACGAAGACGTAACCGAAGCCCCAGACCGTCTGGATGAGGACGGGCTTGGCGGGATCGTTTTCTAGCAGTTTGCGCAAACGCGAGATCTGCACGTCGATGGCGCGGTCGAATGCGCCGAATTCGCGACCGCGTGCCAGTTCGGTCAGCTTGTCGCGTGATAGTGGCGACCGTGCGTGTTGCACCAATACCTTGAGCAGCGCGAATTCGCCGGTGGTCAAGGCGACTGGCTGGCCGGCGCGCGTCAGGCTGCGCGCCGCGAGGTTCAGGCTGAACTCGCCGAAGCTGACGATCTGCACTTCGCTACTCGGCGCGCCGGGTGGTTGCGCTGCCGGCGCACGACGCAGCACGGCCTGGATGCGTGCGACGAGTTCGCGCGGGTTGAAAGGTTTGGGCAGATAGTCGTCGGCGCCGACTTCAAGGCCGACGATGCGGTCGACGTCGTCGCCCTTGGCGGTCAGCATGATGATGGGTATTTTGTTGCCGAGGCCGCGCAGCCGGCGGCAGATCGAGAGGCCGTCTTCACCCGGCATCATCAGGTCGAGCACCATCAAGTCGTAGCGTTCGCGCGCCAGCCAGCGGTTCATGTCGGCGCCGTCGGTCGCGGCGCGTACGTTGTAACCCTGCTCGCTCAAATAGCGGTTGAGCAGGTCGCGCAATCGCACGTCATCGTCAACGACGAGTATTCTGGTCTTGGTGTCAGTCATGGGCGCAATCCTAGACGCTTCATTTTTTCAATGCCACTGTTTTGTAATGGAATGTTAACCCGTGGTGCAGGTGAAACAATTTGTTACAAAAGAGCCTGGATGGTAAAGCGGGTGCGGAAGGTGGCCGGCGTAATATTCGTCAACGCAGCCCTTTGCGTTGAGTGAAGCGCTGCGCCTGTTATGTAATTGAGTTGTGTATTTGAGTTGTGTATTTGACGTGCGTATTTGACGTGCGTATTTGACGTGCGTATTTGACGTGCGAATCTGATTTGATTAGGGGCGTTCGTTAATTACGTTAATGGTTCGCGTTGAGTTTGTCGTGCTTTTTGTTTCAACAGGAGTCGGTATGAATAGTGTTCGTGCACCAATCGCAAAGAGCGCCTGTATGCGGCGGGCTGCGATGGTGGGCGCGCGTAATCGCATGGGGGCATCCTATAATCATCATTACGGCAGCCGTGTAGCGGCACCGTTTTGATGGGAGAGGGAGACGCATGCATAAGCTGTTATGGGCGCTGGCGGTTTTGTTGATGTCGATGCTGTCGGCGATGCCGGTGGCGGCCGCGCGGCACGATGGTTTCGTGCGCACGCAAATGCAGCGCCATCCACCGGATCGTTCGCAACCTCCGCCGCAACGCGATTATCGTCATGCGCCGCAACCTGATCGTGCGCCGCGCGACGGTCGCATGACCGATCAGGATCGGCGCGATTTGCATCGTGATCTGGATCGCGCGAATCGCGAGCTCTACAAAGGTCGGCGCTGAGCGAGCCGGTACGTCCCAGTCAAACCATCAAAGAGGAAAATCATGAAACAAACCCTGCGTCTGGTTGTTACGTTCTTGATTACAGGCATGTTCGCCGTGGCGGCTGCGCAAGGGCTGCCCGGCGCTACTGTGAAAAAGGATGAGGGCGCCGCCAAGGACGCACCGAAGCGCGAGGCGGGTAAAGACAACTGGCGCGAGCGCTGCCGCAAGGATCCGCAGGAATGCGAAAACAAGAAGGCGGAAATGCAGAAAAAGCGCGAGGAATGCCGCGCCAATCCGGATCAGTGCAAAGCCGAGCGCGCGGCGAAACGCGAGGCGCATTGCAAGGACAAACCGCAGGAATGCGCCGAGGCGCGTAAAAAAATGCAGGAAACACGCGAGCAGTGCAAAGCCGACCCGGAAAAATGCCGTGCCGAAAAAAAAGCGCAGCAGGAGGAACGCTGCAAGGCTGATCCCAAGCGTTGCGAGGAAATGAAGGCGCAGTTCGAAAAACGGCGCGAGGAATGCAAGGCGAATCCGGAGCAGTGCAAGGCACCGGGTGGGCGTAAGACTGAATCCAAGTAAGCGTTTTACAGGTGGCATATAGACATGGGTAAACACTGGCTGTTTCTGCTACTCGCCGCGCTGCCGCCAGGGGCGGCTGCGGCGCCGATGGGTTTTGACGAGGCTCGTCATCTGCTTAATCGCACCAGCTTCGCGGCGGGACTCAGTGACATTGAGTCCTATGCCAGACTGACGCGTGTGCAGGCGGTGGATCAATTGCTCGGCTTGACCGGGGCTTCGCCCGTGACGCCGCCGCCGTCCTGGGTTGGTGAGTATGAGTCGCCCGCGAAAATGCGCGATGCCAGTGAAGAGGAGCGCAAGCTTTTCCAGCGCCAGCAGTTTGTGAAGGGGGGCGAATTACGTGCCTGGTGGCTCACCGAAATGCTCGTCACTCCGTCACCGCTGACGGAAAAAATGGTGCTGTTCTGGCATAACCATTTTGTCTCCAGTCTGCAGAAAGTCCGCTCGCCGGTATTGATGTACCGCCAGAACCAGTTGTTGCGCAAATATGCGCTCGGCTATTTCGGCGACCTCTTGCACGCGGTGGCGAAAGATCCGGCGATGGTGGTGTATCTCGACAGCGCATCCAATCGCAAGGGACGGCCGAACGAAAACTTTGCGCGCGAGGTCATGGAGTTGTTTACCCTCGGCGAAGGACGTTACAGCGAGCAGGATGTCAAAGAGGCGGCACGCGCCTTCACGGGTTGGAGCATCGATCAGGAGCGCGGCGAATTTGTTTTCCGCCAACAGGCGCACGACGCGGGCGTGAAGAATATTCTTGGCAGTAGCGGAAATTTTGATGGCGATGCGGTGCTCGATTTATTGCTCGCCCAACCGCAGACCGCCGAATTGGTGGTGAGAAAACTCTGGCGCGAATTTGTTTCTCCGCAGCCCGATGCCGCCGAGGTGACGCGTATCGCGCGCATGTTTCGCGATAACCGTTACAACATCCGGGTGGCCCTGCGCGCCTTGCTGAGCTCTGATGTTTTTTATGCGCCGGAGAATCGCGCGGCCTTGCTCAAATCACCGGTTGATCTAATTGTCGGCAGCTTGCGCCAATTCCGCTTTGAAACCGGCGAGGTGACGCCCTTCGTCAACGCCTCGCGCCAACTCGGCCAGGATCTTTTCGCGCCGCCGAACGTAAAAGGCTGGCCGGGCGGGGAGGCGTGGATCAACAGCGCCACGCTGCTCAGGCGCAAACAATTGCTCGAACGCCTGTTTCGCGCACAGGAAATGCGTCCGGTCGCAGCGCCGGGGCGTGCCGAGATGGATATCTACTTTGATAGCGAGCGCTGGTTGCAGCCCTTCGCGGACGTTGATGCACGCTTGATTAAAGTTGTGCTGGCCACCGATCCTGCTTCAAGTGTGGTGAGCACCGCACACGGCTTGCCGCGCATACGCGAGCTGGTGCTCGACCCGGCGTATCAACTCAAATGATTTTGCCTTCGACGGCATGGAGGACATCGCAGCATGAATAGACGCGATTTTTTGGCGGCGGCCGGTGCCGCCACACTCACCGCCTGGCTGCCTGCGTCCGCACATGCCGCCGCTGCGGGGCGTTATGAAAACCTCTTGATTCTGATCGAGCTCAAGGGCGGCAACGACGGGCTCAACACCGTCATTCCTTACGCCGACCCCTTGTATCAGAGCCTGCGTCCGCGTATCGCCATCCCGCGTGAGCAGGTGCTGCAACTCGACGCCACCAGCGGCCTGCATCCGGCGCTGCAGCCGCTGCTGCCGCTGTGGGATGCGCGAGAACTCGCGGTGGTGCAAGGCGTTGGCTATCCGGCGGCCAATCTGTCGCACTTTCGCTCGATTGAGATTTGGGATACCGCCTCGCGCAGTGATCAATATCTGAATGAGGGCTGGCTGGCGCGGGCGTTTGCCGAGGCGCCGGTGCCGTCTGCATTTGCCGCCGATGGCGTGGTCGTTGGTTCGAATGAAATGGGGCCGCTGGCCGGGGCTGCCACGCGTGCGCTGGCACTGAATAACCCCGGTGAGTTTATGCGTCAGGCGCGGCTGGTCGGTAACGAGGGCGTTGCGCGTAATGGGGCGCTGTCGCATATCCTCAAGGTCGAACGTGATGTGAAGCAGGCGGCGGCCAATCTGGGTAATAATTTTTCATTGCGCAGCGAATTTCCGAACCATGCGCTGGGCAATGCCTTGAAGACGGCGGCGCAAGTGGTCGCCAGCAAGGCGGGCGTGGCGGCGATCAAGGTCTCACACAACGGCTACGATACTCATAGCGGACAACAAGGTAGACAACAGCGGCTGCTGCGCGAGCTGGCCGAGGGCATGGCGGCGCTGCGCACGGCGCTGCAGGAAAGCGGCCGCTGGGACAGCACCTTGATCATGACCTACTGTGAGTTTGGCCGCCGCCCGCGTGAAAACCAAAGCGGTGGCACGGATCACGGCACGGCCAACGCGCATCTGCTTGTCGGTGGCCGTGTGCGTGGCGGGCTCTATGGTGCGGTGCCGGCACTCGACCGCCTTGATGGCAACGGCAACCTGCCTTTTGCCGTCGACTTTCGTGATCTCTATGCCACCACGCTGGATCGCTGGTGGGGGGTGAATCCTGCAGCGGTGCTCAACGGGCGCTATAACCCGGTCGAATTCTTGCGCGCCTGAAGCGCTTGGGCAGGTCGGGGTTTCTTTAAAAAAAGCATTGTTTTGGCGGCTTTTCAGGCGGTGGAGGCCGGCTTTTACGACGCTTTACCCTGAATTCGGCTATGATTCGGTCACGGGAGGAACCCGGGGCTGCTGCCGAGCTCTTCGGTAAGCGTATGTAAGCATTGGAAAAAATATAATCGAAAGACTGCGATGCTCGCCACCAGAATTCGTCAGAAAGACGGGATTTTCTATCTAGCCAGTTACTCTGCGAAGGAAATCCTCAGCAAAGTGCGATTTATCAGCCGTTATTACGACGAGGATGAGCAAATTTCGCCGCAGACGGTGCCGCAACACGATGAAATCGCCCAGTTCATCGCCCGCGTTGAACGCACCGACGCCGCCTTTCAACGGCAGCTTTCGCGCGCTAAGGTGCGCTCGCTCAAGAATTTCTACGAAATGGCGGTCACGCAGCCGCCGATCCCAGGCACAGTTCTGCTGTTTACCAGCGACATGCTCAATTTTCGCCCGCTCGAAGGGCAGGAGACGGTCGGCCAGTTGCAGGATCCGACCTCCAAGTTTTTGATCATCGACGGTCAGCACCGGCTGGCGGCGCTGAAGTTTTATCTCGCCGAACACCCGGAAGAGGCCAAAAATATTGATGTGCCTTGCGTGATCTTCGACGGCCGCAGCGAAGACTTCGCCGCCGAGATGTTCGTCATCATCAATTCAACGCCGACCCGCATTAACAAAAGCCATCTGGTCGATCTCTACGAGCGCGTGTCCTGGGCCGACCCGGACCGCCGTTTCGCTGCCCGTCTGGTCGACAGTCTGTATAGCGAGTCCGACAGCCCGTTACGTTATCGCGTCAATCGTCTCGGCGGGCGCAGCCAGAAAGAGAAGTGGATACTGCAGGCCGAGCTCTTCAACGAGCTCTACCGCTGGGTGCGTGCTGACTGGAAGAAGATCAAGTTGTCGTCCAACAGTTATCGCGAAGCGGAAAAATATTACGAAGTGGCGCGCGATTTTCTCAAGGCCGCGCACAAGGCCTGGGGCGATGCCTGGGCCGGCGACGGTTATATGGTGACCAAACCGGTGACCTTGAAGGCGATGATCCGCGTCTGTGCCGATCTGGCGCGCGAAGATGCCCTGCCGGTCGACGGACGCCCGAAACGCTGGGAGCAGCGGCTGGCGGTGTGGAGCGAACAGCAGCAAGCCTTCCGCGTGGAAGGTTTCTACGAGCGTTTCCCCGCCAAGGGCGAGGTCGAACGTGTTGCCCGCATCCACCGCGATCTGGCGCGTGCGGCGAATATCGAAATTCGCAGCCCTGCCAAGGCCGAGAAATAAACCCCGGGGCGCTGCGGCGCGCTTGCTGCGGATTGTTCGTATTGTTCGTGTTGTGCGGCGGCGGCAAAGCTGATCGTGTCGGGCCGGCTGCCGGCAGGTCTTAACGCACAAGCTGGTTGATGTCGATGATCGGCAGCAGGATGGCCAAAACAATCAGCAAGACCATTCCGCCCATCAGCAGGATCATCAGCGGCTCGACGAGGGTGACCAGCACCCGCAGGCGTCGTTCCAGCGCTTCATTCTCCAGGCGTGCCGCCCGTTCGAGCATTTCCTGCAAGCGTCCGCTGGCTTCACCGCTGGCAACGAGGTGTGCAAGCATCGGTGGAAAGGCGCCTGTCAGGCTGAGTGCACGGGCGAGGCTGCTGCCTTCGCGCACGTTTGTCGCTGCCGTTTCAACGGCATCACGCATGATGCGATTGGTGGTGGCGCGGGCAGCTGCCTCGAGTGCGCCGAGTAACGGCACTCCGCCGCCAGTGAGTATCGCCAGTGTGCTGGCGATGCGGGCGGTATTAATACCACGCAGCAGAGAGCCAGCCAGCGGCATGCGCAGGAAGAGCGCATGGCAACGGCGCTGCACGGCGTCGCGTTTAAGGGCTGCGACGGCGGCTAACCAGAGGGCAACACAGGTAACGCCGAGATAGGGCCAACCCAGGCGTAGAAAATCGCTCAGAGCAATCAGCGCGCGGGTTAGTAACGGCAGGTTCTGGCGCGATTGCTGAAATACCTGAACCACCTGCGGCACGACATAGGCGAGTAAGCCGGCGACAATGCAGAGGGCGACGACGCCGACCACCAGCGGATAGAGCAATGCGAGTGCGGTTTTTTGTTTCAGGTTTTCCTGCTGCTCGAGATAATCTGCAAGTTGTCTCAGGATGGTCGGCAGGCTGCCGGACTCTTCGCCGCCACGCACCAGTGCGCAGAAAAATACCGGAAAACTTTCACCGTGGCAGCCCATGGCGGCTGCCAGAGTGTGTCCCGCTTTGACCTCGGATTGCACGCCGTGGAGCACTTCGCGGACGGACACCGATTCGGCGGCTTCGATGAGCGCCGACAACGTTTGTTCCAGTGTCAGTCCGGCGTCCAGCAGTGTGGCCATTTGCCGGGTGATCATGCAGAGCGCAGCGGCAGAAATGCCGCGCCGCCAGCGGTTGCCTCGCGTTGTCGCGCCCTCGACGATTTCCACTGACAGCGGCAGCAAGCCTTGTGCACGCAAGCGCGCACGGCCCTGCCGCGCGGTTTCCGCCTGAAGAACACCGGATACCGTACGGCCGGTTGCGTCGAGGGCCTGATAGCGGATGGCGGCCATGGCGGTTATTCGCGGGTGACGCGAAGCACTTCTTCGAGGCTCGTGATGCCCTGGGCGGCCCAGCGCAGTCCGTCGTCGCGCAAGGAACGCATGCCCTTGCCCGCGGCATGAGCGCGTAAAGCCTGTTCTGATGTGCGGTCATGGATGAGGCGGCGCAGTTCGTCATCAACCGGCAGCAATTCGTAAATGCCGGTGCGTCCGCGATAACCTGATTGATCGCAGGCCGTGCAGCCGGCGGCGCCATATGCGCGGTTGGTGGAGTTTTCGATGACAGGCGCATAGGCCGCAGGCAGGCCGCTGACCGGCTTGCGGCAGTGCAGGCAGAGCTTGCGCACGAGCCGCTGCGCACCCACGCCGATCAGGCTCGAGGCCAGCAGAAACGGCTCGACCCCCATGTCGACCAGGCGCGTCACTGCGCTCACGGCATCGTTGGTGTGCAGCGTAGCGAAGACGAGGTGTCCGGTCAGACTCGCTTGTATCGCAATCTGCGCTGTTTCCAGGTCGCGTATTTCACCGATCATGATGACGTCTGGATCCTGCCTGAGGATGGTGCGCAGGGCGCGCGCAAAACTCATATCAATCCGCGTATTGACCTGCGTCTGGCTGATGCCGTCGAGATCATATTCAACCGGATCTTCGACCGTCATGATGTTAAGGGTGGAGGCGTCGAGGCGCGACAGCGCTGCATACAGTGTGGTGGTTTTACCGGAACCGGTCGGGCCGGTGAGCAGAATGATGCCGTGGGGTGCGCGAATCAGCGCGTCCATCCGCGCCAGCGTTGCCTCATCCATGCCGAGTCCGCCGAGGTCGAGCCGGCCGGCCTGTTTGTCGAGCAGACGCAGCACCACCCTCTCGCCATGCGCGGTGGGGATCGTCGAGACCCTCACATCCACCGGTTTGCCGGCTACCCGCAGGGTGATGCGGCCGTCCTGCGGCAGGCGTTTCTCGGCGATATCCAGTTGCGCCATGATTTTGATGCGCGACACGATCGCCGCATGCAATGCGCGCGCCGGTTCGAGCAGGTCGCGCAGTGCACCGTCGATGCGCAGCCTCACCACAGAGCGTGTTTCAAAGGGTTCAATGTGGATATCAGATGCATCATCATGCAGCGCCTGGGTCAGGAGCGCATTGATCAGCCGGATGAGCGGCGCATCGTCGGCGTTATCGAGCAGGTCTTCGACTTGCGGGATATCCTGCAGCAGGCGTTGCAGATCCACATCTTGTGCAAGATCGCCGGCCAGGGAGGCCGCCTTTTGATCGGCACCGCCGTATATTTTTGCCAGCAGTTCGTCAAAGGTCGTGGCGTCGACCAGTCGCGCCTTGCATGCGATCCCTAGCGCGCGCCGTACCTCGGCCAGCGCAGACGCTTGTGTGTTGGCACGCACCGCAATGTCCGCACTGCCGCCATGGCGGGCGGTCATCACGATGCCGTTACTCTTGGCGAACGCGTAGGGGATGGAGTCGGTGCGGTGTTTTGCCACGGCGGCGTTACCGCGGAGCGTCCGGTTGGGCGCTAGTGGCGGGTTTGCGCGGCGGCAAAAGCGGTGCATCCGTTGGCGCGGTGAGGGGGCTTGGTTTGATTTTTTCACCGGCTGCCGCTTGTTCACCACGGATGTAATCGTAACGGTTGTTGCTCAGTTCGCCTGATTGCGCGCTGTCGCGTAGCACCGTCGGGCGCAGGAATACCATCAGATTGGTTTTGCTGCGCTCGCGCGTCTTGTATTGGAATAATCCACCGATCAGCGGCAGGTCGCCGAGCACGGGCACCTTCGCCTGGACGTCGACCATGTTGTCCTGGATCAGCCCGCCGATCACCGCGATCTGGCCGTCGTCAAGCAACACCATGGATTCGACGGATCGTTTGTTGGTGATCGGTCCTGCGCTGTTGCTGTTGTCGAGGACGCTGGATACTTCCTGGTAAATTTGCAGCCGTACTGTGCCGCCGCCGGATATTTGCGGCCTGATGCGTAACTGAATGCCGACATCCTGGCGTTGTATAGTTTGAAACGGCGTCGGTGTAGTGGCGGCCCCGGACAACGCGTATTGACCGGTGATGAACGGCAGGTTTTGTCCGACGACAATGCGGGCTTCTTCGTTGTCAGTGGTCAGCAAGGTCGGCGTCGATAGAATATTGGCGTTGCTATCCCTTTCCAGGGCGCGCACCAGCAGGCCAAGGTTGACCACCTGGCCGACTCCCGGCATCGTCACCACCCCTTTGATCACGCCTACATTCAGTCCCTCGCCGGCACTCAGCGGGTTTTGTGCAATGCCCTGAATGTTTTGCCGGCCGCCGCCAAAGTTGGTGCCGCCAAACACGCTACCCGGTGCGGTGGTGGTGGCGCCTGCACCACTGAGGTTTTGCCATTGCACGCCAAACTCAGCCGCCTTGTTCGCCGTGACTTCGACAATCAGTGCCTCGATAAAAACCTGGGCACGCCTGGAATCCAGTTTGTCGATGACCGCGCGCAGGTCGTTATAGATGGCGTTGGGCGCGGTAATGATGATCGAATTGGTGGCCGCGTCGGCCTGGATAATGCCGGGCGGCGCAGCAGCAGCCTGGCTGCTGCTGCCGGCAGCCTGCGTGGCGAGCGGCTGCGCCATTGGACCCTGTGCGGGGGGCGCTGCGGCGTTAGGCAATGCTGGCAAGGGCGCGGTGAAACCGCCGGGTGCTAATGCCGGGCGCGGGCTTTGCGCGCCTCCGCCCTGATAGATCGCGCGCAGTGTCTCGGCGATTTTCACCGCTTCGGCATTTTTCAGGAACACCACGTGCATGTTGCCGGTGACGCTGGTGGGCGCGTCGAGCGTACTGACGAGACTGCGCAACCGCGCCAGCCGTGAAGGATTTTCGGCGCGCGCCAGAAGGCTGTTGGAACGGCTGTCCGGCACGATCACCATGCGTTGGGTTGGATCTGCGCCCGCCGTCTGCGGCGTTTCGGCAAACAAGCGGTTGACAGTCTGTGCGATATCAACTGCAGAGGCGTGCTTCAGCGGTATGACAATGCCATCATTGCCGCTGGGTTGGTCGATCGATTCGATGATCTTTTCGATGCGCTGCAGATTACTCGCATAGTCGGTGATTACCAGCGTATTATTATTGCCGTAGGCGGTGATGGTGTTGCTCGGCGTAATCAGTGGTCGCAGGATAGGCACCATTTGTACCGCCGACTCATACTTCAGCGCAAACACCTGGGTGCGGATTTGGTCACCGGAGGGTCGTGCTTTTTCCTCCGGTCCGTAGGTGGGGCCCGGATTCAGCTTGGCCTCGCTTTCCGGGACGATCTTCAGGATGCCACGACTGTCCACCACCGCATAACCTTGCAGGCGCAGCGCCGACAGGAAAACGTCGTAGACCAGCGAACGCGGGATCGGCTTCGCAGAAATAATATTGACGCTGCCCTTCACGCGCGGGTCGAGCAGGAAATTCCTGCCGGTGATTTCTCCCACCGCTTTGACCACGCTCTCGATGTCCGCATTGACGAAATTAAGCGTAACGGATTCATTGGCCGTGGCGCGGGGCGCCGTTTCTGCAGCAGTTATGACGGTCGGCAGGCCCAGCGCGAGCACGTAGGCGGATGCCGCAATGGCGCGCATGATGCGGCGCATGACCGACCCGGTGGTTGGCGCGCTGCCGCAACCGCAGGCGGCAGTGCGTGCAAGCATCGTGTGAGGGCTATTTTTTTTCAGGGAGCGCAATGGTTTCTCGCCTGCCATGATGTTCAATCGTGATGCCACTTGGCATGACCTGTAGCAGGCGCATGCCCGGCACGATGTCGGCACCTGCGCGCACCGTGATGGCGCGGCCGGCATCTATTTGCAGTACAGCGTAGCTGTCTCCGCTACCTGCGGCGGCCACCCCGGTCAAGCGCACAACCGGTCCGGATGCGGTGGCAGGCAATGGATTTTGCGCGCTGCCGCCAAAGAGTTGTTTGGCCGCGTCGGTTCTTTGCGGAGCGGCGGCCTCGGGAGTAATGACAGTGGTATCCGGTGCCAGCCATGCCCAGGTCCAATAGGCCATTACCGAGCACAGCAATAACAACGCCGCGCTGGTGGCAAGCGCAGTGAGGATATTGTGGGCTGGATGAGCGCGTATGTGCGGGATGGCCTGCATGGTGATCCGTTGGTTGCGCCACCCAGCTTCGTTCCGCTGTCGGGCGGGGGATGGCGGTGCGGCATCGGAGTATACTTGATAGCTTGTTTTTTGGTCTCGGTATGCAATGGGCGCCTGCTCTTTGGCGGGTTTATGACTCGATCATGCCGCCATAGGGTGTGCCGGAGTTGTGATGAATCTGTTGAGTTGCTGCAATGAAAAAAAACGCCGCGTGCAGCCTCTTACGGCTGATGCGCGTGCGGGCGCTGGCGGCGGCTTTACCTTACTCGAGGTGATGGTGGTGGTGGTCATCCTCGGCGTGCTGGCGGCCCTGGTGGTGCCACGCATCATCAGCCGCCCCGACGAGGCCCGCGTTGTTGCCGCACGCCAGGATATCGCCAGCCTTATGCAGGCGTTGAAGTTATACCGGCTCGATAACCAGCAGTATCCGGCCACCGAGCAGGGACTGCAGGCACTCGTTGAGAGGCCGGCCACCGTGCCGCTACCGCTGAACTGGAAAGCCGGTGGCTATGTTGAGCGTCTGCCGAAAGATCCCTGGGGACATCCCTATCAATATTTGAATCCCGGCCTGCGCGGTGAGATCGACGTCTTCAGTCTGGGGGCGGATCGCGCGCCTGGCGGCGAAGGTAGCAACGCCGACATTGGTTCGTGGAATATTTAGTCGCCCCGGCATTCAATGCCTGTGTTCTGCGCAGGCGGCCGCGATACCGCGCTTTTACCTTGATTGAATTGCTGGTCGTCACGCTGATCATGGGCCTGCTGGTCGGGTTGGTCAGTGTGGCGATTCGCCCCGGTGAGCGGGCCGTCCTTGCCACGGAAGCGCAGAGGCTGGCGCAACTACTCGATCTTGCGGCCGCAGAAGCGCGGGCCAGCGGTATGCCGCTGCGTTGGTCTGCCGGGGCGAAGGGTTACCAATTCTGGGCTTTTCGCGAGGGGGCAGGCTGGTTGCCGCGGGTTGGCGATGATGCGCTGCGCGAGCGCGTGTGGTCCGCCGCTATTACCGTGACGCGTGTCACCGTGGAGGGCGCGGCGCGGCGCGACCCGCCCTTAATTGACTTTTATCCTGACGCACCGCCGTTGCTGTTCTCGTTCGACCTGGCACTCGGTGCGGAACGCGTGCGCGTGGCGATGTCGCCGCTGGGTGCGGTGCGCGTGCTGCCTGTGGAAGGACTCGCGGATGCCGCGCCAGCCTTCTAAGCGCAGTCGTGCTTTTACGCTACTCGAGGTGATGGTGGCGCTGGCGATTGTCGCGATCGCCTTGCTCGCCGCCTTGCGGGTGGCGGGGCAAGCGGCCGGCGGTGCTACGGATATGCGTATGCGCATGCTGGCCGGTTGGGTGGCCGGGAATCGGCTGGCCGAACATCGTGCGCGTCGTGACTTCCCGCCCCCGGGGATTGCACAGGGCGTGGCAGTGCAGGCCGGGATTGCGTTTCAATGGCGTGAGGAGGTGACGCCTATGCAGTCGCCTGCTTTCCGGCGCGTCGATGTGATGGTGTTCGCGCTTTCCGGTGAAGAGCCTGCGCTGGCGCGGCTGTCCGGATTTGTCACGCGGGCTGAGGTGCGTTGATGCGCCACGTGCCCCGTCGTCCGTCGGCTGCGTTTACGCTCGTCGAGTTGCTGAGCGTGTTGTTTGTGCTGTCGCTGCTGGCTGTGATGTCGGTACGCAGTCTGGGTGTCGTTCTCGATAGCCGCGAGCAGATGGCGCGGGACGCCGAGAAGTGGCGCGGCCTGGCGCTTTTTTTTGAACGCTTCGAACGTGATATCCATCTGGCCATGCCGCGTGCCGCGCGCCAGTCCGGCGTGGTGCTGCCGGCGTGGCAGGGGATTGCCGGAACAGCCGCACAGCCGCGCTTGGAATTCAACCGTTTCGCCGCGGCGGCCGAAACGGATGGGGCGCGACGGCTCGCTTATGTACTGAACGCACAGCAGCAAATTGAGTTGTGGTTATGGCCGATCGCCGATCCGGCCGCGGGTGTCGTGCCGGTGCGGCATCTTCTGCTCGGCGGCGTAAAGCGTTTTGAATTGCACTATCTGAACGCTGCTGCGGTGTGGGTTGATACGTGGCCGGGCACGGCGGCCGACGCGGCGATTCCACGTGCGGTGCGGGCGCATCTATCGCTGGCCTCGGGTGAAGAAGTGGTGCGCGTATTCGAGACCGGCTCATGATGCGCCAGCGGCAGCGTGGTGTTGCGCTGGTCCTCGCCCTTGGCGTGGCGGCGATGGCGACTATTGCCGCTACCGCCATCATGGTCGGGCAGGGCACTGCGATACGCCACGCAGAATTACAGGCCGGACATGCGCAGGCGCAGCAGCTCGCCAGCGCCGGCATTGACTGGGCGCGCGCCGTCCTGCATGGTGATCGCCGTCGGAGCAACGTCGATCACCATGGCGAGCCCTGGGCGCTGAGGCAGGCGAAGTTGCCGTTTGAGCGCGGTGAAATCAGTGGCGGCATCGAAGATCAGCAGGGGCTGTTTAACCTGAACAACTTGTTGAGCGCGGAGCGTATTAATTCCGCCGAATTGTTGCGCTATCGGCGGCTGTTGCGTCTGCTTGAGCTGCCCGACACGCTCGCCGACGCGCTGGCCGACTGGCTCGATGCCGACGACATACCGCGCTCAATGGCGAGCGCCGAAGACGCCTATTACCTGGCGCTCGATCCGCCTTATACGGCGGCGAACCGGCCGTTGTTTGAGGTAGCCGAACTGGCGCTGGTGCGCGGGTATGATGAGTCCGTGCGACAGCGATTGCGACCGTTTGTCAGCGCGCTGCCACGCGCGACCCAGATTAATATCAACACAGCGCCGGCGGAACTCCTGGCGGTGACGCTGGAGGGGCTTGACCTTGATGCTGCACGCGGGCTGGTCGCGCAGCGCGAACGCGCCTATTTTGCGTCGCTGGCAGACTTGAACGGGCGCTTGGGCAGTGGCGTGACCCTACCGGTTGCAGGGGTCGCGTTTAAAAGTGATTTTTTTATGGTGGATTTACGTGTCAGATATGGTCCCGCGCAGGCGCGTGCTACCGCGCTGTTGCAACGTGAGACGGCCGGCTGGCCGGTGGTGACATGGCGGAAAATACGATGAAGCAACTCAGTGTTTACGCCGCCTTGGGCGAGCCTTTGGCGCACTGCCGGTGGGTGCTTGCCGAGGCGGGGCGGGAAGCGCTCGAGGGGATGGGCTTGCCCGATGCGGCGGCCTGCCGCGCAGCGCGGGTTCGTGTGACGGTGGCGGCAGCCAGCGTATTGCTGGTGGCCACCCGACTACCGCCGGGGGCCCGCCGGCAGTCAGATGAAATTCTCACCTATGCCGTCGAAGACCGCCTGCTTGGCGAACCGGACGCGCAGCAGGCCAGCTGGCTGGGGCGCGTCGCGGGTGATGATGTGCTGGCGGTCATGGACAAGGCGGCGCTGGCTGCATTGACTGGCGCGCTGGCGCGGGCGGGTATTGAAAACCCTGTCATCGAATGCGAAACACTGATGCTGCCGCTCGCAACCGGTGAATGGAGTGTGTGCTGGGATGGCCGCGGTGGATATGTCAGAACCACCACGCTCGAAGGTGCGGTGCTCGATGAGGGGCGAGCGAACTGCCCACCGTTGACTTTGCGCTTGCTCGTGCAGTCGGCACTGGCGCGCGGGATGGCGCCCGCAACGCTCGCGCTGTATTGCGCGCCGGCGGTTGCGCTGCCGGAGCTCGCGCTGTGGCAGCGTGAACTTGGGCTGCCGCTGAGGGCGGCGGGTGTTTGGGATTGGCGCCAGGCGCCGGCGCAGGCGGGGATTCCGCTGGTGCGCGGCGCTCGGCTTTGGGCCGGGCTGAGCGCACGGTTGCGCCTGCCGGCGTTGCTGGTTGCCGCCGCGCTTGGTTTGCATACGATGGCACTGTTCGCCGATTGGGCGTGGTTGCGCACCGAAGAGCAGGCTTTGCAGCGCCAAATGGAGGCGCGTTTCCGCGTCGCTGTTCCGGAGGCCCTTGCCGTGGTAGATCCGGTTTTGCAGATGCGGCGCAAACTCGCCGAGGCTAGGCGCCTTGCCGGCGTGGCTGATCGTGCTGATTTCTTACCCATGCTCGAACAACTCGCTGTTGCGATGAAGGCTTTGCCGTCGGCCGATGTGCGCAGCATCAGCTATGCCGGCGGGCGGCTGATCGTGGTTGTGCGCGGAATTGACGAGGCTGCAGCGCAGCAGTTGGTGCACCGTTTGCGGCAGGATGACCTGCGGCTAGAGGCGCTGCCGACACCTGCTGCCGCGGCCGGCGGCGGATATCAGTTCACGGTGCAGGCGCCATGAGGGCGGCTTTGGTGGGGGTGCTCGGGCGTCTGACCGCTGATTGGCAAAGGCTGCCGGCGGCGCGGCGCCGGCTCGCGGTTTATGCGATTGCGATCATCGGTGGCGGCTTTTTCATGTGGTTTTTGCAGACCCTCGATCATGCGCATACAGCGTTACGCCGCAGTGTGCCGGCGTTGCGCGCGCAGGCCGCGCTGCTCGAGCAGCGGGCGGTCGAGTTCACGCAATTACGCGCGCGGCCACCGCTTGCGTCGGCAACCGTTGATCTGCGTGCGCTGGTGCAAACCGAGCTCAATGCCGCCGGGCTTGCAGCGCAGGTTGATGGCCTGGAAGTGCTCGAAGGCGGTCGCGTCCGGGTGGCGCTGGCTACGGTTGCTTTTGCCGACTGGCTGTCGTTGCTGGAGCGCCTGCAATCGCAGCAGGTGCTGGTCGAGGTCTGTAGTGTGCAGACCCTGGCGATGCGTGGTCGCGTGCAGGCGAGCGCAACGCTCACACTGGCACGCCGGCCATGAAGCGCTGGCGTCTTGTCGTCGCCGGTAGCGCCTGCTATTTACTGGCGTTAGTGGCGATGGCGCCGGCCGCCTTGCTTGATCCACTTTTGCAGCGGGCGAGCGCGCAGCGCCTGCGCCTCGCCGACGCGCACGGCACTCTTTGGTCCGGGCGGGCTACTGTGCTATTGACCGACAGCGCCGGCCGGCGGCCGCTGACGTGGCCGCTGCGCTGGCGCTTCCTGCCCGGCGCGCTGTTGCAAGGTTATCTCGCCTGTCAGATCGAGCTGGTATCCGGTGCGGCAGCGGTAAGCATTGCCCTGCATCACGATCGCATTGAAATACGCAATGCCGAAATCGACGCGCCGGCCGCCGTGCTCGGGAGTCTGCTGCCGGCATTGGCGCAGTTTGAGTTTGGCGGTACGCTGCACTTAAGTATCGCCTCGCTGGTCTGGCGCGGCGATGATCTCAGCGTAGCGGCGGCTCTACGTTGGCGCGAAGCCAGCACCCCGCAAGCGGGCATTGCAGCGCTAGGTGAGTATTATTTTTCTTATCATCAATTACCAAAAAAGGTGGAGCTGCGGCTGCACACGGTTGCCGGCGCGCTGCGCGTTGACGGTCAAGGTTCGTGGACAACCGGCGCATCACCGGTGTTTCAGGTGCTCGCGCAGATTGCGCCGCAGTACCAAGAGCGGCTCGAACCGTTGTTGAAAAAGCTGACCGCAGTCTTTGCCGCCGGGCGTTTTGCCTGGCGTTTGCAGTAATCCGCGTACTGTGCGGCAGCCTGTTGTTTTATAATTCGCTGACCACGCTCAGGGGCATGAGACTCGTGCAATAAGTTGATCGTGCTGATGTCAGTGGCGGCAGCCGGCGGCATTTCTACGGCTCGTTCACCGATTCGCAAAAACTATTTTTTTGCTAGTTAGGCTTGATGCGCCAACACCAATCCATACTTGAGTTTGCCCGCGTTCGCTATCTGCTGTGGGCGCTGCTTTTGTGTGGGGTGGTGATTGCAGCCTACAGCTGGCATGAGCCGCCGGCGGTTTATTTGAAGCCATATGGCGGCACCTGGCTAGGCTATACGCTGGGTATCCTCGGCGCCCTAATTGTTCTCTGGCTGATGCTGCTTGGCGTGCGCAAGCGTTCCTACAGGTCTACTCTCGGCAGCGTGCAGGGCTGGGTGTCGGCGCATGTTTATCTTGGGACCAGCCTGATCATCATCGCCACGCTGCATTCTGGTTTCGAGTTCGGCTGGAATATCCACACGCTCGCCTATGTGCTGATGATGTTGGTGATCGGCAGTGGTTTTTTTGGCGTGTTTTCTTACCTGAGGTATCCGGCGCATATGACAGCCAATGTCGCCGGCGAAACCCTGCAGACGATGTTGCTAAAGGTGGCTGATGGCGAGAAAAAATGCATCCGGATTGCGCTTGAGCTGCCCGACGAGATCAATGCTGCGGTCGCCACGGCGGTGCGGCAGGCGGCGGCGCGCAGTCCGCTCGGCGCCAGCTTCTGGCGCCAGCTCAAGGGCGGGGGGCAGCGCGATTCGATGCGTTTGCTGCGCGACCGGCTGGTCACACAAAGCACCAGAGATCTGAGTGCCGTGCAGGCCAAGGCGCAGGAACAATTGGTGACGGAAATATCACGCGTGGTGTCGCTGAGTGAACGTATCGGTCGTGATCTGCAATACCGTGCGCTGTTACAGGTCTGGTTGTATTTTCACGTGCCCTTGTCATTTGCGCTGCTGGCGGCGCTGACGGCCCATGTGATCTCTGTATTTTATTTTTGGTAACGCGGCCGCCTCGTCATGGACATCCAGGTCACCCACGTAAGCGTTAACCGGCGCGGCCAGCCACAGCGCGAATCGCGGCGGCTGGCCGGGCCGTCGCTACAGGTCGGTCGCGGCACGCAGTGCCAGATCCATCTGCCTGATCTGCGGGTCGCCTTACAGCATGCGCGTATCGAGGTGTCGGAGGCCGGGGCTGCGATCGATGCCGAGCCCGGCCGCCTGGTGGTGAACGGACGTGCTGTTGATGGCGTCAGGCTGGTGGTTGGCGACCGCATCGAGGTGGGGCCGTATCTGCTTGAAGTCGAGGCGCCGCCCGCGGGGGTTGCGTTGGCGCTCAGCGTGACACTGGACAGGCGCTCGGTGGTGAGCGCCAGCAGCCGGGGGTTCAGGCTGCGTCTGCCGCGGGTGTCCAAACGCCGGTTGTCCTATCTGGCGTTCTTTGCCACCTTGCTGTTGTGTTTACTGGTGCCATTGGGGCCGGATCTGCTGGGCTATGGTGCTGATGAGGGGGTGGGCCAGACCTCCTCCGACCAGCAGAATATCGTGCGCGCGCTGTCGACGCATTTCGTGCAGGCGTGGAACCCGGGACCGGTTTCGCGCAGCCATCAGCCGTTCGGCGCCGATTGTCGCGCCTGCCATGCACTGCCGTTTGTGCAGGTGCGCGATCAGTCTTGTGTGAGCTGTCACAAGACGGTGCGCGAGCATGTCCCGATGAAGGAATTCGACGGGCCGCGCGGCGCGGAGTTTCGTGACGCGCGATGCGCCGATTGTCATCGTGATCACAAGGGGCTGCAGATGGCGCCGCGTTCGCAGGATGAGTGCGCCGCCTGTCACCGCGATGTGAAGGCGTGGGCGAGCGGCGCGCAATCTGAAAAGGTCACCGACTTTCGCCGCGATCATCCGCAGTTCCGGTTGTCGCTGCTCGACGCCGACCGACCCGATGTGATCCGGCGGCTGCGTCAGGGCACACCCGAGGCGCAGGGCCTGATCGAACGCTCCAACCTGAAGTTCAATCATAAGCTGCATCTTGATCCGCGTGGCTTGCGCGATCCGGATGGAAAACGCGATGTGGCTGGCATGTTCGATGCGCAGGGCCGACGCACCGTGCTGCGTTGCGCCGATTGCCACCAGCCCGCCGATGGCGGCCGTTTAATGGCCCCTGTAAATATGGCAGAGCACTGCCAGCGCTGTCATTCGCTGGCCTTTGAACCCAAGGTTACGCAGCGGCAGGTGGTCCATGGGGATGCTGCGCAGATGGCCACCATGTTGCGCGAGTTTTATGCGCGCCTGGTGCTTGGCGACGTGCCGCCTGATGTGAATGCGCCGGCCGACCTGCCGCGTATGCGACCCGGTGCGGTCAGCGGTTATCAGGAGCGTCAGCAGGCATTGCGCCTGGCCGAGCAGAAAGCCGACCTGGTGTTGCGCGAGCTCTTCGAAACACGCAAGGTGTGCTCGACCTGTCACAGCGTTAGCCGTAGCGCCACCGGCTGGCAGGTAGCGCCAGTGCGTTTCACACGTATCTGGATGCCGCAGGCGGTGTTTACGCATGCCAAACACAGCACCGAGCGCTGTGCCCGCTGCCATGAAGTCGAAGGCTCCAAGGACGCACGCACTGTCGCCATGCCAGATATCGCGGTGTGTCGCGAATGTCACGTTGGTGCGGTGGCGGTCAGCGGTCGCGTCACCTCGGATTGCAACAGTTGTCACAAATTTCATGCCGGCCGTGATTACTGGCATGGACTTATGCAGACGCAGACGCAGACTCAGATGTCGCGGCCGGGGGCGAAATGATGCGCCTGATTCTGTGCTTGTTGTGGCTGGTAGCGCTGGCTGGTTGCGGTGGCGGCGCCGGCGGTGACGGCGGACCGACCGTATCAGCACCCGGTTGCAGCGGCGGCTGTGCCGCGGCCACTCCCACCGCACTGACGGTCAACGAAGTCAACCGTATCTTGAGTCAGGCCGAGCAGGAGGCCGTGGCGCGTGGGGTGCTGGCGACGATCGCGGTGGTTGATCGTGCAGGTAATGTGCTGGCGGTGTATCGCATGGGGGCGGCCACCAACGTTACGCTCTCCGGCGGACGCGGGGTGGTCGGCGGGCTGGAGGGGGCTGTGGTTGATTCGACCTACGCGGCGATCAGCAAGGCGATTACCGGTGCCTACCTGTCGTCGGAGGGCAATGCGTTTTCGACGCGCACGGCGAGTCAAATCGTGCAGGAGAATTTCAACCCGGGCGAAAACGGTTCCCCCGGCGGGCCGCTGTTCGGCGTGCAGTTTTCGTCACTGTCGTGTTCCGACGTTCTGACTTCGGTGGGGCCGCGGCCTTCGCCGCTCGGACTGTCGGCAGATCCAGGCGGGCTGCCGCTCTACAAAAACGGCATCGTCGTCGGTGGTATTGGTGTGATCGCCGATGGCGTCTACGGTCTTGATCTCAACATCAATGACATCGACCAGAGTCTCGATGAGCTGATCGCGGTGGCCGGCGCGCGCAGCTTTGATGCGCCGGTGAACCGGCGTGCCGATCACATCACCGTCGACGGACGCACCCTGCGCTATCTGGATTCCGAGGCTATCCTGACGAATCCCACCGCCGCGCCGGCGTTGCCGGTCAGCGGCGCGTTGCTGACGGTGCCAGTCTACAAGCCGGTTGCGGCGGTGGTCGCCGGCGTGGCTTATAGCACCACGGCGTCTGGTTTTCGGTTGGACACGACGACGCCTGAATTCAACGGCCTTGGTGCATATGTTATCGACAATGGCGCCGGCATCAATCGCTATCCGCCGCTTGCCGGTGCGGCGCTCAATGCGGGAGAGGTCACGCGCATACTCGCCGAGGCCTTGCGCATCGCGAACCGGGCGCGTGCGCAAATCCGTCAGCCGCTGGGGACGGCTGCGCAGGTCACCGTCTCGGTGGTTGACACCAACGGCGGCATCTTGGGGCTGGTCAGGACACCGGATGCGCCGGTGTTCGGTACTGATGTGGCGGTGCAGAAAGCGCGCAGTGCGCTGCTCTTCTCACAGGTCACCGCGGCGGCTACTCTCAATGGCATAGCCGGCACCATACCGGCTTATGTCGCCGCCATGCAGGCCTTGATTGGGGGCGCACTGGCCGACGGGATTGCCTATAGCAACCGCGCCATCGGTAATCTCGCGCGGCCTTTTCTTCCGGACGGCTTGAATGGGAACGGGCCCGGTCCGTTATCGAAGCCGTTTGCCCAGTGGAGTCCGTTCGCCGACGGGTTGCAGCACGATTTGGTAGCGGCTAATGTGGTGGCTAATCTCGGTGGCGGCGCCTTGATCACCGGTTGTAGCGCGGCCTCCGCCAACGGGATTCAGATCTTTCCCGGCAGTGTGCCGATCTTCAAGAGCGGTGCGCTGGCCGGTGCGATCGGGGTGTCTGGCGACGGTATTGATCAGGACGACATGATCGCTTTTCTCGGTCTTGCTAATGCAGGGGCGATACTCGGTACTGTGGCTAATGCGCCGGCGGCGACGCGGGCTGACAACATCACGGTGCCGGGAGGGCGTTTGCGCTACGTGAATTGTCCGGTTAGTCCGTTCCTTGATACCAACGCAACGAATGTCTGCAATGGCATTTAACATCACTCCGCGTCTTGTCTCTGGCGCGCTGGCGCTGGGCTTGCTGTTTGTGGCGGGCGCTGCGTCCCTGGCGCAGACGCCGCCGCCAGCCAAGCCCGCGGAGGCGGTCGAGCGTTATCTGTTGCAGGTGGAAGTGCCGCTGGTTGCGGTCTACCGCGAACCGCGATTGGATGCGCTGGTGATCGGCCGTCTTGAACAGGGCTTGGAGGTTGCCGCTGACCGCCGCACAGGTGACTGGTATCGCATTGAACTGGCGGCGGGCGGTAGTGGCTGGGTGTTGAATGCCGGGCGTGATGGTGCCCTTCTGCTGACGGTGCGCCCGTTGCTGCCCGGACAAAGGCTGGCCTACGAGGCGGCGGCGCTTGACCCGCGTGTAGCTGCGTCGCGCAACACCCAAGCGGCAGAGCTGGCCGATGCTGCAGGTGAAACGCCAGTCGGGCGTGCGCGACCGCAGGGGATCGTCCTTGAGCCGCGCGTGCCCCTGCTCGACCGGCAGCGCGTGGTGCCGGTGTCGCCGCTGTTTCAACGCGATGCGTTGCCGGTGCGCGATCGCTGGCGCCTTGTACAGGCGCTCGGTCTGCTGCCCTACGACAAGCTCGATCCCTACAATCCGAACGTGCTCAAGGGTGATCTGCCGGTGCTGGCGCAGGAGCTCGGTCCGGACTGGTTTTTCAATCTGACTGCGGTCTCTGACACGGTGGTCGAGGCGCGCCGCTTACCGACGCCGGTGGGTGCGCAGTCGACCGCGAACGCCGGCGCCAACGGCACCTTCGGCCGCGGGCGACAGTCGAGCCTGATCGAAACCGGCATTGTCAGTTTGGCCTTGATCAAGGGTGACACCACCTTCAGGCCGCCCGATTATGAGTTCCGTTTTGTGCCGGTGTTCAACATCAACCGCACCGCCACGCAGGAACTGCGTGCGGTCAATATCAATCCGGCGTTCGGCACCGAGCGCAATGACAGTTACATCGGCGTGCAGGAGTTGTTCGTTGATAAACATCTGCGCGATGTTTCGCCACGCTATGACTTTGACAGCATCCGCATCGGTATCCAGCCAATGAACGCCGACTTCCGTGGTTTTCTGTTTCTCGACCAGCCCTTTGGCGTGCGCCTGTTCGGCACGCGCGATAACAACCAGTGGCAGTACAACACTGCCTGGTTCCGGCGGCTCGAAAAAGACACCAACAGCGGATTGAACGACATCAGCCAGCGTTTGCGTGCGGATGATGTATTCATGTTCAATCTTTACCGGCAGGATTCTTTGGTGCCGGGCTACACTTCGCAGTTGACGGTGTTGCATAACCGCAACCGTGAGGGAGACCGCACGTCGTATTACAACGCCAATGGTTTTCTCGAACGGCCGGCGGTGTTTGGGAGCGGCCGTCCGCACAATTACGACGCCACTTATCTCGGCTATAACGGCGACGGCCATATTGGCCGCTGGAATATTTCCGCCTCGGCTTATTACGTTTCCGGGCGTGATGATCGCGGCATGATTTCCGGGCGCCAGGAAGACATCGGTGCGTATTTTGGTGCGCTTGAACTGTCGCGCGATTTCAGCTGGGTGCGCCTGCGTGCCAGCGCCTTGTGGGCTTCGGGTGATTCGGATCCCTACGACGGCAAGGCCGGGGGCTATGACGCAGTGCTCGAGAATCCGCAGTTTGCCGGGGCAGATACCAGTTACTGGATCCGCCAGGCAGTGCCATTGATCGGGGGCGGTGGTGTTGCGCTGTCGATGCGCAATGGCGTGCTGCCTTCGTTGCGCACATCGCGCGAATTCGGACAGTCGAATTTCACCAACCCCGGGTTGCACCTGTTTGGCGTCGGCGCCGACTTTGATGTGTCGCCGGGGCTGCGTGTCATCAGCAATCTGAATTATCTGGAGTTCGACAACCTCTCGTCTCTGGCGGTGTTGCGTAACCAGCGTTTGAGCAGCACGCGCATCGGACTGGATGCTTCGGTGGGGGTGCAATACCGTCCGTTCTTCACACAAAACGTGGTGATCAACGCGTCTGTCGGTGCGCTGTTTCCAGCGCACGGGCTGCGTGAAATCTACGGTAGCGCGTTTGATGACACCCAATACTCTGCGCTACTCAACGTACTGCTGACATTCTGAAATGCTCATGAGAACACTCGCCGCCATCCTGATTCTGCTTGCTGCTTCGTTGGTGAGTCTCGCCGATCCGGCGGCGACTGCTGCAAATACCGAGGCGCCCGGGGCGCCCCCGGCCCCCGCGCAGCAGACGGCCGTTGCGGCGCAGACCAAGTCCGGCGGTTGCGTGTCTTGTCACACCGCAACCGACCGCCACACCATGCATGCGAACCCCGCGGTGGTACTTGGCTGCACGGACTGTCACGGTGGCGATGTCGCGGTAGTGCGTCCGGCCGGGTCGGAGTACAACGGCCGCGACGACAAGGCCTATCTGAATGCAATGAGCAGCGCCCACGTGCTGCCGCGCTATCCGCTTGAGTGGAAGACGCCGGCCTCAGCCAATCCGGAAATTTCCTACACGCTGCTCAATCGTGAGAAACCGGCGTTTGTGCGCTTCATTAATCCCACCGATTACCGGGTGGTGCGTGAAGCCTGCGGTGCCTGTCACCTGCAGGTGATCGAGGCCGCCGAGCGCAGCATCATGGCCACCGGCGCGATGCTGTTCAACGGCGCGGCTTACAACAACGGCATATTGCCCTTCAAGCGTGGCATTCTAGGCGAAGCCTATACCCGCAGCGGCGGCGCGGCGATGCTGACCAACCCGGTGCCGCCCGACGACTGGATGATACGCAACGGTGTGCTGGCGCAACTTTATCCGCTGCCGGCCTGGGAGACGGTGCCGCCGGCCGATATCTACAGGGTGTTCGAGCGCGGTGGCCGTGTGATCTCCAGCCAGTTTCCCGAGGTCGGTATTCCGAACAGCAGCGGCCGCCTGCAACTGCTCGATGAGCCGGGGCGGCCCGATATGAAACAGTCCAACCGCGGCCCCGGTACCGGCGGGCGTATCGCGGTGCCGCTGATCAACATCACCAAGACGCGGCTTAACGACCCGTTGATGTGGTTTCTAGGTACCAACGAACAGCCCGGCGATTACCGCTCCTCGGGCTGTGCCAGTTGTCACGTCATTTATGCGAATGACCGTGACCCGACGCGGGCCGGGCCTTATGCGCAATACGGCAACACTGGGCGCAGCGTCAGCGCTGACCCGACCATACCGAAAGACAAATCCGGGCATCCGCTTAAGCACGAATTCACGCGGGCGATTCCGTCTTCGCAATGCATGATCTGTCACATGCACCAGCCGAATATTTTTGTGAACAGCTATTACGGCATGACGATGTGGGATTACGAATCGGACGCGCCGTCGATGTGGCCTGAAAAGCAGCGCTATCCGACTGATGCCGAACGGCGGCGCATTCTTGATCGCAATCCGGAAGGTGCGGCGGTGCGCGGCAAGTGGAGCGATCCGGAATTTTTGAAAAACGTCTCTAAACTTAATCCGACGCTAAAAGACACCCAGTTCGCCGACTATCACGGTCATGGTTGGAACTTCCGTGCGGTCTTCAAACGCGACCGCAAGGGTACCCTGCTCGACAAGGACGGCAAGGCGGTGGCTGATAACGACCCGGATAAATTCAACCCTGCCAACCCGCGCAAGGCCGTGCACCTGACCTCGGCGCATCTGGATGCCGGCATGCACTGCGCCGATTGCCACTTTGCCCAGGATTCGCACGGCAACGGCCATTTATATGGCGAGGTCGCCGCGGCGATCGAAATCGAGTGTGTTGATTGCCACGGCAGTGCCAGCCGCTACCCATCCTTGTTTACCTCGGGCCCGGCGGCGCGTCCCGGCGGCACCGACATGAGCCTGTTGCGCACCGCCGACGGGCGCCGGCGCTTCGAGTGGCGCGACGGCAAGCTGTTCCAGCGCTCGGCCTTGTATGCCGACAAGGAGTGGCAACTGTCGTTGGTCAAGGACAGCCTCAATTCGCAGCATGCGAAATACAACGCCAAGGCGGCCCGCGCCAAACTGGTGGCGCAGGGTGAATACGATGACTTTGCGCAGCGCTGGGGCCTGGGCGTGCCAGCCGACAAGCGTGCGCATGCCGACGAAAAAATGACCTGCCAGACCTGCCACACTTCGTGGACCACCAGCTGCGCCGGCTGTCATCTGCCGATCGAAGCCAATGAAAAGACCGATCGGCTGCATTACGAGGGTGGTGCCAGCCGCAGCTACGCCACCTACAACCCGCAGGTGGTGCGCGACGACATGTTTTCCATTGGCCGCCACGGTCCGGTCAAGGGCAGCAAGATCACGCCGATCCGTTCATCGTCGGCGCTGGTGCTCTCATCCACCAATGCCAATCGCGAGCGTATTTATATTCAGCAGCCGCCGACCGCAGCCAGTGGTTACTCGAGCCAGGCGTTTGCACCGCATTTCGCCCATACCGTACGCAAGACTGAAACCAAGACCTGCTCCGACTGCCACCTGTCGGCGGCCAACGATAACAACGCGATCCTGGCGCAAACCCTGTTGCACGGTACCGGCTATGTCGGGTTGCTCGGTTTCAATGCCTGGGTCGGCGCGGAAAAACACATTGAGGCGGTGCAGGTCACCGAATGGGAGGAACCGCAGGCGGTGATCGGCAGTTATCTGCATCGCTACGCGTATCCGGACTATTACGCGCAACACATCGAGCGCAAGCGCGCATTGCCCGAGGCGCACGATCACAGCACTGCCGGGCGCGCCGCCTGCGTGCAGATGCGCGGTGAATATCTCTATGTGTCTGAGGGCGCCGGCGGTATGCGGGTGTATGACGTGGCCTCGATTGCCAACAAAGGGGTGTCCCAGCGCATCATCTCGGCGCCGTTTTCACCGCTGGGTCACGATACGCATATTGCGAGCCGCAATGCGACCTGTGTGGCTCTGCCGACTACGCAGCCGGTGGCGCCCGCCAAGAACACCGGTGAGTTGATGCGCACGACCAACCAGGAACAGCCGTTTCATCCGATCTACAACTATGCCGCCATCACTGATGCCGAGGAAGGCTTGATTCTCGTCGACATCAACACCCTGCAGGATGGCGATCCCCGTAACAATTTCCTCAAACGTGCGCTGACGTGGAATGACAACGGCGTGCTCAAGGGCGCGCGTCACATCACCCTGGGCGGTTCGTACGCCTATATCACCGCTGACGCCGGTGTGGTCATCCTTAATCTTAAAGATCCGCTCAAGCCGGTACTGGCGGCGCGGGTAGCGTTGAAGGGTGCGCATTCGAGTGCGCTGCAGTTGCGTTATCTCGCGGTCACCGATGATAGCGGTCTGCGCATGATCGATGTCACGCTGCCCGAGCGTGCGCGGCTGGTGCCCTCGGCTTTTGTGCCGCTGGCGGCCGCCGGGCGTATCCATCTGGCGCGCACCTATGCTTATGTGGCGGGCGGTCGCGAGGGGCTGGTGATCGTTGATATTGAAAATCCGGAAAAACCCTCGGTCTACATGAAGTTCACCGCAGACGGCACGCTCAACGATGTGCGCGACGTGACGGTTGCTTCGACGAATGCTTCAACGTTTGCTTATGTTGCCGATGGCCGTAACGGTCTTAAGGTGGTGCAGTTGACGGCGCCCGACACGCAGCCGAAATTCTATGGTTTTAGTCCCGAGCCGAAACCGCAGGTAGTGGCCTGGCGCAAGACCAAAACCGCGGCGCTGTCGGTTTCACGGCCGCTGGAACGGGACCGAGGGGTTGATGAAACCGGCGGCCAGGTGGCGGTGTTTGGGCGGATCGGATCGCGCCCGCTTAATCTCGAGGAGCAGCGGAGAATGTTTCTCAAACCCGACGGGAGCCCATGGACCGTGGTTGATAACCCGCCGCAGTCCGGGCAGCAGCCATGACGGCAGCTCTTCGCTACGCGACGATGCTGGCCGCTGGCCTGTTGCTGCACTGCTGCGTGGCGGCTGCGGCGGTGGTGTTGCCGCACTACGCCACAGACCGTAGCGTCGGGGTCGGCAGTTGCGCCAGCAGTTTGTGCCATGGCGCGGTCGAGACCTGGAAAGACTCGCCGGTATTGCAGAATGAATACATCACATGGTCACGCTCCGACAAGCATGCGCGTGCCTACAGCGTGTTACTCAATGAACGTTCGCGTGAAATTGCGCGCCGGCTGACACTGCCGCAGCCGGCACACCAGAGCGATCTGTGCCTCGATTGTCATACCCACAACCCGCCGCCGGCACAGCGCGCGCCGGGATTTCAGGTCAGCGATGGTGTCGCCTGCGAGGCTTGCCACGGCCCTGCCGGCCGTTGGCTTTCCTCGCATGTTGAACCGGGCGCGACGCATGCGAAGAATCTCGCCGTCGGCATGTATCCTACCGACAATGATGTCGCGCGGGCGCGTTTGTGTGTCTCATGCCATATCGGCAACTCGCAGAAGATGGTCACCCACAAAATCATGGCAGCGGGTCATCCGCGCATGAGTTTCGAACTCGACACGTTTACGCAAATCGGGCCTGCGCACTTTCGCATCGACGCCGACTGGCGGCAGCGCAAGGGAAGCTGGGACGGCGTGCGCGCCTGGGCCATCGGCCAAGCGGTGGCCGCCCAAGAGCAGCTACTGTTGTTACAGGGGGCACGCGGGCATGACGGGCTGTTCCCCGAGCTGGTGTTGTTTGACTGCCATTCCTGCCATCACGCGATGAATGACCGGCGCAACACCGCTGCGCGCCTTGGTGCGGGCCCCGGGGTGGTGCGTCTCAATGATGCGAATCTGCTGATGCTACGGCAGATCGCACGCCGTGTGGGGGGCGATGCAACCAACTTTGCGCAACAGGTGACGCGCCTGCACAAGGCGGTGGCAACAGGCAGCGATGCATTGACGCAGTCGCGTGTGGTGACTACAGCGATTGAGTCGATGCTGCCAAAGATCAGCACGCATCGTTTCAGCGGCGAAGATGTGCGCGCCATTCTGCTCGGTTTGATCGAAGACGGTATTGACGGACATTACGCTGATTACCAGGGTGCGGAGCAGGCGGTGATGGCGTTGCAGAGTGTGGCTGAATTCATGGGCAGGCAAAAGCTGTTGCGTGCACCCGCGCTGCAGCCGGTGATGCGGCGGCTGCTCGATGCGGTCGCCGAAGACGAGAGGTACCGTCCCGCCATTTTTCAACAGACGCTGCGTGATCTGCGCACCGTTATCGAGACTGGAGCAAGGCCGTGAGTCAGAGTGTGCGCATTGCGATTGTCGGTTCCGGCCCAAGCGGGCTGTCTTGTGCGGCCCATGCCGCTGAATTGAAGATCAGTCATGTCTTGCTAGAGGCCGAGGGTCATCCCTCGCACACCATTTATCGCTACCAAAAAGGCAAGCATGTGATGGCCGAGCCGGCCATTCTGCCGCTGCGCAGCCCGATTACCTTTGGCGCCGGCCGCCGTGAGGCCATACTCGGTAAGTGGACCGAGGAGATCAAAAAATACGGCGTCAATGTACGCTATCAGTCTGCAGTGACGGCGATCAGCGGTACACAAGGGGTGTTTGAATTAAAGACCGCGGCGGGCGAACTGGTGCATGCTGAGAACGTTGTGCTGTGCATCGGTCTGCAGGGCAACATCCGCAAGCTTGGCGTGCCCGGCGAGGATCTCGACGGCGTGCAATACCAGCTCGACGATCCCGACGAGTATCAAGATGAGACCATCATCGTTGTTGGCGCGGGTGATGCCGGTATCGAGAACGCACTGGCACTGGCTGAAAACAACCATGTCATTCTGATTAACCGCAATGAAGAGTTTCCACGCGTCAAACAGGGCAACGCGGATCTGGTCAATGTGGCGATTCACAACGGCCGCATGGAGTGCCGTTTCGGGACCAAAACCGTGCAGGTGGAGCGGGCCGATGAGGGTGGCAAGCCCTTGTATTTTGTCGTGCAGACGCCGCAGAGCACCGAGCGTATCCCCTGTGATCGTGTGATTGCCCGCCTTGGTGCGATCGCGCCGCGCAAACTGGTTGAAAGTTTCGGTGTGCGTTTTCCGAACGAAACCATGGAGGCGGTGCCGCAGGTTTCGGCGACCTACGAATCGAATGTGCCCGGCCTCTACATCATAGGCGCACTCGGCGGTTATCCGCTGATCAAGCAGGCTATGAACCAGGGCTATGAGGTGGTCGAATATATCCTTGGCAACCCGGTGGCGCCAGCGGACGAGGGTTTACTCAAGGCGAAATTCGTTCATTTCAAACGTGCCGCCACGGTCGCCGAGGCACTCGCCCTGGTGCAGGGCAATGTGCCGCTGTTCAAGGATCTGACCACACTGCAGCTGCGCGAATTCATGCTCGACAGCGAGGTTGTCGCCCCGGCGCCCGGTGCGGTGGTCTTCCGGAAGGATGACTACACCAACTCCTTCTTCTCGGTGCTTGCTGGCGAGGTGATGATTGAGATTCCAGCCGAAGACGGCAAAACAAAGTCTATCAAGCTCAGACGCGGCCAGTTCTTCGGTGAAATGGGTTTGCTCTCCGGGCGTCGTCGTTCGAGCACCGTGATGGCGGGCAAGGATTGCGTATTGATCGAGACGCCGCGTCGCTCCATGCTCAAGCTGGTGGCCAGCATCGAGTCGGTGCGCCGCCAGATCGACGAAACCTCGCTGCGCCGCGCCGTGCGCACGCAAATCGCGCCGTTTGTCTCTGAATCCGACATGGATGAGATCGTCAAGGGCGCATTGATTAAGAACTATGCCGCCGGCGAGACGATATTTCAGGAAGGCGATACAGCCGACGGTCTGCATTTGATTCGTCGCGGCTCGGTCACTATTTCACGCGTGATCGGCGGCAAGGAGGTGGTGCTGTCGTATGTCGCCGCTGGCAACTATGTCGGCGAGATGGCGCTGCTGTCGTCTGAGGCGCGGCGCTCAGCGACGGTGCGTGCCGCGGTTAATTGTGAAACCATCCTGCTGTCGGCCGCCAGCTTTAACGAAGTGCTCAGCCGCAGCGCCACATTGCGCGGTGGTATCGAGGCCCGTGTGCTTGAGCGGCTGGCGAAAAACGTGCAGCGCGAGAGCGAACCCGATCCGGGCAATCTCATCAGTTTCCTCATCAATCAGGGGCTCGGCGAAGGCACCGATGTGCTGCTGATCGACGAGAGTTTGTGCGTGCGCTGCGACAACTGCGAGAAAGCCTGCGCTGATGTGCATGACGGCACCTCGCGCTTAGACCGGCAAGCCGGCCCGACCTTCGAAAATATCCACGTGCCAACCTCCTGCCGGCACTGTGAAAATCCGCATTGCATGAAGGATTGTCCGCCTGATGCGATCCATCGCAATCCCAACGGCGAGGTTTTCATCGATTCATCCTGCATCGGTTGCGGCAACTGTCAGCGTAATTGCCCTTACGGCGTCATCCAGCTCGCGCAGGTCAACCCAAACCGCAGTGCACCCAGTTTGTGGGCCTGGCTGCTTACCGGACTGACCGCCGAACCCGGACGCGAGGCGGAGTATCACAACGAAGAGCTCGGCAAGAAGGCCGTCAAATGCGATATGTGTAAAGACCTTGCGGGCGGTGCTGCTTGCGTGCGGGCTTGTCCGACCGGTGCTGCGGTGCGTGTGAGCCCGGAGAAGTTCATCTCCTACGTTGGTAAATAGGCCCGGCGGGCGCTGCCTATTCCTTCATTTGTTCGAGCAGTTCCTTCACCCGCGCGCCTTCCTCCTTGTGCAGGCAGCCGATCCAGTTGGCGCGCTGGCCGCGGGTTTGGATTTCAACCGCATCCCAGAACCAGCCGGCGTGATAGTGGAAGCCGGCAATTTTTTCCCACGGAATATCCTCGTCGGTACGGCTGAGGCCGAACAAGCCCCAACTCTGTATCGTGATTTTTTCCGGTGACAGATGTATCTGCTGCGGAATCAGCCGGCCGCGGATCAGCAGCGTCGCCAGCAGATCGGCCCGCGCGGAGAACTGTTCAAAGTCGGCGATGCGCGCCTCGCGTGCAAAGCTGTGGCCGCAGTAACGACATTTGTGCGCAGCGGCGCGCACTACCTCGGCGCAATCCGGGCAGGCTTTGCCGCGGGCGACGAGGCCGCAGGCCGCACACACGCTGGCGCCGGCTTTCAATGCGGTGAGGCAATGCGGGCAATCGGTCATAAGGTGGTTTTTCGCCGGTTGGATTGTCGCGGCGTAAAGTCGGGCTAGAGCCCCAGTTGCGCCGCCAGATCGTTGAAATCGGCGGCGTTGATATCGAACGCCGGTTCGGGGGACAAATCCGGATGCCGTCCGCGGCCGTATTCATCGGGCCGCAACACCAACGCGGTGCGCAAGCCCTGGCGTGCGGCGGCGCGCAGGTCGTCTTTGTGCGCGGCCACCATCATCACCTCCGAGGGTTGCAAGCCGAGTATCGCGGCGGCCCCAAGATAGACCTCGGGTTCGGGTTTGTAGTGATGAAAAATCTCTGCTGACAAGATCAAATCCCACGGCAGCCCTGCGTTCTTCGCCATGTTGTTGAGGAGCGCGACGTTGCCGTTGGAGAGCGTCGAGATCGTATAGCGTTTTTTCAGCCGCTTGAGTCCGCGCACCGAATCAGACCACGGCTTGAGCCGGTGCCAGACGCGGTTGAGATGGGTTTTCTCCGCATCGCTGAGTGCGCTGACGCGAAACTTGGCCAGTACGTCGTCAAGGATCATGCGGTGCAGGTCGTCGATTTTGGTCCACGGCAGTGTGCCGGCAGCGACGCGATCCATCGCCGGCCGATAGCCGGCCCGCCACGCGTCGGCGAATTTGGTGGCGTTGATGCGTAGTTTCTTTTCCTGCGCCACGGCGCGCACTTCGCGCGCGATACTGCCGCGCCAGTCGACGACCGTGCCGAACACATCAAACGTCAGCGCTTTGACCGCCATCAGTTCTGCTTTCATCGTGCACACACACAGACCATTTCAACGCGCGTTTCGGCGTTGAGCAGGCGCGCCTCGAGCACTGCGCGCGCCGGCACCGCCTGCGGGTCGGCCCACGCCAGCCAGGCCGCATCGACCTGCGGCTTGTCGCGCATGTCGGTGATAAAAATCACCACCGACAGCAGCTTCGATTTGTCGCTGCCCGCCTTGGCCAGCA